>JAIKXA010000042.1 GCA_024684355.1 Lachnospiraceae bacterium
AGCATTACAGCCTCCTAAACACATTAATAAAACAGTGACTATTTTGCTACTAAAATCGGAATTTGTCAATGTTATTCTTTGTATATTAATATTTATTTAACAATATCGGAAAAAAACCAAATATATTTGCAACCGAAAACAAAAAAATAATGGTTGACATTTTGAGTTCTTTCCTATAAACTTGTAGCAGTCAGTTAAGGATGTAAAATAAAAGAAGACTGAAGTTTTTAGGAGGATATTATGAAGCATATTAAGACTGTTGAAACACGCAATCTTTGCGAGAGCGCAAAGAAGGGCGGATGCGGCGAGTGCCAGACCTCATGTCAGTCAGCATGCAAGACCAGCTGCGGTATCGCTAACCAGAAGTGCGAGAAGAGCGATAAGAAAAACTAAAACAATGAAAGTATCGCCTCGTAGTGAGGCGATATTTTTATGTCACCGGCTAATTAATATATATTGATACGTCTCCGCGAGGAGAAAGCAGTCTGCAAGGCAGACTGGTGAGGTATCATAACAAAACAGAAGATGAGTAGCATTGACTAAGAAGGTAGGAACCGATATGATACATCAGTATAAAGCAGGCGGAATGAACATAGTACTTGACATATGCTCCGGTTCGGTCCATGCAGTGGACGAAGTAACATATGATATGATCGCCGCATATGAAGATATAAATAATGAAGCTTCCGAAAAGACAAAGAAAACAGTCTTTGAGGAACTTAATGCAAAATACGGGACTTCCGTGGAAGAGCTTTCAGAGATATATGATGAGATAACAGAGCTTAAAGAAGCGGGAAAGCTTTTTGTGGAAGATACTTATGAAGGAATGGCCGGAGAGCTTAAAGCCAGAACAAGCGGCGTATTAAAAGCCCTTTGCCTGCATGTTGCACATACCTGTAACCTTAACTGCTCATATTGTTTTGCGAGCCAGGGAAAGTTTCATGGGGAGAGGGCACTTATGAGTGCCGAAGTCGGAAAAAGAGCCATGGATTTCCTTATTGAAAATTCAGGTACCAGGCATAATCTGGAGGTCGATTTCTTTGGCGGAGAGCCTCTTATGAACTTTGATGTGGTAAAAGAGGTGGTAGAGTACGCCAGAAGTATAGAAAAGCAGCATAATAAGAACTTCCGTTTTACACTTACGACTAACGGTGTGCTTATAGATGATGATGTAATAGAGTACGCCAATAAGGAAATGAGCAATGTAGTCCTTTCGCTGGATGGCCGTAAGGAAGTACATGACCGCTTCCGCGTTGACTATGCGGGCAACGGGAGCTGGGAAAAGATAGTACCTAAATTCCGGAAGCTGGTTCATTTACGCGGCGGAAAGAACTATTACATGCGCGGTACTTTTACACATCTTAATCCTGATTTTTTAGAAGATATCAAGGTAATGCTGGACTTGGGATTCAGGGAACTCAGTATGGAGCCGGTAGTATGTGCAAAGGGCGATCCGATGGCACTTACCGAGGAAGACCTTCCTATAGTATATGAGCAGTATGAGAAGCTGGCAGAGCTTATGCTTCAAAAGGACAGGGAGGGCGATCCTTTTACCTTCTATCATTATATGATCGATCTTAAAGGCGGTCCCTGTATATATAAGAGGATATCCGGCTGCGGCTCGGGTACGGAATATATGGCTGTAACCCCATGGGGAGACCTGTTCCCCTGTCATCAGTTTGTGGGGGATGCTGCATTTAAGCTCGGAGACATCTGGAACGGCGTGACTGCTAAAGAAGTACAGGATGATTTTGCTTCATGCAATGTATATGCAAGAAAAGAGTGCAAAAACTGCTGGGCAAGGCTTTACTGTGCGGGAGGATGTGCCGCAAACGCATATCATGCAACAGGCTCGGTACGCGGGGTGTACGAGTCGGGATGTAAACTCTTTAAAAAGAGACTGGAATGCGCTATAATGGTAGAGGTAGCAAGAGAGCTGAATTGATCTTTGGAATAAAAATCCTTCGCTAAAAGCTCCGGATGACAAAGATGGCTGCGGTAGTGGTTAAGCAGCAGGGAATGTGGGGTGAAAATATGAATACACCGATCTATGACTTCGTAAAAAACTATGTATCAAAGAATCCTGTAAGGCTTCATATGCCCGGACATAAAGGGTATAGTGCCCTTGATAACCTTGACGGAGAAAACAATACATATAAATATGATATAACCGAAATAGACGGAGCTGATTATCTGTCGGCCCCCGACGGTATTATTGCAGAAAGCGAAGCAAATGCCGGCAAGCTTTTCGGGTGTAATACTTTTTATTCAACTGAAGGATCTTCTTTGTGCATCAGAGCCATGATGTTTCTTATAAAGAAGTATGCTAAAGCAAAAGGTCATGAACCGCTTGTCCTGGCAGGCAGAAATGCACACGCTTCATTTGTGAATGCGGCAGCTGTACTCGATATAAATGTTGAATGGATAATGCAGAAGGAAAGTGATTCTTTTGAGAGCTGCAGTATTACTGGTGATGATATCGAAAAAGTCATAAAAGGGTACTTAAATACGGAATATCTTATAAAAAAACTGCCCGATGCAGTATATATTACCAGCCCTGATTATCTCGGGAATATGCTGGGTATAAAAGAAATTGCCGATATCTGCCATAAATACGGCATACTATTACTTGTGGACAATGCGCACGGAGCATATTTAAAATTTCTTGAGGACTCACTACATCCTATCGATCTTGGAGCGGATATCTGCTGTGATTCCGCTCATAAGACACTCAATGCACTTACCGGAGGAGCATATCTGCATATAGCTTGCGAGGCTCCAAAGAACGATACCGTACCTAAAGAGATTAAAGATAAACGTAAGTTTTTAGCTGAAAATGCCCGTCAGGCTCTTTCTGTATTTGCTACTACAAGTCCTTCTTATCTTATCATGCAGTCACTTGATCTGTGCAATGCTTATCTCGAAAACAATAAGAGTATTAGGGAGGCAGCAGCGGCGGTTGCTTCTTTAAAGAAAAAGCTTACGGAGAACAAGTATCGTATATTGGGAAACGAGCCGATGAAGGTTACTCTCGGTTTTAATAAAGAGAGTGACTTGTGTGCTGTACTTACGGATAAGCTTTTGAAAAACGGTATTTATGTGGAATATCATGACAGTGAACATATAGTCATGATGTTTTCGGGCAGTACTCCGAAAGAGGATATTGAGAAAGTACAGAGCATATTGCTTAAGTTTGCAGATGAAAACAAGGACGCTTTGAACGCTCAGAACGCTGATAAAAAATCAGCGGGTCCGGACAGTAAAAGAAAGAAGGCTCCAATACGTTCCATGTCATTTAAAGATGCAATGCTTGCGCCATCGGAAACGGTCGATGCTCCGGACAGCGTAGGAAGGATATTGGCGCAGCCGGTACTTAGCTGCCCGCCCTGCGTCCCTGTATATATGTGCGGCGAAGTGATAGGAGAAGAAATCAACAATTATTGTACCGGAAAAGTAGCGGTAGTTAAGAGATCAAGATAGTTTGTTTCTCTGGAACAGGCATTTTTTTAAGTATGAAGAGACTACCAGACAGGTAGAATATGATGATAAGTTCTAAGATGATATGAATATATAGGAGGAATGACTTTTGTTGTTCCTCCTATTTTTATTGACCGATACATTTTTTTTTGATATAATGATAAATTGGTATTTTGCGGAGGTTTTGAAGAATGAAACTTTATAAGAATGATCCCGAGTTTTACAAGAGGGTATTTAAGCTTGCACTGCCTATAGCATTCCAAAGTCTGATCACTACAGGTGTAAACATGCTGGATAATATCATGGTAGGTCAGCTTCAGGATGAAAAGATAACGGCAGTAGCACAGGCAAACGTATTTATCGGAATCTATCATATACTATGTATGGGACTCGGTATGGGAGCATCCGTGCTTGTGTCACGTTACTGGGGAATGAAGAATTCATCAAGTGAGCATAAGGAGGAAGCAGGCATTGCCTTAAAGCAGACAGTAACCCTGATGCTGAGACTTGCAATGGGACTTGCCGCAATATTTGCGATCGTTACGGCAGTAGCACCGAAGACGGTAATGTCGATATATACAAAAGATCCTTTAGTAATGGAATTTGGAGCAAATTACTTTAAGTATTCCATTGCTACTTACTTCTTTACAGGTGCTTCACTGGTAACAACTCTGGTACTGAGGAGTGTAGGCCAGGTTAAGCTTCCGATGTTTGTCTCGATAGGAGCATTCTTTGTAAATATGGGTGCGAACTATGCGTTTATATTCGGACATTTCGGTGCACCCAGAATGGAAGAATCGGGTGCGGCACTTGGAACACTTATTGCCAGAATATTTGAAGCTACATGTATAATGGGATATTTCCTTATCGTGGATAAAAAGATAGGGTATAAGATTAAGGATATTTTCCTTAAAACCCGTAACCTTATCGGTGAGTACTTCAGGATATGTATCCCCGTACTTATAAGTGACGGAATACTTGCTATAGGAAACAGCACGGTAGCAAGCGTTATCGGAAAACTGAGCAATCAGTTTGCTGCAGCAAATTCGATCACGGCTACGACTCAGCAGTTAAGTACCGTAACGATACAGGGTGTATGTCAGGCAGGTGCCATAGTCACAGGTCAGACATTAGGCAGCGGCGGAAAAGAAAAGACTCAGGAGCAGGGTTGGCTCTTCTTGGGACTCGGTTTTGCACTTGGTGCCGTATCCGCAGGTATACTGATGATCATATGCAACCCCATCATCAACAGCTATAACGGTGCGGGTGAAGAGGTTAAGGAGATTGCAAGAGATCTTATGAAGGCTATAAGCCTTATAATTATATTCCAGGCAACTAACAGTATCATGACCAAGGGCGTGCTCCGCGGAGGCGGTGATACCAAGATGCTGATGGTAGCTGACAATATATTCCTGTGGGCATTGTCCATCCCGCTCGGATATCTTGCCGGATATGTATTTAAGCTTGATGTTTTCTGGGTATATTTCTTCTTAAAGATCGATCAGATCACAAAGACCATCTGGTGTGTGATAAGACTTAGAAGCGGTAAGTGGATAAAGAAGATAACTACCGGTAAGAATGCAAAGATGATCGCTGTCGATAACAGAGACGGTGAACAAAAGCTGCTGGAAGCAAAATAAGATAAAATAACTGAAGCTTTATAGTTTGTTTTACAGAAAGAAGGCGGACATATGGCAGAAGAAAACGGTAACACAGGTTCAAAGAAATCAATGATCATATTTGCTATAGCTGCAGTTGTGATACTTGCAGCCGGCATAATAATCGGTGTGGTATTGGGTAAATCCGGAAAAAACGGAGAGAACGACAAGAATGACGTTAGTCAGAGCAACTCCGGTACAGTGGTGGCAGACAGTACTACCGCGACGCCCGATGCGGGAGATAAGACTACACCTGTATCAGAGGGTGACAAAGTGACTCCTGCAGACAGTACGACACAGGCTCCTGATGTTAAGGATAGTGTAACAGATGCACCTGATAACGGGGATGGTACAACACCTGCACCCGATACGGGAAATACTACACCGGCACCGGATAACGGAGACAAGGTTACACCGGTTCCGGATACAGGTAAGACTACACCGGAACCGACCGATGCAGTTACTCCTACACCGGACACGGGAAAAACGACTCCCGTTCCCACAGATACGGTTACATCCGTACCTGAGCCGACTTCGGAGCCTACCGATGCGCCTACAAAGGCACCTGAGCCGACTTCGGAACCTACAGCTGCACCTACTTCGTCACCGTCACCCACATCGGCACCGGCAGGCGGAGAGTATGTTCTTACTTATACTGTAGATAACTCCTGGCAGGATGGTGCTACCAACATGTTTGGTATGCAGTTTGGCATAACAAACGGTACCGATACTGCGATAAAGGGCTGGAAGCTCGAGATGGTAATAGACGGTTTAAGCACTGTCAGCGGTTGGAACGGTACATTTACAACAAGCGGAAACACAATGACTGTTACAGATGCCGGCTACAACAGTGATATATATGCAAACGGGACCATAGTTATCGGATGTAACTTGGGTACCACTTCAAAGACTGTAACCGTTTCATCGGCAAAGCTTAACGGAAAGCCCATGACCGTAAAGAGCGGCAAGGTTGACCAGAATGACCCCGGCCTAAAGAATGACGGCGGTAACGGAGGCAACGGCGGAAACGGCGGAAACGGCGGTAATGGCGGCAACGGCGGCGGTTCCGATAAGAAAGGGAAGGATCTGATAAACGAGATAAAAGACAATACAACAGGCAAGAAGGGTGATGACTGGCTTCATACCGACGGTAAGAATATCCTTGATAAGGACGGAAAGAAGGTATGGATCACCGGACTTAACTGGTTCGGATACAATACA
>JAIKXA010000068.1 GCA_024684355.1 Lachnospiraceae bacterium
GGGGTGACAGGACTTGAACCTGCGACCTCTAGATCCCAAATCTAGCACTCTAGCCAAACTGAGCCACACCCCGAACTAAAAGGTGTATGCGAGATCGCATCCCTTTCTCACAACGCAAGGGATATTATATCGCGACTTTTCACAGTTGTCAACATTTTTTTTATTTTCTTTTATTTGCCCGATATATCCTCGCTCGGGATCATATATGAAACCTCTTCGTCTTTATCTATTTGACAATCGATAACATACGGCATATTCCCCGAAAAGGCCTTTTTTAAAGCTTTTTCAAGCTCATCCTGATCTGAAACGCTCATCCCATCCGCTCCGAAACTCTTAGCTAACATTGCAAAGTCAGTCTTCCTTTCAAGCACTGTAGACGAATAATGTTTCTTATAATACATTGACTGAAGCTGTCTAACCATACCGAGCACGCCGTTATTCATGATAAGGATAACTATCGGTACCTTGTAAGTAACCGCTGTAGCAAGTTCGTTTAAGCTCATGCCGAAGCTGCCGTCGCCGGTGATAAGCACAGGTCTCTCCCCTGTACCGAAATATGCACCCATAGCCGCACCGAAACCATATCCCATGGTGCCTAATCCACCGCTTGATATGAATTTTCGGGGCGCACTGAATTTAAGCTCCTGCGCTGCCCATACCTGATGCTGTCCGACATCCGTAGCTACAGGTGTATTTCCGCCTAACCGCTTATTAAGTGTCTTTAAGATATTCTGAGGTGTAAAACCTTCTTGTCTGCATGAAAGCTCTTTTTCCTTGATGATCAGTTCTTCAACCTGTTTTTTCCAAGCAGGTTTATCAGACTTCTCTACCAAAGGCAAAAGCTTTTCCAACGTAAGTTTCAGGTCCCCTCTTAAAGAGCAGGCTTCATCCACTGTTTTGGCAAGCTCCGAACCGTCTATATCTATGTGTACTACCTTCTGTTTAAGCGCAAATTTGGTCCTGTCGCCCGTAACCCTGTCGTTAAACCTTACACCCAAAGCCACTATGACATCCGCCTTCTGCATAGCAGCGGTAGCGGCATAATGTCCGTGCATACCCTGCATACCCAAAAAGCCGGGATGATCCGTAGGTATGGCTGAAAGTCCCATCATTGAACATGCTATAGGCGCATCTATCTTACGCGAAAGCTTCTTCATTTCTTCAGCAGCCCCTGATGTTACCATTCCGCCTCCGAAGTATATAAAAGGACGCTTTGCCGAATTTATCATGCCTGCAGCTTCTTCTATGCGCACATCCTTTGCCGCAAAAGGTTCAGGCCCCGCCTCGGGCTGCTTAGGCTCATATCTGTATTTTGCCTCCTGTATATCTTTCGGCACGTCTATAAGGACAGGTCCGGGTCTGCCGGTTTTAGCAAGAATAAAAGCTCTCCTTACAGCGTCTGCCAGATTCTCTATCCTTTTTACGAAGAAATTGTATTTGGTGATGGGTACGGTAATACCCGTGATGTCTATCTCCTGGAAGCTGTCGGTACCTATCTGCGTGGTAGGAACGTTACCGCATATGGCTACCATGGGTACAGAATCCATATATGCATTGGCTATACCGGTAACAAGATTGGTGGCACCGGGACCTGATGTGGCTATTACTACTCCTACCTTTCCGGTGGCTCTGGCATACCCGTCAGCCGCATGTGCCGCACCCTGCTCGTGAGCGGTCAATATATGCTTTATACTTTTTCTGTGCTTATAAAGGCTGTCATATATATCAAGAACCTGGCCGCCCGGATACCCGAATACGGTATCGCAGCCCTGCTCCATAAGTATTCTTACTACTATTTCGGATCCTGTTAGATACATTCCTGCCTCCTGTTATTTTACACCTCATCAGTCAGCTTCACTTTCATGAGAGGCCTTAATGCTGTCATTCTGAGCGGCAGCGAAGAATCTTATGACCGTCACAAAAGATCCTTCACTTCGTTCAGGATGACATGCAATGTTTAATGTCTCATATCATTCCGCATGTGTCATATTACACAGCATGTGTCATATTTGAGAATGCACTCATCAGGGCCTTAAAGTTTGCCTTGATGACGTCGGTGTCGGTACCTGCACCCCAGTACATCGAACCATCTTTATCTTCAAGCCCTATGTATGAAGCAGCCACGCTCTGTGAACCGCTTCCCTGCATACTGTGCTGTGTAAATACCTGAAGTGTATAATCTTTTCCGGTAAAGGATTTTAATGCATTGCTTATGGCACTCAGTGAACCGTTTCCTTCTGCCTGCACAGGTGTTTCCACGCCATCTTTACGGAAGGTGATATATATCTTAACCTCACCCTTATTACGCATGAATTCGAAATCAACTATCTCGATCTCGCCCTGTATATTAAGGTAGTTCTCGCTAAATATATCAAGCACATCCTGCGGTCTGAGCTCTCTGTGCTCGCGGTCCGATATATCCTTGCACAGCTTGCTGAAATGTTCCCGCATGCCGGACGGCAGAACATAACCGTATGTACGGTCCAGCACATACCCTATGCCGCCCTTTCCCGACTGGGAGTTTACACGGATGACATCCATCGTGTAGGTACGTCCGATGTCCTTCGGATCGATGGGTATATAAGGCACTGTCCATTTGCGGATATTGTTTCTTTCCCTGTAATGTATGCCTTTTGCAATAGCATCCTGATGGCTTCCGGAAAATGCGGCAAATACAAGTGCTCCCGCATAAGGTGCCCTTTCATGTACCTTCATGCCGGTACCTTTTTCATATTTTTCTATCAGGGAATCCATATCGGAAAAATCGAGTTTAGGATCAACACCATGTGTATACATATTGAGTGCCAGCGTGATAATATCAACGTTTCCTGTTCTCTCACCGTTTCCGAACAGCGTACCTTCTACTCTCTCGGCACCTGCCAGCAATGCCAGCTCGGTATCGGCTATGCCCGTTCCCCTGTCATTATGGGTATGTACCGAAAGTGTCACGTACTCTCTGTATTTTAAGTTTTTGCTTATATATTCTACCTGCGATGCATATACATGAGGCATACTCATCTCTACCGTAGCGGGCAGGTTTATTATTACATTATTGCCGGCTGAAGGCTGAAGCACATCAAGTACAGCATTACATACTTCAAGGGCGTATTCCGGTTCAGTACCTGTAAATGATTCCGGCGAATACTCAAACCTGAAGCTTCCGCCGTGCTCTTTTGCAAGCTTACGTACCAGTTCGGCTCCGTCGACAGCCATCTGTTTCATCTCTTCTTTTGATTTTTCAAAAACCTGCTCTCTCTGTGCCAGACTTACGGAATTATAAAAATGAACAATGCTCTTCGGAGCACCCTTTAACGCCTCAAACGTTTTTCTGATGATATGTTCGCGGCACTGTGTAAGTACCTGTATGGTCACATCCTCCGGTATGAGCTTATCGTCTATAAGCTTACGCAAGAACACGTACTCCGTCTCATTTGCAGCCGGAAAACCAACCTCTATCTCCTTAAAGCCGACATTGACCAGGGTTTTAAAAAACTCGATCTTTTCATTTAAGTCCATAGGGATGACAAGACTCTGGTTGCCGTCACGCAGATCAACGCTGCACCAGACGGGAGCCTTTTCTATGTGGTCTTTTTCAGCCCATGTATTATATTCTTTCCCGACAGGGAAATAGTTTATCCCATATTTATCAACGTTTTTCATTCCATGTTCCTTATCAGTCAATAGTCTTGTATCACCGGACCTGCTTTTGTCACAGAGTATACATTAAGGTTACAGGTTTACTCCGTATATCCGGCATTTATAAGCAGTTCTCTTATTTTCATTAACGCTTTTCCGCGATGGCTTATCTTATTCTTTTCTTCCGGAAGCAATTCTCCGGAATTGCAACCTTTCTCGGGTACATACATAATGGGATCGTAACCGAACCCGTAGATACCTTTTGCTTCGTAAGCTACTCTGCCTTCAAAGGTATCTCTTATAACTTCACATTTCCCGTCAGGAAATACACATGCTATGGCTGCCACGAAACGTGCCGACCTCTTTAGTTCGGGTACACCCTGCATCCTGTCGATTATGCTCTGGTTTTTTATCGAATAAGGTGTATCCGTTCCCATATATCTTGCCGAATATATGCCTGGCTCTCCGTTAAGGTAATCAACCTCAAATCCCGAATCATCTGCCAGTACTATGGCATCCTTATACTCTTCTTTTTCAGCTGCCTTTTCCGCTATTGCTTTAGCCTTAAGCAACGAGTTTTCCTCAAATGATGTGCCGGTCTCATCCACTTCTGTTTCAAGACCTGCCTCTTTCATGGATAATATCTCATACGGAAGTCCATCCATGATCTGTTTTACCTCACGGAGTTTTCCTGCATTTCCTGTAGCAAAGATTATCTTTCTCACTTTCCTGTACCTCACGTATTAATGGAAACCTTTTATTACGAGGTTTTCTTATGTTTTACCGCATTATATCGTGCGGACCGGCTGTCAAACGCTTTTTCGCTGACTTAAACGTGTAACAGCATATATAAGTTTACTTCATAACACTTGCATTTTCAAGTAAAAAATTATATAATCAATAATTGGATAAAAGGCCAAAGTTATTACAAATGAAAGGCTCCGGGCTTCCCGGATGAACATAGATATGGAAACCAACAGGATTACTTTATGGCAGGAAGACAAGACAAGCACCACGATTTATGCCAACCTTGCCGACGTTTCTACTCCCATCGGAAGTGTTCTTCTCCTGCATGATATGGCAGAACACCACGGCCGTTTTGATGATTTCTGCAGAATACTCAATGGTAAAGGTTACGATACCTACACCTATGACCACAGAGGCCACGGCTCAGAGATCCGTTATGAGGATCTGGGTTATATAGCCGATGATGACGGATATGAATTATTGATCTCGGATGCACTGCATATTCTTAAGTATATTAAGAAGGTTAACCGTGGCAGAAAGCTGATCCTTTTCGGTCAGGGGATGGGCTCACTTATTGCAAGATGTATCATACAGGCGTTTGATTCTCTTGATGCCTGCATACTCTGCTCTTCCCCCAATCCGCCACAGAAAAAGATCAATTCGCTGCTTACTACCACGAAATTTATAAGACTTTCCAAAAAACCCAGATATAAATCCAAGTACCTGTCAAAGAAACTGACGGAATTCAAGAATTTTTCAAGGATATCCAACAGGACGAGTTTCGACTGGGTATCACGTGACAACCAGCTGGTCGGCTCTTATATAAGCGATCCCTTATGCGGATTTTTAGGTACCGTTTCATTTTATAATGATATACTTAACCTGACAGATGAAGCAGTTGCAAAATCAAATCTGAAACAGATAAAAAGCGACCTTCCCATCCTGCTGATATCGGGTGGAAACGATCCGGTATGTAATTACGGTGAGGATACAAGCGAACTTTTTGATACATATCAAAGATATCACCTAACCGAGGTTGATTGTACCATATATGCGGAATGTAGGCACGATCTCCTTCATGAGACCAACAATGCCGCAATTATAAAAGATATCCTTGAGTGGCTTAACCGTGCTCTTGATAACAGAAGGCTCCGTGCAGCCGCAGCTCTTAAAGCCAAGAAAAAGAAAAGCAAAGGGCGCAACAGAACTGCTGCCGAAGCTGCCAGATCCGCACTCGGATATGCATCCGACTCCAAAGAGGACGGCTTAGAAGACTCCATACAGGCAGATGACCTCGGAGATGACTTCTTAGAGGATATGGGATATTTTAACAGACGAACTGCTTATAATCCTGCCGATGTTGACGAAGAAGAGGATGACGAGGAATTCATCATCATGGATGACGATGATGATTTTGACGAGTTGGACGATCTGGACGATAAAGAACCGGAAGTTCAGGAGATAAAAGATGCTTCAAAGGATAAAGCAACATTAAGAAAAGAAGCCAGAAAAGCCAAGAAAGACCAAAAGGCAAAAGACAAGCAGGCAAAAGAAGCTGCTGAACCCGAGAAAAGCTCTGAAAACAATACCGAAGGTAAGTCTGACAGCAATAGTTCCGGCAAACAGAAGAATACCTCCAATCAGAAAAAGAAGAAAAAATAAGGACAATATATGAGATTTGAATTTATAGCCCCTTGCCATTTCGGCTTAGAAGCAGTGCTAAAAAGAGAAATACTGGCATTGGGACTGGAAATAGTAAAAGTCGAGGACGGAAAGGTCACTTTCGCAGGTGACGAAACCGCCTTTGCCCGTGCAAATATATTTTTACGTACCACGGAAAGAGTGTTGTTAAAGGTCGGAAGCTTTAAGGCCACCACCTTTGATGAACTGTTCGAAGGAACAAAGGCTCTTCCCTGGGAAAACTACATTCCTAAAGCCGGAAAGTTCTGGGTTACCAAGGCCAATTCCGTAAGAAGTGCATTGTTCAGTCCGTCTGACATCCAGTCCATCATGAAAAAAGCCATGGTGGAGCGTCTCAAGCAGAAATATAAGATAAACTGGTTTGATGAGACCGGCGCGGATTATGCGGTAAGAGTTTCAATACTTAAGGACGAGGTAACAGTAGGCATCGATACCTCCGGAGAATCGCTCCACAAGCGCGGCTACAGAAAGCTTACCAGCAAGGCCCCCATCACCGAAACGCTGGCTGCTGCCATCCTGCTCCATACTCCCTGGAAAGCAGACCGGCTGCTGGTCGATCCGTTCTGCGGATGCGGTACATTTCCTATAGAGGCGGCTCTCATAGGTATGAATATAGCGCCCGGCATCAACAGAAGCTTTGCTGCCGAGCAGTTTTCATTCCTCGATAAAAAGATATGGGAAGATGCAAGAAATGAAGCCCGTTCACTTATCAGGCCGGATGTCGAACTCCACATCCAGGGATACGATATAGATCCCGATATCATATCTGCAGCCCGTCAGAATGCAAAGCTGGCCGGAGTGGATGATAAGATTCATTTCCAGGCAAGAGACATAAAAGAGCTCACAAGTAATAAAAAGTATGGTTTTATAATAACCAATCCGCCTTATGGCGAACGTCTTGATGACAAGAAAAACATGCCTCCCATATATCAGATGATAGGTGAGGCTTTAGGCCGGCTTGATACCTGGTCCTGCTTCGTTATCACAGGCTTCGAAGATGCCGAAAAATACATCGGTCGAAAAGCTGACAAAAACCGCAAGATATACAACGGTATGCTTAAGAGTTACCTGTATGAATTTATGGGACCGAAGCCGCCGAAAACAATATAAACCGGGAAAACCCCTGCCATCTTTCGATGACAGGGGTTCATTTTTTAAGGAGTTTTTATTATTTGTGAATCTTACTTAATTGTCTTGCTTTCGAGTGTCGAAATCTTGAAATCACAAGGACCATAGACATCATTGTTGATCCTTATAGTAGCACTCTTAACAAACTTAGTTCCATCTGCAGCAGTATTCATTTCTGCAGCAACTACTTCTAATACTTCAAGCTTCTTACCATCAACAGTAAACTCGAAGCAATCTTTAACTACATCAACATCAACACTATATGTCGTTGTAACTTTAGTCTGCTTATAGCCAATTACAGGCTGGTCATTTACTACATTGATTGTTTTCTGTCCGATAGGTGTGATATTTGAATTAGCAGTACCTGCTACAACTTTGTAAGCCTGAATAATATATGTGCCTTCCTCAAGCTTTGACTGATAATCATATGCCTTGAATATTACCTCGGTAACTCCATCTGTTGCTAAAGCAGGAAGTGTTGTAAGGTATTTGCTCTGATTATTCTTATCGGTATAGCGTATGCTGTAAAGGTAAACTGTAGCACCATCAGCCACCCCAAGATCGGTATTCTTGATAGGGTTAGCTACCTGCTTAGGATAAAGTACCATATTCTCATTCTTTACAGTATAAGCACCATTCCTCGACTGAATGCTGATGCTAAATGTTTCAGGCTTAACATCCCCTGCCTTGATACCAGTCTTTAATGTAATTGATGACTGCTCAGGATTTGATGTAAGTACAGCTGTATTAGCTGTTTCTATATTTGCAACATTGAACTGAACAGTGTACTGTCCTGAACCACTCTTAATAACCGCCTGAATAGTACCCTGTGTTCTTCCTGCGTTAAGTACGATATTTGATCCGTTTACTACAAGTACACCATCAACAAATGTACCGAAGGAAGCAATACCTGTATTATTCTTGGTCTGCTCTGTCTGTTCAATAGTGATAGGCTGATCCTTAAGTTCTTTTCCGTATTGATCCTTAACTGTAACCTTAATCTCAAGCTTATCGCTTAACATAGGATTAACATTAAGTGTCTGCTTTGAAACTGTTGCTACAACTGAGCTGGCCTTAGCCTCACCCAATACGGTAACCTTTGCGGTAACATTGGGAACAACTGCATCTCCCTTATAGAAAAGAAGGCTGGTAGTGCCAGGTTTATTAGGCTTGAGATAATATCCACCAGTAGGTGACTGTGCTCCAATGAAAAGTATAGTCTTGTCTGCGGGTTCAATCTTTGTGATACCTTCTTGAGAAAGTGTATTAAATGAAG
>JAIKXA010000102.1 GCA_024684355.1 Lachnospiraceae bacterium
ACTATTATTTCAAATGAATACAATAGTAAAAAAGAATCCCCCTTACGGAGGGATTCTTTTTTATGTTCTTGACATTATATCGCTATAGCGATATAATAGTCTCAAGGAGGTGATATTATGCTTCTTTATCATGGCTCGACACATATCATAGAGCATCCTGTTTATCATGGTGGCAAAAGGAATAATGATTACGGGTATGGATTTTACACAACAGAAAATATAGAGTTAGCCAAAGAATGGGCTTGTTCGACCGATACCGACGGTATTGTAAATATCTATGAATTGGATCTGTCCGGTCTTTCGGTTCTGAATCTAAATTCACCCCATTTTTGTATTTTGAACTGGCTGGCTATTCTTACCAAATACAGAAGTTACTGGCAGAGTAACAGTATTTCGGAAACTGCAAAAAAATATCTTCAGGACCATTTCTTTATCGATCCCGAAGATTATGATATTGTAATAGGCTATAGAGCCGATGATTCATATTTTTCATTTGCACAAGATTTTATATCTAATGCCATCTCATATCATAAACTCACCGAAGCCATGCATCTCGGAAAACTGGGTGAACAGATGGTTTTAAAAAGTTCTGAAGCGCATGAACGGATCCGGTTAATTGATTCTGTTACGGCGTCTGCTAACGAATATTATATAAAAAAGAGGCAACGTGACCTTGCTGCCAGACGACAATATCGGTCCTTTAAACTTAGCACTGATTCCCCGGCAGATATTTTTATGCTGGATATTATGAGAGAGGAGATGAAATCAGATGATCCACGCTTACGATGAATTATATTTAGACCTGGCCCAAAGGAATCTCGGTGATGCATTTGACTTTGCTCTGGTTACGCTTGGCATAGATCTCAAGCTTTTCAATAATATATTCTCTTCTTCCTGGGTTACTAAGCAGTTCTCACAAGGAAACCCCAAATTTGTGGCAGGCATGAACGGATGTGAACTTGCAAGATATATCCTTGACGAAAGTGGGTTAGAGTACACTGATACCGAGGATGCTATGTATCTTGATAAGTCCCCGGAGTACTGGGCGGGATGGACTCTTGCTTTTTATCAATGGGAAAGCGGAAAATCTTTCGGTGATATACTTTCCAATGTTCCTCTATCGGAACTTCTGAATATGTATGAAATATATCATCAGATGGATATTTCGAAATCTGTCGAGTATCTTGATTCACGCACCAAAACTATGTATTCAAGATTAAGACGTTACCGTACCCTTTTAGGCTTATCACAATCTGCCCTTTCTAAATCCTCAGGTGTGGCGCTTCGCCAGATACAGCTTTTTGAGCAGGGTGAACGTGACATCAATAAAACGTCAGCTGTCACCCTGTTTCAGCTAAGTAAAGCGTTAGGTTGCCGGATGAATGATCTGCTTGAAATTTAAATAAACCTCTGCAAAATTTTATGTTTTGCAGAGGTCTTTCTAACTCTCTTCTTCACAAATATGAGTTGTTTTCTTTTATCACTATCAATACAGTTTTATGTTTTCAACCTTTATTCCGGCAGCTACGTGCTTTTCAAAGTTCTCTGCATCATTAGGGCTGCCTACCACTCCGCCAAAATGGACCGGTATGGCTATCTCTGGACGGATGGTATTTACCAGTTCTGCTGCCTCTTTGGCATCCATAGTATATTTTCCGCCTATGGGGATAAGCGCGACATCACATTTAACCTTCTTAGCTTCATCGGTAGCATCGGTGTCTCCGGCTATGAAAATACGTTTCCCGTCAATATTAAGTATGTAACCTACCCAGCCTGCTTCCTTTGGATGGAAAGTTTTCCCTATATTATAGGAAGGAATGGTCTCGATATTTAACTTATCTACCGTGATGCTTTCTCCCGGTTTTACGGTCACGATCTTTCCGACCGCCCCCGATACTTCTTTTGCTTTTTCTTTCATGTTCTCGGGTACAACAAGTATTGTATCTCCTTTGCTTACCTTCGGTATATCCTCCGGATTGAAATGATCGTAATGATCATGTGTTACAAGGATGTAATCTGCATCCTTAGGGGCTTCATTCATCCTGAACGGATCGATATATATCTTTCCGACACTGCTGTCCACCCTAATACTGTTCTGTGTAAACACCGTAATCTTCTTTATAATCTCGTTCTCTCCCATACATTTACCTCCAAATATTTTATACCCGCTAATAATGAAACTATCGCGCAAAACATCATATGCGGTATATAGTTTCACATAACTCCTCTTACTTTATAACGTTACAGCTACCATCAACATACAGACCTGTTATGTTAGGATTGTTTCTGATATCTACTTCTTTTATCTCAGCATACATAATGTTAAGCACCTTTAGCTTAGGATTGTGGCTGAGATCAAGTGTCGTTACCTTGGTAAATCCGGCCCTCAGTTCTTCAAGATCGGGCAACATACTCACATCCAGCTTAGTTATATTAGTGGTCGAACAGATCAGATTGACCATTTTTGTATTATTACTTACATCCAGTTCGCTGATATCAGTGGTATCGCAGTTAAGCTTTCTCAGCTCCTTATTGTTGCTCAGATCCAGGGTGTCGATCATATTTTCACCGCAGTACAATATCTGCAGAGCGGGGTTTTGACTCACATCCAGTTCATTCAGCTGGTCACGCTCACAATAAAGAGAATACAGCTTTGGATTATGACTTACATCCAGTGAAATGAACGGATTACCGCTGCTCTGAAGGTTTGTAAGGTTCGTGTTATTACTTATATCAATCTGCAGAAGTGAATTGTTGCTGCAGTTAAGGATATCAAGATTCTTAGCATTGCTTACATCAAGCTTCTCCAGATCATTATCGTTACAAAGTATGTTCTTCAGCTTCTCACAGCCGGAAACATTCAAAGTCACTAAATCATTATCCGCACAATACAGCTCTACCAGTTCCTTATTATTGCTCACATCAAGAGATGTAAGACCGTTTTTCGAACAGTTAAGAAATGTCAGCCTTGTAAAATACTCAATACCTTTCAGATCGTTGATACCGGAGCTTCTTACATCCATCTTTTCTATTGCCAGCTCCGAGGGAGACAGTACCATGTCACCGTCAGAATCTATATTGTCCATCAGATAGAGTCTGAATATCATGTCAGGGAAGTTTTTCTCGTTCAGCTCTACAGGTGAACCGTCCCAGTCAAGGTCTATTGGTGTAGATGTGTTGGTATTTGTATTTGTGTCTGTATCGACATAGCTGAGCTTCATAGGATTACCGTCAGCACCTTCCAGTTCATCGACATCAATATCTGCAAATTCAAACTCTTCCGCACCGGCTGCCTTGTTTTCGATAACTTCACCTTCAGAGTCGGATACGGTAAGCCAGCCTTCACCCGCTTTAATGGTTACAGACTGTCCATCATCAGTGGAAACCTCTGCTTTTCCTTCCAGACAGTAGTTTACTGTCCTGGTACCGCCGTCCGAAGTCGGGATACATCTTACGGCAACAACCGTTCCCCTGATAGCCATGACTGTATTGGGTGTTACTATATTTAAAGATTCTCCGGATTCATATTCTTTCTGAACCTCGACTACCATTTCACCTTTTACAAGCTTTATCTTTAATTTTTTCTCCGAATTGGCAATAAAAGCCGCCTCTGTGTCATGCTCAAAACGTGCAAATGTAGATCTGTCACAATCAATACGGGCAAATCCGTCATCGGATACCGTAAGATAGTCCTTGTCACGCATCTTAAGACCTTCTTCGGCCTTGAACGACTGCTTATCACGGTCGACATTTACTGTCCCTTTTGTTTCAAGTATCTTTATGCTGTAATATGAATCGTCCGATGTGAATACCAAAAAGAGTACAACACCGATTATGGCTAAAACTCCCGCGATGATAGGTATAAGTATTTTCTTCTTCATATACATCTCCGTTAAGGTTCGTATTTATATGCGGGCATCGGAAGCAACTTATGCAGGTTGGCCCTGTGCATACGCTCTATCCTCTCACGTGTGGCCTCATCATCTATTTCACCGGTACGAATATACCTGTCAAGCACCGCGTATGTAAAGCCCAGACGCTCCTCATCTGATTTTCCGCTCATACCGTCTTCCGGTATCTTGTCCACAAATATGGAAGGAAGTCCCAGCTCCCTGCCTATCTCTTTAACCTCAGTCTTGGTAAATGATGAAAGAATGGAGAAATCGCCTGCTGCATCACCAAATTTTGTTGAATACCCTACATAGTCTTCTGACAGGTTACAGGTATTGGTAACCCTGCCGCCGACAAGTGCACAGATACCGTACAGTACCGTCATCCTGATACGAGCCGGAGTGTTGGTCTTATATGCATCAGTATCGTTAGGCTCACATCCTACTACATCTCCGATCAGGTCATGAAGGGCTGTTACAGGTTCCTTTATATTTACTATATAGTGTCTGATACCGAGTTGGTCTACCAACTGTTTTGATACATCTATGTCATGTTGTTCTCCGCAGGGCATAAGTACCCCTACAACCCTGTCCTTTCCTAACGCTTCACAAAGCAGCGCTGCCGACACGGAAGAATCCGTGCCGCCCGATATACCTATTACCGCATTCAGGCTGTCATTTCCTTTAAAATACTCGCGTATCCACTCAATAATTCCGTCTTTTTTCATATGCTGCACCTTTCTTCCTATATTATTCGGTTTTTTCCGTATTTTTTTCTGTGGTTTCCTCTGTACTGTTTTCAGCTGCAAGTACCGCATCTTTACATATTCTTTCAGCTATCTTATCGGTAGACTCGGTAAGTTTGTCATAATCCATTCCCGATACCAGGATTATCCTCGCCTTTGTAAGCTTAACGTATATTACCATAAATACGGTCTTATCTTCGCTCTTACATGAACCGGTTATCCTGCCCATATAGCCTGCATCGGATTTGATCACCGAATACTCTACATTTTCTAACTGATAATCTTTCTTATAGCTTCTTACAAATACCTTGACCGTCTTTAAGAACTGCTCATCCGATGAAGTACGGATATTGTAATCAGATTCCTTCTCTTCCGAAATTGTCAGTTCCAATGTCTTAAAAATATTTTTATCCAGCTCGTAAGGATAATACCCCTCTTCGGACATGTTTTCAATAAATTCCCAGCCGGATGCTACATGGAACAGTACACCGTCATGCTCTACTTCTTTATCCAAAAGGTCTCCGAGTGAATCTGTTACGGTTACTTTACACTTAAGCTTCTTCTTACCTACAGTGGCAGTGATGATGCATTCACCCTTGGCCTTGGCATCAACATTTCCTCTTTTTGTTACTGTGGCTATGCTCTTATCGCTAGACTTCCACTTAACAGTCTTGGTAGTGCCCTTGACCTTGATCTTTTTCCTTTCTCCTATTTCTATGGTCACCTCGGTTTTATTGAGCTTGGCTGCCGCACTGACGGGAGTTTCTCCCGCTATCAAAAATATACCGGCGGCTACTGCAAAAACCATCAGCATCCTATATAATAATTTTTTCATACCAGTCTCCTTCCGGGCAGTAACGCCCTTAAAGTCCGGCTTAATAAAAGCCGTTTTTTTAGTACCAAGTGGGGCTTATACCCCATCCAACGCACAACATTATAATATAATACATCAAAAAAATCAACTTTTACCCTTTTTTCAGGGTTAAGGATGCGGCTTTTCGTGCCGATATATAACATACAAGAAACATAAATCGTCACCTTTTTGTGCATGCAGGGATGCAGCACAACCGGTGATCCACACAGAACGGAGGTTTCTATGTCAGTAAACGGAATTACTACGAACACAGGACTCACCACTGGTAAAACATACAGCTCTAATGCAAAAAAGACCGATGCTTCAAAGACTTCTTCGTCTAAGGCTGATAATTCGCAGGCTGCCGTATATGAGAAAAGTGATGAGACTGTAGCTGTTAAATCCGAACATAGGATTGACAGCGAAACAATTGCTAAGTTAAAGGCAGATGCCGAGGAAAGAACCGCGTCACTTAAGTCTCTGGTTGAGAAGATGATGACGAAGCAAGGTCAGACTATAGCAAAATCGGGAGTACTCGATTTTGAAAACGGAACAAATCTTGCTGAGATCTTTAAGAACCTTGAAGTTGACGAAGAAACCAGACTTCAGGCTCAGAAGGATACTGCTGAAGACGGTTACTGGGGCGCAGAACAGACTTCCGAAAGGATCCTGTCCTTTGCAAAAGCGCTCGCAGGAGATGACCCTAAACTCGCTCAGGATATGCTGAAGGCTATAGAGAAGGGCTTTGGAGAAGCTGCCAAAGCATGGGGAGAGGACCTTCCTGAGCTTTCACAGAATACCATGAAGTTAACCTTCGAAAAGGTTAATAAGTGGATTGAAGAATTAGGGTAAAATAGCTAAATTTTGTTGAAACATTACAAATTTTAGCATGTGCTTTTGTGCACCTTTTACAAATGTGGCTTTTTTCTTAATACTTTCATTTTCCTTGACTCCGTAAAACTGCACAATTTCCTTTACAGGATTTTGTGCAGTTTTACATTTTGCCCACTATATATTGTGTAAGCAATTTTTGACTTTAGTGTTGTAATGTGATACAATACACTACATATTGTGGTAGGAAGCATTTGCTATATACAATACAAGGAGTCATAACAAGGTTTTCGCTGTCAGGCAGGTATGGCTCCCATCAATGACAGCGGGAAAAGAGGACACAAATGAGACAACCGGCCAACGTATGTAAGGTTTATAGTATGATCCAGCACAACATAGGTAAAAGAGTCCTTGTACGTACCAATCAGGGACGTAACCGTTTTGATGAAGCCGAAGGTGTTATTGAGGCAATGCATCCTTATGTGTTCTGCATTAGAGTAGCAGATGATGAAAGCGAAAAAACAGTTTCTTTCAGTTATACAGATGTACTTATCAGAGACGTTGAATTGGTATTCTGATTTACTTACATAGTTAGTCTCCTGCCACCCGGAAGCTGCAGACATCCTGCATTTCGGGTGGCTTTTTTTAAAACTGTATTCGACAAAGCTGCATTGTCATTCTGAGCGCGGCGAAGAATCTTACCGCCTTCCCTTTGAAGGAATGTTTTAAGGAGATTATCTGACACAGATTATAAATAAAGGATGATCACATGAAAATACACGGAATCAACGGCCTAACCCTGCTGGACTATCCGGGGAAGATGGCCTGTACAATATTTACCGGACATTGCAACTTTAAATGCCCTTTCTGTCACAACGCAACATTAGTACTTAATCCGAGTTCCCAACCGCTCATCTCGGAAGAAGCTGTATTTGAGCTGTTGGAAAAACGTGAAGGGCGACTTGAGGGCGTAGCCATCACCGGCGGCGAGCCCACATTAAATAAGGATCTTCCCGATTTCTGTGCTAAGATTAAAGAAAAAGGTTTATTGGTCAAGCTTGATACCAACGGATACAATCCGGGCATGGTAAGAGAACTTACAGACAGAAAACTTGTAGACTGCATAGCTATGGATATAAAATCTTCACCTGAAAACTACGCATTAACTACCGGTCTTGTGAATTTCAATATGGATCCCATATTTGAAAGCGTAGACCTGATCATGGAAAACGGAGCAAAAGGAATTATTGATTATGAATTTCGTACCACCGTTGTAGGCGGCATTCATACCGAGAATGATTTTATCAAAATAGGGAAATGGCTAAAAGGTGCAAAGGCTTATTTCCTTCAAGGCTACCGCGAGGGTGGCGACCAGATAAAACCTGAAGGCTTAAGTATTGTTCCTGTGGATACCATGGAACATTATAAAGAAATACTATTGCCCTATATACCTAACACACAGCTGCGCGGAGTCGTTTGATCAGCTTTTAAGGCAACGCCCGAAAGATCTTAATCAAAGGAACTATTGTATGTACTTACGATATGAAACCGAACACCTCTTACTTGCCATAGGCAATGAAGAGTCAGCCAAAATAATAAATGAATATCTTGTACGAAACCGCGAGGATTTTTCAAAGTGGGATCTTAAGCTCAACGATAGCTACTTTACCATGGAGTATCAGATACGGGCTGTGCAGGCAGAACAAAGGATCTTTCTAAAGAACGAAGGGGCCCGTTACTATCTTTTTCTTAAAGACGACCCCCATCGTGTCATAGGAAACGTAAGCTTCGGTCTTACAGAAAACAAAGAAGATCATACTTGCATTATAGGCTATAAAACCGACCGTGCCGAGCGTGGCAACGGATATGCCTATGAAGCGGCTTCTTTTTTGATCCCGAAAATAGCCAAAGATTACGGAGTAAAACGCTTCCAGGCTGAAATACTTCCCGAAAACCTGCCATCAAAAGCCCTGATTGAAAAACTGGGCTTCCATTTTGAAAAAGTGGTCAGAAATGCACATGAATTTGACGGGATAGAACGCGATATCCTCTTATATGTGCTGGATGTCAGATAATCAACACATGAGAGAATTATAGCCAACATCCTGCCATTATAAATAATCTGCCATCCTGAGCGAAGCGAAGGATCTTATAAGGAGCAATCACCCATGAAACCTGATGCAGCAAAAAATGTCAAACACACTCCCCTCACTCACGAGGATGATGTTAAATTTATGAAAAAAGCCTTAAAACAGGCTGAACATGCACTTGCCCTCGGCGAGGTCCCCATAGGCTGCGTCATAGTCTATGATAAAAAAGTGATCGGCCGCGGATACAATAAGCGAAACACTAAAAAAACAGCACTGGCTCATGCGGAAATAACCGCAATAGCCGGTGCTTGTAAGAAACTCGGTGACTGGCGCCTTGACGGCTGCACCATGTATGTTACTTTGGAGCCCTGTCAGATGTGCTCAGGAGCTATAGTCCAGTCCAGGGTTGACCGCGTGGTAATCGGTGCTGCCAACCCCAAAGCCGGCTGTGCCGGATCCATACTGAACTTATTAAAGGTTCCCCAGTTCAACCATCAGGTTGAGATCACTAATGCAATATGTGCCGAGGAAAGCACAGAGATACTGCAGAGATTTTTCAAGGATTTAAGGATCCGAAATAAAGAATCCAATTAAATCCAACAAGGTATTTATCCTTTACTGCTTTGCCTGTTTGTTATAGTATGTTGCTATACTCTCAAAGACTTTCTTTCCGAAAAGTTTCTTAAAAATATTAGCATGCTCTTTCATATTCTCTTCAGAGAGCGAACCCCAGGTTTCCTCGTATGTATAATTTGCCTTTGCCAACGCATTGATATAATCCTTCATGAAGTTAGCGCCATAGCTCTCATAAAGATAATCACATATAATACAGCCGAGAGTA
>JAIKXA010000113.1 GCA_024684355.1 Lachnospiraceae bacterium
TAAGTATATAGGAGGATATTAAAATGGCAAGAATTAAAGGTGGCTTAAATGCCAAGAAAAAGCATAATAGAGTATTAAAGCTTGCTAAGGGCTTTAGAGGTGCTAGATCTAAGCAGTACAGGACAGCAAAGCAGGCTGTTATGAGAGCTCTTACAGCTTCATTTGCAGGACGTCGTCAGAAGAAGAGAGATTTCCGTAAGCTCTGGATCGTCAGAATCAACGCAGCAGCAAGAATGAACGATATTTCTTACAGCAAGCTTATGTATGGTCTTAAACTTGCAAACATCGACATCAACAGAAAGATGCTTTCAGAGATCGCTATCGCTGATCCCGAGGGATTCAAGAACCTTGTTGATGCTGCTAAGGCTAAGCTTGCATAATAAGGCAAAATATATATGTTTTCAGGAAGCCTTCCATGAGGAGGGCTTCTTTTTATATAAATAAATGTTTGCATTCGGAAGAAAAAATGGTATACTTATATTGGGCAACCACGAATATCTGTTTTTTGGTGGTTGATGACGTTAAAGAGCTGCTTTGTGAGGTCCTGCATGAGACAAAAGATAGAAAGATTTGCGAACGGTATTTTTTCTTATGATAAACCTTTGTTGGAAATATCCGAAAGTGAGATCAGACTCACTGTTATTTCGGGTAAAGAAACAGAGGCTTCTTTTATTGTCAAAAATGACCACGGGACCAAGGTAAGGGGCTTTTGTCTTTGCGAAAGCGAATTTGTAGTCCTTAAAAATGAAACATTCGAAGAGACTGAAAACGAGATCTTCTTTACATTCAGCGGCTTAAACCTTGATGCGGATACAACCATAAGTACCGAGATACTTGTCATTACCGAATGCGGTGAATCCGTAGTGAGCATTGAGGCGGAGGTTGTAGCTGCTTATATCGAAACATCCGTAGGCCAGACCGGGAATATCTTCCAATATGCAAATCTGGCTATAAGCAATCCTTTGGAAGCACGTGATATTTTCAAGACAGAAGATTTTAAAAGGATAATAATCGGCAATTCGCCTGAGTACAGAAATATCTACCGTAACCTTTCCGGTGCCTCCAATACTGCTCTAGTTCTGGAGGAGTTCCTTATAGCTGCAAAAAAGAAGTCTTCAATGGAGTTCTCAATCAATGCATCGAAGCTTGTATATGATGCGGGCGACACATCATTTGTGGACAAGATCCTTATAAGAAAGAACAACTGGGGTTATTCGCAGCTTAAGGTAGAAGCTGTGGGCGACTTTATAGAGCTTGAAAGATCCCTCATATGGACCGAGGATTTTGAAAACAACGAATTTGAACTTAAATTTGCCATCAATCCCGAAAAAGCCGGATTTGGCAGAAACTTCGGGCGTATACGTGTGTCCACTCTTGGTGATGAGGTGGATATACCCATAGAGTGTTATAAACCGTCACCTTACGGAAAGAGCATAAAGGCAGCTCATCGTGAGAAGCAGTATATCCTGGATCTTATTATGAACCAGGTGGAACATGAGCTTTTGCATATAGATGATGATACATTTATTGCAAACGCAGAGAGCGGGCTCGATTATCTTAAGGCTTTCAGAGATGAGACAGATGTAGAACGCTTATACAGGGTGTATCTGACCTTTCTTTCCGGCAGAAAGTCGGAGGCAAAAAAGCAGTTTGAGGATATGGAGGAAGCACTCGATAAGAATCCCGATCAAAAGGTATATACCATATCGAGATTTATCGGGGCGCTGGTCAACGGTGAAAATATCTCCGGAAATTACAGTACGGAGCTTAAGAGTATATATGACAACGATAAGAAGATGCTTTCGCTTCTTCTTTACATGAAGCTGGACGGAAAGGAACGTTTCAGCAAGAAGCAGAGATTTGAGGAAATAAAGAACTGTTACATCGAAGGAGAACACAGTATCTTCGGGCTTATAGAGGGCATCAGGCTGCTCAGCATCGATCCCATGCTGCTCAGGGAGTTCAGCCGTTTTGAGATAGCTGTGCTCAGAGAGGGGCTTAAGCTCGGGCTTACAAACCGTCTGGTCGGTCTTCAGGTATCATACGTAGCCAACAGGGAAAAGACTACATCCGTTAAGCTTATCAGACTGTTCAAACAGTTCTATGAGAAGTTTAAACAGAAGGAGATTTTGGAGGCTGTCTGCACCCATCTGGTATTGCTGGGAAGAACAGAGCCTGAGGATTACGAATGGCTTGAGATGGGCGTAAATGAGCAGCTGAGGATCAAGGGACTTTACGAGAAGTGCCTTGAGGCCGCCAATGTGGATAAAAAACTGCTGCCGAGACCCCTGCTCAATTATTTTGCTGCGGGAGACGATCTTAAAGACTCAGATGCGGCAGCTCTGTATTACAATATAGTAAAATTCTGCGAGCCCAGCGATAATCTGTATTTAATGTACAGGATTAGGATGGAGACCTTTGCGGAAAGGTCGCTGGAACATGGCAAGTTCAGTAAAGAACTCGCGCTTATATATGAAAAGATGCTGAGAACGGAGAATCTCAATTCAAAGTGTGTGGCATCACTTCCGTATATCCTGTTCAAACACGAGATAACCACCGACTGGAAGAGGGCGGTGCATGCGGCTGTATCGCATAAGGAGCTTAGGGAACCGGACTTTGTGGAGTTTTCATCCGGAAGAGCCATAGCCGACATATATACAGATGATCCTGTTATCGTTCTTTTGGACAACGAAGGAAACAGATGCATATCCTCATTTAAGATCACCGTAAAGAAAATGATCAACCGTCCGGACCTTACCAAGATAATGCTTGACAAGTGCGGAAATGACAAGAGAGTGCTTTTGAACAGACTTGAATCAGCCAGATTCGGTGCGATAAATGATGAGGCTGTGGCACTGTACGCCAAATGCGTGGAGAATGAGGATCTGGAAGAAAACTTCCTCTTGGAGTGCAGGAGGACTCTGATAGATTACTATTATGATAATCTTGACGGAGACCTGCTCGAAAACCAGCTGGTAAGAGTTGATTTAAAAGAGCTCAGTGCCAAGGACCGTATCGGGATGATAGAGCTTATGATATTCCGTGAGCTTTACAACCTGGCACTTAAGAATATGGAGATGTTCGGATTTTACGGAATAAGTCCCAAACGTACGGCAAGGCTTTGTGAGGTATTTATCCGTTCAAATTCGGAGCAGATCAATTCAAGGCTGTTCCAACAGCTTTGCACATACAGCTTTAACCGTTACAGACAGAGTAAGATAATACTTGCTTACCTCGAGAAAAATTACGAGGGCAATACCCAGAAGCTTTACGATCTCTGGTCGGTATGCCATGACATGGGTATAGAGACCATCGATCTTGAGGAAAGGCTTTTGAGGACTGCTCTGTTTGCTGAAAATGATATGAATTTCGTAAAAGAGGTATTTGAGATATATTACGGACACTGCTCATCAGGTAAACTGGTAAGAGCATATCTCTCATATCTGGCTTACGGAAATCTGGTATGCGGCAACATGCTTGATACCGGCATACTTGATATCATGAGACGCGAGGCCAATTACAGCGAAAACGATATCTGTACTTTGACGCTTCTTAAAAACTACTCGACCAGAAAGAGCTTTACCGGGCCAGAGCGTTCATTTATCGAATACCAGATAAAGAAGATGGAAAACAAGGGACTGATCCTTCCGTTCTTTAAGGACTTCCCGCCCGAGATAAGGATCCCGAGGCAGATGAAGGACAAGTATTATGTCGAGTATCATTCCGATCCGAAAAAGGATGTAAGGATCAATTACAGCTTTATCGGTACGGAAACAGTTGATTCCTTTAAAGAGGAACAGATGCGGGATATCGGATTCGGCATTTACGTTAAGGAATTCATCCTCTTTTACGGAGAAGTGCTTCAGTATTATATTACAGAAAACAATGATGAAAACAATATCATCACCGAAAGCAGGGAAGTATCACTCGGACCCGAGCATTTCGGAAGCGAGGAGTGCCGTTATCATCATATAAACCTGATCATTACCGCAAAGGAAATGAATGATGAAAAGACGGTCATCAAACTGATAGAGAATTACCAGTTTAACGATTACGCAATAAAGAGACTGTTTGAACCGATCGGAGGATAAGCAGGGATGGAGTATATAGTCGGTATAGACTTCTGCAGGGATTTTACGCAGCTGTGCATATATAATCCCACCAATAATTCGGCAGATGCCGTTCATCTTTCAAGTGATAAGCAATCCACCCGTATCAGGTCGGCTCTGACTTACTCTTTGGAGCAAAAGGAATGGATGGTCTATTCGGTGCTGCATGATATGAAGCCGGGACTGAAAGTGGTGGACAACCTGTACGATCTTGCCTTAAATGATGAGAGCGTTATGATAGGCGATGAGGAATATACACCCGATGCGGTGCTTTCAAGATTTATCTCGAGACTGTTTTTCAGTCTGAACCGTGATGCAAGACCGGAGGACATAATAGGGGTTACGGTTACGGTAGCGGATATCAACCGCAATCTGTATAAAAACATCGCAAGTGCCTTAGAACTGGCCGGTATACCTAAGGAAAGATACCGTATCTGCGACCACATCGAAAGCTTTATGTATTATGTGGTAATGCAGAACAAGGATATATGGATCAACGATGTAGGCCTCTTTGATTTCGGAGAGGAAGGACTTAAATTCTTCGTGCTTCATTTCGGAAGAAAACAGCAGCCTTTAGCGGTAGTAGCCGAGAGTACGGATTTTTCCGATACGGTCAGATACTCGATGCTTAAGGAAACCGATGATATCAGACTTAAGTATGCATTTGAAAGCGTATGCGGGATAATGCTGCATAAGCAGACCGTTTCTGCGATATATGCTACCGGTGACGGGTTTGAAGGTTCATGGTCGGATGAGATACTTAAAAAGATAAGCACAGGAAGACGTATCTTCCGCGGACAGAATCTGTATGTTAAGGCAGCGGCATATACGGCGCATCTGTTTTTTGAAGGCGGCAGCGAGAATTATCTCGTGATCGGAGAAGAGGACTTGAAGTGCAGTATGGCATTAAGAGCCGTATCCGGCGGAGAGCTGCAGGAAATACCGTTCGGGCAGGTAGGACAAAAATATACCGAAGCGGGCGGAAAAGTCGATATCATACTCGATGATACAAACGAGATAGATTTCATGATCCGCAATGCCTTAAAAAAGGATACGTTCTGTGCCATCATGACATTGGAGGCCCTTCCGGTCAGGAAGAACAAAACCAACAGGGTTTCGGTAGAGGTGAGATTTCCTTCGAGAAACGAAGCGGTGGTTACCGTCAGGGACACCGGATTCGGCAATATACGCAAGACCGATTACAGGATATGGGAACAGGTTATTAATCTTTAAGGAGCTGTAATTAAATGGGAAAAGTAATATTATGCGCCGGAAAAAAAGCAGATACGCCCTTTGTGGTAAATGAGGCAGGGATCAATGCCGATACCATAGAGGAGCTTTGCTATTGCTTAAGACAGAACCTGGACCTGGTAGATTCAAGTGCTGTGGACAGAAATATGGCGGCATATATAAGTAAAGATCTCGGGCTTCCCGACAGGGGAAGTATGCTGGAGAAACTGATAAACTCCAGAGCTTCCTTAAAGGAAAAGCTTATGACCGTATTTGAGAGCTGCAGTTATTATGATGCCGACGAACTTATGACGATCAGGGACGAGATCGAAGAACTGTCAAAGATGAGCAGCCTGGAACGCAGAAAGAGAAGAGCCGACAGGCAGATGAGGCAGGGCAAGTATAACGAAGCTGCAGAGGAATACAGAAATATCCTTGCAAATCCTGTACAGGACGGGATATCGGAATCATGCAGAGGCGACATCATGCATAATCTCGGTATCTTTGAGATACGGCGCGGAGACTTTGATGAAGCTGCCAGATTGTTCTTAGAGGCATATGAGAGTAATTTCAATGAGGAGTCCTTAAAGTCTTACCTTTATGTTTTAAAGCTTGCAAAGAACAATGCCGGATATGCTGATGAGGTAAAACGGCTTGAAGTGGATATCAAGATATATAATGAGATAGAGAACAAGATGCATTCTGTCGGAGAGGATTTCGAACAGAGCAACAACTACAATGAGATAAACAGAATGCGTGTGCTTTGGCAGCAGGGAAGATATTCCGAGGAAAAGAGACTTTCGGGAGAGATAATTGACAGATTGAAGCTCGTATACCGTAAGGAGAACTGAGAGTGGGATTATTCGGTAAAAAATCGAAAAAAAAGAAAAAAGACGGATCGTCGTATGAGTGGATGACCGTGGATGAAGCTCTTAAGCAGAGCGGCAGTGCCAAAAGCGACAGCGAAGATGTGGAAGCTGTCTTAGACCGCCTACAGGATCAGCTGAAGAACGCGGACAGGATCCAAAACGAGACGATCCTCGAATATAATGAGATTGAAAAACACCTGGGAGATATCCAGATTCTCGAGACTCTTCCGAAGGAGTACCGTGCCCATATAAAAGATCTGGCTGGTAACCTGTTGGAGTATGAGAAACAGAGACAGGATTACCTCGAAGGCAACAGAATCATATCCGATGAAAAATACAGGAAAATGGATATGTATGCCGAGGAGATCCCGGAGAAGCTTAAAGTGATGGAGGAACAGGAGCGCTATCTTATGCTTGTCAAAAACGACATGCGTCAGATAGAAGGCGAAAAGGGCTCCATCATATTTGAAAAGGATGAAGCTGTTAAAAAGAAAAAGTTCCTTATAAAGTTTTCGGGCTTTTGTATAGCTGCACTGATATTGATAAGCATAATACTTATCATAGTGGGCAACAATACGGGAAAGAGCATGCTGCTGCCGTTCTTGGTAATGAGTTTTATAGCATGTGCATACATAGCCTACTTTGTGGTATCGGTTAAGGCATGCGATGATACGGTCGGAAAAAACGAGAAGCTGATGGGCAGGGCAGTTGACCTGTTAAACAGCGTAAAGATCAAATACGTCAATACCGTAAACGCTCTGGATTATACATATGAGAAATACGGATGCAACAGCCATCAGGAGCTGAATTACCTTTGGCAGGGTTACCGCAGGGAAAAGGAAGAAGAAAAGAAGTTTAAGAAAAACACGGGACTTCTTGCCGCCTGCCAGGAATCGCTTTCTGACGCATTAAAGGAAGCAGGATTCAAGCTGCCAAACATGTGGCCTCATCAGGCGGACCTTTTGATAGATAAAGCCGCACTCAGTGATTTTAAGGACGTTCTTCTGTTAAGACACAGAAAGCTTAAGGCTCAGCTTGATTTCAATGCCCGCCAGAAGGACGGCATGCTGTCGGATATCAAGGCGTTTGCAAGGAAGTATCCCGAGTATGCGGAGCTGCTCAAAAATATTTGAATTTCTGCTTGCACTTTTTAAAATATAAGAATATAATGTATGAGGTTATTTTTCAAAATAGAAAGGAACAATTATTATGTATTCATTTGAGGAAATACTGGCGGAAGATAAAGAAATAGCTACTGCCATATCAGAGGAGATCCAGCGTCAGGACTCACATATCGAGCTGATCGCTTCCGAAAACTTTGTCAGCAAGGCAGTTATGGCTGCTATGGGAAGCCCCCTTACCAATAAGTATGCGGAAGGTTATCCCGGACATCGTTATTACGGTGGATGCGAATTCGTTGACAAGGTTGAGACACTTGCCATCGAGAGAGCAAAGAAGCTGTTTGGCTGTACTTATGCAAATGTTCAGCCCCATTCGGGTTCACAGGCCAATCAGGCAGTACAGAACGCGCTGCTCCAGCCCGGTGACACATTCATGGGTATGAGCCTTGCATGCGGCGGACATCTTTCACACGGAAGCCCCGCTAATATTTCCGGTAATGTATATAATTGCGTTTCTTATGGTATAAATGATGAAGGTTATCTTGATTACGATGAGATCGAGAAGATCGCTTTAGAGTGCAAGCCCAAGCTCATCATCTGCGGTGCTTCGGCTTACGCACGTGCTATTGACTTTAAGCGTTTCAGAGAGATAGCTGATAAGGTTGGCGCATATCTTATGGCTGATATCGCTCATATCGCAGGTCTGGTTGCTACTGGATATCATATGAGCCCCATTCCTTATGCACATGTAACCACAGCTACAGTTCATAAGACACTTCGCGGACCTCGTGGAGGACTTATCCTTTCAAGCGAGGAGTTTGCTACGGAGCACAAGTTAAATAAGGCAGTATTCCCCGGAATGCAGGGCGGACCTTTAGAGCACGTTATAGCTGCAAAGGCTATCTGCTTCAAAGAGGCACTTTCACCTGAGTACAAGGAGTACGTAGGACAGCTTGTTAAGAATGCAAAGGTTCTTGCAGAAGAGCTTGTTGCACGCGGATTCAATCTTGTATCCGGCGGTACAGACAACCACCTTATGCTTGTTGACCTTCAGAACAAGAATATCACAGGTAAGGA
>JAIKXA010000126.1 GCA_024684355.1 Lachnospiraceae bacterium
CACATTGCCGTGCGTATCTGCAAATGCTACTCCTGCCGGGAGCAGGTCTATGGCTTCTTTTACGGAAGTACGTGTGAGGCTATCCTTACGGAGACGTTTTCTGTGCTGTGTGCCCCAGAACAGGTATATGGCTGTGATCAGTTCTATGGCCAGTACCAGTACTGCAGGGAGTTGACAGAATGCCGTGGTCACCTTGGGCCAGGTCCTTATATAGTCCACGTCCATGTAATAGTAATAATCGGGCTCCACATAATGGAACTTGCCGTCCAGCATCATATAGAATGCCGCAAAGTATACTACAAAGAGGATGAGTGATACCGCTATGTTTTTATCTTTCTTTCCCAGTCTGTAAAATGCCATGCAGAGATATCCGGCATAGAGCATGATGAGCATAGCGCAGGTTACGAGCAGTTCTCCAAGACCTGTATTCATTGATTCCCATATAGTCATGTCACTCACCGCCTTTCTGCTCCGGCTGCTTTTCCTGTGCGGCTGTGGTTACGCGTTTATGGCGTTTTTCTACCGGTATAGCGTTTATAGTCATGAACAGTATGTCATCCTGCTGCTCTAGGCTTACAGGGAGCGGTACATATTCTGTATTTATGTCTATACCCGTATCTGCAGCGAGTCTCAGGCCTTCCGAGCCGTATGAGATCATGAGAAGTGTGGCATGTCCTATCAGCTGTTCGGTAAGGAGCTGGAAAGTGTCATAGAGGGCTATGACAGTGTCGGAGGGGAGGGTATTTTCCACCTCATCCGCCCCTTCGGGGCACCTTGTCTTCGCCAGACGGGCATCAAACCACTTCGTGGTTCGATCAGTCCTCAAAGGGAAGGCTTTAGATCCGTCTTTAGCCGCGGGGGCTATAAATCCGCTCTCATCCACTGAGGTTTTTAGTCCTACGAACTCCAGATACTTGCCTGACTCCGATATAGCGAGCAGCAGCTCGTTTAGGTCTATCATGTCGTGCTCCGATGCTACAAGGAGCATATTGGTTTTTCTTTTTACGAATGCATTGAGTACTGATACTTCGGCCACGATATTTAAGAAATCTTCTGTACCGGGCTTTGCTTCGTTTAAAAGGTCCTCTATCCTTTTCTGATAGGGGTACATCTCCTGCGCTATCTCGTGGTAAATATGGTGGTGCAGGCGCAGGTATGCATTTTCTTCTTTCTGATTGTTTTCGTAATCTATAAGAGTATTTTCACTTTCGAGCAGCTCGTTGGCTTCATTCAATTCTTCGTTTGCGTGGCGGATATCACTCTCATCCTCTATCCAGAAGGTATATCCTCCGCGGATAGTTCTGCCGGAAAGCTTTCCGTCGGGTATGGGATATATTGGAGCTTTAAGCGCCTCAGCCAATACGGCCGGCTCCAGATCGATGCTGCCTGCCGAGCAGTATACAGGGAGGAACTTTTTGTCGGTGATCATCACCGGCATGGGCAGACTCGCAAAAAAGCCGGCGTAGTTTTCGTTATAAGGTATAAGCCTTTGCCTAATGGCGAACTCGAAAACGGCCAGCATTGTAAATATATTTATCTCAGGTGACTCGTACGGCGGTGTGAATTCTATGTATTGTTTCAGGGTATGCAGCAGTGTAAGTATCAACCAAACGGATATTATCCCTCCCAGATACAACAGTCTTCTTTTTTGCCTCAGTCCAAAAGTCTTTATGAGTAAGATAATGCCTGCCAGTATCGCCAGTACTATCCAGGCGTATGCGATATAAAAGGTCACTCGGTATGTGTATGTCCCGGATTTTCCTATAAAGTTGGTTAAGCCCGGCGCCAGCACAAACACCAGATGATGCAGGTCGTTGGTTATGATCAAGCCGGAAAGGATTGCCGCCGGGATCAGAAAGATCCTTTCGTCCACCTTTGGTTTTGCAGCACCTCTCTGGATGCGGATGCAAACCATAAGGAACAGGGCTGGTATAAATGTCATAGGGATATAGTAAGCATACCATGATAGCCTCAGTCCCGCATCTTCTCCGGCTATACGGTATTTATATGCGCGCAGTACCAGATAGAATATCATGAGCAATGCCACTATCACCATGTAGTTTCTGGCTCGTGAAGGGAGCAGTCTGGTGTGTACCGACTGTATCCAGAATATGATAAGTACCGTGTATATCACGAGTTCCAGGCAGAAGAACAGAGTAACGACTGCGTAGTGCGGATCACCCAGTGCACTTATGTCATGTATCGTATGTTCTATTACATGAAACAGCCCCGCAAGCACAAGGAGGCCGATAAACAACAACAGGTTTCTTTTTGAGTTCTGCATACGGTCCTCCTTCCTTAAAGTTATTATAATGGATTCTTTTAGGTATTTCATCACTCTTGGGAACCATTTTCTTTTTATACTGTCAATCCGTCCGTATTATCACTTTTTTTCCCGAAAATGCTATCCCTAATTTAAGAATGCTTATTGCTCCTTCAGCTTTTAGTTCATGATCATAACCTCTGTCATCGATCTGTTTTAACGCATCGAAAGATAAAGTTTCAAGAGCCTTTTCACTCAGTCCCTTTTCAGACTTCAGTTCCATGATAATACCCGGATACTTAGGGTCCCTAGGTATCATGCAGATGTCATATCTTCCGTCTCCCGACTCCCTGTTTGATCTTATCTTATATTGGTTATCCATCAAAGCTACAAGGCCTAAAACCAAACCATGGTAAAAACCTTCTGCACCGGAATCATAGTAACTGATACTATTCTTTATATATTCTCCGATGCCATCCTGCAGTTTTTTGGTATCTAAAGCATACAGGCTCTCAGCTATCTTGTTGGCAGTAGTCCTTCCCATTACACCTATCTGCAACAGATGTGATAAAATCTCACTTTTATATACCGCAGCAATCTCTCTGTTTGGTATGGCTACTTCACACAGCCATGTCCCGTCTCCCTGCAATTCTTTCTTAGGTGTCTTCAAATATCCTGCAACCAAAAGAAGGCTGTAAATATTTGCAGGATCTTCAGCAAGTGACCTATATACCACATTCTGATCAATCTTTGCAACAACACTTTTACCCTGTAACAGGTCGAAAAGTTTCTCTGTTATATCCTCTGTAGCAACTCCAAGTACATCTTCCAGTATCTCATTTTTCCCGGTGTTCACCCAATATGCCTGAGGCAGACAACCTTTGGAAAGATAATTGATAACAGACCAAGGATTATAAATCTCCTTATTTCCAAAATTGTATCCATCATACCAGTTTTTAAGTTCTTCCTCTTTGTCCGCTGCCCCATAATATGCCAGCATTTGACATACCTCTGGTTCTGTGAAGCCAAAGAAAGAGTCATATTCTTCATCCATTACCGTATTAACTGTCAGATTGTTCAGACCACTGAATATGCTTTCCTGCGCTATCCTTAAGATACCTGTGAGGAATCCATATGAAAGATACCTGTTATCCTTAAATGCTCCGGAAAAGAAGTTTCTCATAAAGCCTATGATTTCATCATAAAATTCTTTCGAATACCCTTCCTGAATCGGCGTATCATACTCATCAATAATAATGATCGGGCTCTTACCGTAATGTTCTGTAAGCATTTTAGATAGTTTTTGAAGAGAACCTGATAGTTCCACTTCATTAGCTTCTGCATTTAAAACTTTTCGGTAATACTCCTTCTCATATCCTTCAAGCTTATCACTGTTTTTCAATTCGGAATGTCTTCCGAATTCCTCCTGCAGAAGCTCTGCAATCCTTGTAAATGTAGCTTTCCATGAATTATATTTGACATCCTTAAAAGTGAGAAATATCACAGGATACTTTCCCTGATGTTCTCTGTACTCCGGCCCGCATTTCCATATTGCTTTATTCGAAAAATATCTGCTTGTATCATCCTCTGAGATTTCAAAGAAAACCCGTAGCATGTCCATGTTCAAAGTCTTTCCGAAACGTCTTGGTCTTGTAAACAGAGATACAAATGATTTACGGTCAAGGAAATCCCGGATCAATAATGTCTTATCCACATAATAATATTCAGCCTGTGCACGGATATAATCCGATATTCCGACAGGAAGCGGTTTTTTATCTTTAGTTTTCTCCTTTTTGGTATATTTCCCGTTAACTATACGACAATCTATCGGTTTGGGAGAATTATCCGGGATCTGCCACTCTCTTCCGACTTTTATCGCACCTTCAATTTTTCCTTTTTTGCATAGATCATTGATAGTACGTACCGAAAGCCCCCAGACTAATGCCATTTCCTTGCAATTCATCATATTAGTGATCACCTCGCTATTCAAATTAATAACGTTTCTTTTCGCAAATTATACTATTTATTCCGCAATATGTCAATATTTGTTTGATATATTGCGATATCTTTTGATATTTTGCGAAATAGATTTGATATATTGCGAAATCATTGAGGTGATTTGCGAAATAATAAAACCCTCTAAGATTTCGATCCTAGAGGGTTTTCTGTTATCCTACCTGTGTTCTGTACATTTCTGAGCACTGACTTTTATTTATATTGCAAAAATCGAATCAAAATACGAAAGTGTAGAGTATCCGTATTTACGAGCATATTCACGAGGATGTATAGTTTTTTCTCCTTTTTTATGTTTTATATATGTATTAACATATTCCAACTCTTTCAAAAACGGACTGACTCCATAGTCAGTCCGAAAAGTATCATCGCCCGGTTAATTTTTATTTTACCGACGAGTCAGAACCGTCACTCGTCATCTTTAGCGAAGAGAAAAGACTTTTTCTTTCCTTTTTTCGAGGAAAAACGCCCGGACGCATCCGAGCGAGTTCCCTCTTTGCGTATCGGGGATACGCGAATCCCTTCAATGCTCCGGCGAAATGCCGTATATCTATGTATAATCCTCTCGGATAAGCTGGGCAAAAATGGGTGTCAGAATTATCTAACACCCATCTTATTTT
>JAIKXA010000145.1 GCA_024684355.1 Lachnospiraceae bacterium
TGTTCAACGGTTTTGAACTGGTCAGTGTTGATGATGCTAAGGAAATCTACAAATCCGGGAAAGATAAATATGGCAACACATTTTCGCTTGCGACATGGGCAGTCCTCGGATGGTTCGTGATGCGGTATACTTAAATGACAGGAGTATTAAAGGAATATGGATACAATATATTATGTAGTTGAAAGCATAGATGGAGATTATGCCAATCTTAAAAGGACGAATGCTGATTCTGATGAGCTTAAACTTGTGGCAAGAGCGTTACTGCCCGATGGTATAGATGTAGGAACAAAACTAAAATATGAAGCGTTTGAATACGAGGTGCAGAGTTAAATGAAAAGACAAGAAAACATGTTTAAATGTGATCATACGGTGCTGCATCTGTCATTTAACGATTTTCATGATGTAAAGGCAGGGGATATGCCGGAATATGATGAATTCTGCCTTCTTGAATTAAAAGACGGACGTCATACTGCAGGGAAATGGCATCCGTCCGATTACAGTAATAAGAAGAGTATATCAGGAGTATTCGGCAGAGGAGGTTTTGACACGATTGATGTAAGCGAAGTGTTGAAATGGCATTCGTTTGACCGCTACAACCTTTCGTCATGCCTGAAAGAAGAATCGACGAAGGGGATCAATATCGGAGAATGGATCGAAGACATTGATAAAAAAGCAGAGTTTGGCGGCTTTTACTCAACTGATGACGGCGATTTTCCAAAACAAGAACAATACTGTCTTTTGATCTTAAAAGACGGCCGTATGGCAGGCGGAAGATGGGATTGGTGGCGGGACAAGAAAGGCGGGCAGTTCATTTACGCATCGGCTTTGTCCAGCTTTGGCATGAAAGAGGTGTGGGCATGGACACCGTTAAGTTCCGACGATATTTTTGAAAGAGAAGAGGAACGGGAAAGAGAGAGAAAACATGAAGAGGAACTGAATCGGAATCCTTTTGCCGATCCGGAGAAATTTAAATATGGAACGGATATCAATGTGTATTACAAAATGGCACTTAAAAAGCTTCGTAAGGAATATCCGTGGGCAAAACTCGCACAAATGAAAAAGGAAACGGCTTATGTAATTGTACCGCGTCACGGACAGTATATTTTCGGTCAGGATAAGGGAACCTTTATGGATGAGAAGGTTGTCAAAGAGTGGACGGAGGGCAGTACAGCCGATGAGTTTGTTGATTTTCTTTGCAAATATACGAAAAATGCCGTGAGGGATTCCAATCCTGCTGAAAAATTCAAGTTCGGAATGGATATTGAGGTATATCTGGAAAAGGCATATGAAAACGTAAAAAAGGATTACCGCTGGTTTGATAAAAAAACAGCCGAAGAATACTGTCAGTTCGCAATTAAAAAGGTACATGGCGACTGGGAATTCGTAAGAAAATTCAAAAATGATAAAAAATATTACGTGTACGACTGTACTTCTGCGGAAAGATTTATTGAAATGGCTGAGCATGAATATCAGGAGGCTGCAATCCGGGCAAATTCAGTCGTGGATGAGTATAAGGTTTCGTTCGGAAGCGTCGAAATTCAGGGATGGTATCTGGAAAAGTATGTTTTTTATAAACTCCGATCCGGAGATTACAAGGTGAGTGTTCAGGCCGGAGACCGGGTTACGGGCGGAGGCAGAGATTTCTTTATTACGCCGTACTGCTTTGAGGCGGAGTCCTATGAGGAATTTCTGAACCGTTATCTTGAGATAGTTCCTGCAAGATCTTTTGGACTTGGGAAAGAAGATCTTCTTCCCGACAAAAATCTGAAGAAATTTCTTGGCTACCGGTAAAATCTGTGAGTAGGGTAATGAGATAAGTTATCCCGGGAAATAAAGGATATAGCACAAATGAAAGCATTGATCATTAATTGCAGCCCGGTCAGAACGGGCGCTACAGCTGAAATTGTAAGTATTATAGAAAAGGAAATTTCTTCACGGTATGATACAAAATGCATTTGTATAGATGACTATGTTTTTGAATTCTGTAAAGGATGCAGATCATGCCACCACACAGCTAAGTGTGTAATGAAGGATGATATCATTAAGATTATGGAAGAATTTGATAATGCCGATATAATTATCTCTGTGGCTCCGTCATACTGGGCTGATATACCCGGACAGTACAAGGCATTTATAGACAGATGCACTCCGTGGTGTGATACTCATGAACCTCATGCCTCTATCAAAGACGGTAAGAAGGGATATTCGGTTGCTCTCAGAACCGGTCCTGGTATGCATGAGTGTGACAGGATAATACAGAGTATTGAACACTTCTATGGACATTTGCATATCGAATGTGTGGGTCACCTTGGCCTTACTTCGATTGAATACAAAGTAAACGTTGAGTCTAGAAAGCAGGATATAATTGATTTTTGCAAGGTTATTTAGGAAATAAATATTATAATAAAAGAAGTGAAAAAATAGAGATGTTAATTGATTTTCATACACATACTTTCCCCGACGAGTTGGCAAAGAAAGTCCTTCCGAAGATAGCCGGGGATGCGTCTATACGTTATTATACAGAGGCTACCAATTCTTCGTTACTGGAGTCCATGGATAGGGCGCATGTTGACATGAGCGTTATTTTACCTGTTGTAACCAAACCCTCACAATGTGAGACGATAAATAAAACTGCGATAGAAATAAATGACAGGTATTTCTCAAGACTTTTGTCATTTGGCGGGATACATCCTGACAATGAGAACTACAGGGAAATCCTTAAAAGTATTAATGAGTCCGGTATAAAAGGTATCAAGCTGCACCCGCTGTATCAGGGCGTCGCTATAGATGATATAAGAAATCTGAGGATAATAGATTGTGCAAGTGAGCTTGGTATGATCGTAGTGATACATGCCGGAAAGGACTTGAGTTTTCCCGGAGACCTTGCAGATCCCGACAGGATAAGCCGGATGCTTGATGAGGTTAAACCTGAAAAAATGGTACTTGCACATATGGGGTCATATGCCAAATGGGAAGATGTATATGAGCTGTTGTGCGGAAGAGGAGCATATCTGGATACCTCGTTTTCTCTGAATCCTGTACGTCCTTTAGATGATACTAAGGAGGGCTGGGACAGCCTTGAGGCTAATCCGATACTTGTTCCGCCGCTTAAGCCGGAACTGTTCAGGAAAATGGTGGAAAAAAATGGCGCGGATCATATGCTGTTTGCCAGTGACAGTCCATGGTGCGATCAGAAGGAGACATTTGAATTGGTGGATGCATGCCTTAGTGAATCCGAAAAGGATGCGGTGTATTATGGCAATGCTCTGCGCCTGTTGGGAATG
>JAIKXA010000146.1 GCA_024684355.1 Lachnospiraceae bacterium
AGTATGAAAGACGGATTTATTAAGATAGCCTGTGCTACACCGGATTTAAAGGTTGCAGACTGCGAATATAATGCAGACAGGATCATAGAGCTGGTTAAAGAGGCAGAAATAAAAGGAGTAAAGCTTATATGCTTTTCGGAGCTTTCAATCACCGGTTATACCTGCGGAGATCTGTTTTTGCAGGAGGCAATGCTAAACTCTGCAAAGAGCGAACTTTGCCGTATCATAGAGGAAACGGAAAATACAGATATCGTATCTGTGATCGGAGTGCCGTTAGAACATAACGGAAAATTGTATAATTGTGCTGTTGCGGTAAATAAGGGAAGAGCCATAGGTGCTGCAGCGAAGAAAAATATACCCAATTATAATGAGTTTTATGAGATGCGACATTTCACACCGGCGGGAGACGGACTATGTGCGGATATAATATTGAATGATAAATATTCTGTACACCTTGAGAATATGATCTTTTCATGTGAGAAGATGCCGGAATTATCTTTCGGTATTGAGATATGTGAGGATATGTGGATAAGCTCACCGCCCGCAGAGCGTCTTGCGGCAAATGGTGCAGTTATTATATTTAACCAGTCGGCAAGTGATGAGGTTATAGGCAAAGCTGATTACCGGAGAAACCTGATAAAGGCTAGGTCGGGGTCGCTTGCCTGCTGCTATGCTTATGCAGATGCGGGCATCGGTGAATCAACACAGGACATGGTTTTTGCCGGGCATAACATCATAGCGGAGAACGGGTCGGTTTTAGCGGAATCGAAACTTTTTTCCAAGGGACTGACCATTACGGATATAGATATAAAAAAGCTTATACATGAGCGCAGGAGAATGAATACCTTTGAAGCTGAAACCGGCATTAAAAAGGTGTACTTCTCACTTGATATTACAGAAACCAAACTTGATAGGGTATTCCCTAAGACTCCGTTTGTTCCGACTGACAAGAAGACACTGGATGGCCGATGCAGCGATATACTTACCATGCAGGCAGTGGGCCTGATGACCAGGCTTAGGCATACAGGCAGTAAAAATGCTGTACTGGGGTTGTCGGGGGGACTTGATTCTACACTGGCACTCATTGTTACTGTACGTGCATTTGACATGCTGGGGCTGGATAGGATCGGGATTCGGGCGATCACGATGCCGTGCTTCGGGACCACGGACAGAACATATAATAATGCCTGTGAGCTTGCCAAAGCGTACGGTGTTACATTGACTGAGATCAACATCTGCAAGAGTGTGACACAGCATCTGGAGGACATAGGACAATCACAGGACGAACATAATGTAACTTATGAAAACGCACAGGCAAGAGAACGTACCCAGGTACTTATGGATATGGCGAATAAGCTCGGAGGCATGGTTATAGGTACAGGTGATCTTTCGGAACTTGCACTGGGCTGGGCTACATATAACGGGGATCATATGTCCATGTATGCAGTAAATGCATCCATACCTAAGACTTTGGTACGCTGGCTGGTCAGCTTCGAAGCCGAGATCTCGGAAGGCAATCTGCAAAAGGTCCTTAGAGATGTACTGGATACACCGGTAAGTCCCGAGCTGCTTCCTCCGGAAAACGACGGTACCATATCACAGAAAACCGAAGATATAGTGGGTCCGTATGAACTGCATGATTTCTTTATGTATTATATGCTGCGTTTCGGATATTCACCGTCGAAGATCTTCAGGATAGCATGTATCGCTTTTAACGGAACATATTCTAAAGAAACCGTTATGAAATGGCTGAAGATATTTTACAGGCGGTTTTTCTCACAGCAGTTTAAACGTTCATGCCTGCCCGACGGTCCGAAGGTCGGTACGGTAACACTTTCACCCCGTGGGGACTGGCGTATGCCGAGCGATGCGTCTGTAAATATCTGGATGAAGGAACTAAATAAAATATCGATCACTGGGACGGTCGCTGATAGATAACGGAGCATGTTTTACAGGTTTATATTTGTTTTGAAAGGAGCAGAAAATGGCAGCATTTGACAGAGTGAAAAGCGGAATACCCGAGATGGATGTGGCACTGGATAATATACGTTTGGGAGACAATGTGGTCTGGCGTGTTTCGGACCTGGATGAATTTAAGCTTTTTATGGAGCCTTATGTCAGACAGGCCATAGAGGATAAGCGTAATATAATCTATTTTCGTTTTGCAAGCCATGCTCCGCTTATAGATGAATGTCCCGAAGTAAAGAGAGTTGAGATACCTCTTACTCACAGATTTGAAAACTTCACCGTAGAGATCCACAATATCATAGAACGTGAAGGAAAGGATGCTTTCTATGTTTTCGACTGCCTTTCGGAGCTTCAGGCAGCGTGGGCTACAGACCTTATGATGGGGAATTTCTTCAGAGTAACATGTCCGTTCCTTTTTATACTGGACACTGTGGCGTTTTTTCCGATAAAAAGAGGTAAGCATTCGGTACAGGCTGTAAACAAGATACTTAATACGACGCAGCTTTTCTTCGATGTTTACTCGGATAAAAAGAATATTTATATCAGGCCTGAAAAGGTTTGGAACAGAAATTCGGATACTATGTTCCTTCCGCATACTTACGATCCGGAAACAGGGCATTTCCGCCCGATACTGGACGGAGTAATATCCAGTCGTTTTTACCAGACGCTCGGACGTGCACAGCGTTCTGCGGAGGAACAATACTCAGACTCCTGGGACAGATTTTTCAACCGTGTAAAGCTCATGAATGAATCGGGACTGGATATTTCTGAAGAGTGTGCCAAAATGTGCGATATCATGATGACACGTGATGAAAAGATGCGCGAGATGGTAAAAAAGAACTTTACGGCGGAGGATTATTTTGCTGTCAGGGATCATATGGTGGGAACAGGCATGATAGGAGGAAAAGCGTGCGGAATGCTTCTTGCCAGAGCAATTATACGCAACAGTGAACCTGATATTAACGAGGTGCTTGAGCCGCATGATTCATTCTATGTAGGATCGGATCTTTATTATACATACATCGTTGATAATAATCTCTGGGATACCAGAATAAGACAGAGAACGGATGAAGGTTATTTTGAACTGGCAGAAGAATTTGCCTCTAAACTTATGGGAGGAACTTTCTCAGATGCTATGAGGGAACAGTTTGTAAGGATCATTGAGTACTACGGACAGGATCCGTATATTATCCGTTCAAGCAGTATCTTGGAGGATGGCTTCGGAAATGCATTTGCGGGAAAATATGAGTCAGTGTTCTGTGTAAACAGGGGAAGCCTTGAGGAAAGAATAGAAGAGTTTGAAAATGCCATAAAGGTTGTATATGCAAGTACCATGAGCTTATCCGCACTTGACTACAGGAAAAGGAGAGGGCTGGATAAAAGGGACGAACAGATGGCACTGCTGATCCAGAGAGTGTCGGGGTCATACTATGGAGTAAACTATATGCCGTGTGCAGCGGGAGTAGGATATTCTTACAGTCCTTACCGTATAATGAAGGACAGCGACCCGACCGTCGGTATGCTCCGTCTTGTAATGGGGCTTGGTACATCTGCGGTGGACAGGACCGAGGGTTCATATCCGAGGATAGTAAATCTTGATATGCCTGAAAAAACATCGTACTCATCATCTGCAGATAAGCATAAGTTCTCGCAGGGAAAAGCCGAGGTAATAAATATGTCCGAACAGGCACTAAAGAGGCTTTCCCTTGATGAGATAAGCCCTGATATCCCCGCATATCTTGATAAGATACTTTTAGAGCATGACTATGATGCAGAGGACAGACTGCGTGAGATGGGCAGAAACAGGGAGGTAAAATTCATCTCATGTAAGGGACTTGTGGCGAATAAGACCTTGATGGAACAGATGAAGAGAATGCTTCACTGTATACAGGAGGAGTACGAGTACCCGGTAGATACAGAGTTTACTATAAATATCTCAGAAAATGGTGAATATTCGATAGACCTGCTGCAGTGCAGACCTTTGCAGGTGCAAAAAGGAAAGTCAGGGACCGTGATCCCCGATAATATACCGGAAGATAAGATACTTTTGGAGAGTAAGGGTGCCTCAATGGGTATGTCCAAGGCATCGGAACTGGATATCATTGTCCTTGTAGATCCGGTAAAGTATTATGAAATGCCTTATAAGGATAAGATCAAGGTTGCAAAACTTATAGGAAAAATAAACTGGTATTTCCGTGACAAGAAAAAGCATATGATGCTTATAGTCCCGGGACGTGTAGGTACAACATCTCCAGAACTTGGCGTGCCTACGGCATTTTCGGATATAAGTGCCTTTGAGATTATCTGTGAGACTGAGGAGTCCAAGGCAGGTTATAACCCGGAGCTTTCATACGGAAGCCACATTTTCCAGGACCTTGTGGAAGCGGAGATATTGTATACTGCGGTATTTCATAATGAGAAGACTGTACATTATTCACCAGAAAAACTCGAAGGTTCAAAAAATATCTCAGCAGAATTCGATGACAGCTCCGAACTCTCGGATATAGTGCATGTTTATGATGTATCGGACAGAAAATGTGAAGTATATAATG
>JAIKXA010000173.1 GCA_024684355.1 Lachnospiraceae bacterium
TATCCCTTAAGAGAAGATATGATCATCCAATAAAAAGGAAAAAGGACGATGAGCCCCCAGAATCCGAGGAATGTATATTTTACGATATTCAGGATGATATCCTTTGTCTTTCTCGATCTCATATATTACACCCCCTTTACCACGCTCTTTTTGCTCACCATAAGATTGATACAGGTAATGGTGAGGACTATGCAAAAGAGTATCAGGGCTGCCGCCGAAGCATATGACGGATATCCTCCGCTGTTTCCGTACAGCATATCATAGATATAACCTACCAGAGTATTCATCTGTGCCGCATTAAGATCGGTACCGAAAAGGGCCACCGCATCACTGTAGGCTTTAAACGCACCGATGAAACCCGTGATGACAAGATAAAATATCATGGGTGAGATCATCGGCAGCGTGATCCTGGTAAACACTCTCCACTTGGGAGTGGAATCTATCTTGGCCGCTTTATAATAATCATCCTTGACACTTGCGAGTGCTCCCGTCAGTATCAGGATCTTAAACGGCATGACGATCCATACGGTATATATACAAAGTACAAACATCTTTGCCCAATAAGGACCGTCTATAAAATCCACCGATTCCCCGCCGAAAAAGTTGATCAAAAGGTTGATCATGCCATCGGAATATGCGGTCTTTTTAAACAGTATCATAAAAACAAGACCTACAGCCAGAGTATTGGTAACATAAGGCAGGAAAAAAACAGTCTGGAACAGTTCCCTTAACTTCTTTATCGAAGACAATGCCATGGCTATAAGCAGTGCGGTGCCCGTAGAAAGCGGTACAGTAATGATAACAAGTATAAAGGTGTTTTTAAGCGCCTGCAGGAAATATGTGTCATGCAGAACGTACGAATAATTATAGAGACCTGTTCCGTTATGAGTCTGCGATGCAAAATTGTATCCTTCCTCAAAAGAATAAATAAGAACATCTATCAACGGATATATCATGAATATCCCTAAAAACACTATGGCCGGCAGCAGATAGAGCCAGCCTTTCAGATTATTCTTTTTCAATACAGTATCCTCTCTCCGCTTTCGGCATCAAATATATATGTCTTGGCCGGTTTTACACTGAATCTGACTGTTTTGGCATCGGGATCCACACGTGTCTCGGCACTGACTATAGAACGTATCTCAACGTTTTCGCAAGCTTCGTGCGTAGAAACTATCGTGGTGTCTCTTCCCATAACCTCAAGCCCTTTAAGATCAACCTCAAGCTCTCCGCTTTCATTTAATATAAAGCCCTCGGGACGGATCGCAACATATACATCCCCATCCTTTGCCTTCTTTGTCTCTAAGATTGCATTGTCTCCTATATATATCTTATGCTCCTTAACCATTCCCTTAAATACATTGATGGGAGGTGTACCAAGGAATTTGGCCACAAAGAGATTTACGGGATCATCATATACTTCCTGAGGCTTTCCGATCTGATGTACCAGACCGTCCTTCATTACCACTATCAGGTCTGAGATACTCATCGCTTCTTCCTGGTCATGTGTTACAAATATCGTGGTAACCTTGGTTTCTCTTTGGATCCTCCTTATTTCCTCTCTCGTCTGCAGGCGGAGTCTCGCATCAAGATTTGATAACGGTTCATCGAGAAGCAGTACTTTGGGTTCCTTTACAAGAGCTCTGGCAATAGCTACTCTTTGCTGTTGTCCGCCTGAAAGCTCATTGGGTTTTCTTTCCATAAGAGGGTCTATCTGTACCAGCTTGGCTGCAGCAAGAGTTTTTTCAAGCATAACCTCCTTGGACAGTTTCTTTTCTCCCTTAAAATTCTGCAGCGGGAACATAATATTCTGCTGTACCGTAAGATGCGGATAAAGGGCATAATTCTGAAACACCAGACCGACGCCCCTGTCCTCCGGTGCCATATCCGTCACGTCGGTATCCCCAAAGAACACACGGCCTTCCGTAGGCTTTTCAAGTCCCGATATCAGATTAAGAGTCGTACTTTTTCCGCATCCCGACGGTCCTAGTAATCCTACCAAAGTACCGTCAGGTACCTCAAAGCAGAAATTATCCACTGCAACAACCTCTGTTTTGATCTTTTTGTTTCTGTTTGGAAATCTCTTTGTAAGTTTATCAAGTACTACCTTCATAAAGCCCTCTCTTCTCTAAAACGCAAAAATGCCAACCATAAGGCCGTTAAGCCAATGGTTGGCAAGAATTGTCAAAGCATTAACCTATATATGGCCTCTACATCGCTCTGTTCAAGAACCGTAAACCCGTACATTTTTCCGGATCCGCTTCCATCGCCGTAGCAGGCAGTGTAAGCCATCTGTTCAATATCCTCTTCCTTCGCTCCGAGTTCCTTAAAGTTAAGAGGCATTCCGATGCTGTGAAGATATGTCTTTAAAGCTTCAATACCGGCCTTAGCCGTCCTTTCGGGATTGTCAAAATCCATCTCACATCCCCATACTCTCACTGCTGCCTTTGCAAAACGCATTATATCATGTTTTAAGTTATATGTAAATACAGCAGGCATTGTTACTGCAAGTCCGGCACCGTGAGCACAGTCATATTTTGCCGAAAGTTCATGCTCTATTCCGTGGCTTAACCAGTCCTGGGAACGTCCTACACCGCAGATATTATTATGAGCTACCATTCCAGCCCACATGATGTTGGCTCTGGCCTCATAATCCTCGGGATTGGCTATTACTTTCGGTCCTTCGTTTCTCATAGTGAGAAGAAGAGCCTCTATTAATCTGTCGGTAACCTCTACATCTTTTGAATTTGTAAGATATCTCTCATAAAGATGAGCCATGATATCGGTTATACCGCAGGCTGTCTGATAAGGAGGAAGCGTCATTGTAAGAGCGGGATTAAGTATTGAGAACTTAGGTCTGTATGCCTCTCCGCTGGCACCACGCTTAAGCATTCCTTCTTCCTTTGTGATAACCGAATCAGGCGAACCCTCGCTTCCGGCAGCGGCTATGGTAAGGACCGTACCTACCGGGAGTGCCTTTGTTACGGGTTTTCCCTCATAGAAATCCCAGAAATCGCCGTCGCAAACCGTTCCTGCAGCTATAGCCTTTGAAGAATCTATCGTGCTTCCGCCGCCGACAGCCAGGATAAAGTCAACATTTTCCTTTCTGCAAAGATCGATACCTTCATATACCAGGCCGCTTCTGGGGTTCGGCTTTACTCCGCCAAGCTCGACATATGCTATGCCTTCCTTTGTAAGTGACTCTTTGACTCTGTCAAGGAGTCCCGATCTGACTACGGAACCGCCGCCGTAATGAATGAGTACCTTTGTACCCCCGAATCTCTTAACCAGAGGACCTGCCATGTACTCCGAATCCTTACCGAACTGAAAATATGTAGGTGCGTAAAAGCTGAAATTATCCATTTTGTCTCCTTCCTATATATACCTTATAGTTTTAATCATTATCTAATGTTATGTATCATACTTAACTCATAATAAGTGCAGAATCATCTATGTCCGATACTTTTGCAAACCCTGTTGCGCTCATGATGAATCTCAATTCATTACCTATGCTCTTTATAAACTTAACTACTCCGTCCTTTCCTTCCTTTTCCAAAGACGGGAACATGGATCTGCCGATAGCGGCTGCATCTGCTCCAAGAGCCAAAGCCTTATATACATCCGCTCCGCTTGCTATACCGCAGTCAACTATTATCTTAACATCCTTTCCTTTTAAAGCTTCCTTGATCTTCGGAAGTACCATCATGGGAGGTGCAGCATAGGGCAGACGTCCGTGATGATGGCTTACGATGATTGCCTTTGCCCCGATCTCAGCACATTTTACAGCATCGGCTACACTAAGGACACCCTTTACCACAAAGGGAAGGTCTACCGATGTAACATAGGAATGCAGCATATCCGCAGTCTGGCAGGTCATCTCTTCTCCTATAACGATATCATATCCCGTAACACCGAAGATATGATCAATGTCCATACCGATGCCGAATGCTCCCGCTTCCTTGGCATACTGCAGCTGGTCACGTACTTTTCCGTTATCTGCGTAAGGTTTTACTATCCTTACTGTTTTTGCTCCGGTATCTACTATTCTTTGGAACATATCGTTTTCCATCATGCCGCAGAAGTTAAGTGCATTACACTCCTTTGCCGCAAGCGAATATTCCTCAAGTCCCGTAAGCTCTCTCCCGTCATATTTTCCGAGGTGCGAAAAAGCTGGTGTCATAACAGGAGTATCAAACTTTTCTCCGAAAAACTCAGTAGAGATATCCGCCACTACGGAATCTATAAGCCTTTGCTCAATAAGAATGGAATCCATATATTTTGCAGTTATCTCATTTGCATCTGAAACTCTAGTATAAGCCATTTAGTTCCTCCTTCAGATATCCCATATATTTTAAATAATCCTCATCGGAGCTTAAGTGTTCCAGTATTACCGGCATATCGGGATCTGCACCATTGATCCTTTCAGCATAATACCTTAACGGAAACTCTCCGTCTCCGGGACCGCATTCCTCGAGTCTGAAGGTATAACGGGTATCCAGATGCACATCCTTGATATGACAGCTTCTTATCCTGTCTCCCAACATATCAAAGCATTTATCTATGAATTTTACGGGATTAAAATATCTCTTTGCAGAATTGATCATATTAATGATATCCATATGGACCGAAAACCTTTCGCGGTCCACTGCTTCTATCAGTTTCAGATACTCCTTCGGTCCCGTAGGTACCATCCAGGGCATGGGCTCTATGGTAAAGTGAGTATTCTTTACATCTGCCCGGTCTATGATCTCCTGTATGGTCCTTACGGTCTTATCCCATGCTTCTTCGGTAAAATTCTCTTTATATCCGCCGTCCCATACCGGTCCGAAGGATCCGGCCACATTGACTGCACATCTTGCATTTATTCGGTCGGCAAGTTTTAACTGCTCTACACAGTAGTCGGTATCTGTAAAAGGATTTCTCCATATCCCGACCTCTGCGATAGTAAGTCCTGCCTCATCGGCTGCCTGCTTATATGCCATTATCTTTTCTTCGGGTTCATTGCTCTGAACCGGGAAAACTACCGTACGGCATCCTAAAGCAATCTGGTTCTTTGCCCACTCCTGCGGTGAAGTATGTTTAAGAGGTGATGATGTTCCAAGTCTCATATTAGCTCCTCCTTAAAAAAAGTTGGTCCAGACACGGTTTTCTGTTTCCGGAAGACCTATCTCTTTCTTTCCCATGGCAATGCTCTTCATAAGGAATACCATATTTCTGGCAAGCACTCTCATAACCTGTGTACCTTCGGCATCCTTCTCGCCCTCTCCCGGGAACCACCCGTAGATATTGTTCCAGTACTGACTGGTAGCTACAGGCATATTTGACAGCGTAAAGAACTTGTTAAGCTCATCAAAAGTTGCGGTACAGCCGGAACGTCTGGCACTGACAACACTGCAGCCTACCTTATAGCTTTTATCAAAAGAAGTACTATAGAATAATCTCTGAAGTGCCGACATCAAAGTTCCGTTTGCTGAGCCGTAGTATACAGGCGATCCGATAACCAGACCATCGGCTGCTTCAAACTTAACCGCAAGCTCATTTACGATATCGTCAAATACACATTTATGATTCTTTCTGCACGTCTCGCAGGCAATACAGCCTCTTATATCTCTTCTTCCAAGCTGTATGTTTTCAAACTCAACTCCGTTTTCAGCAAATACCTTTTCCATCTCACCGAATGCCAGAGCTATATTGCCGTTTTCCCTGGGACTGCCATTCAACATCAAAACCTTCAGTGTCTTATCCATTGTAACCTCCTCCGTTCAACAAAATTTCCAATTATAATCTTACAATATATTCTCTAAAACATTTTGTATTAAGGATGTAAAATGTTGTAAAACATGTTTCAACACCCATAAAGCGTAACCCCACCTTACAAAATTGTAAGACTGAAGTGCCGTAATGTCACCAAAAAAGATGTTCACACACTTATTTTTGTGCTAATATATGCTGTGTAATGAAACAGCTGATTCAAAAAAACAAATGGAAGGTTAATGAAAATGTCGATCCTTGAAGTAAAAAAATTACAAAAGATCTATACCACCCGTCTCGGAGGACACAGTGTAAGAGCACTTGAAAACGTAAACTTCTCCGTGGATCAGGGTGAATACGTAGCTATAATGGGTGAATCTGGAAGCGGTAAGACCACCCTGTTAAATATCCTTGCAGCCCTCGACAGGCCCACCTCGGGCAGTGTCATCTTAGACGGTATGGAACTGACGAGTGTTAAAGAAAACGAAATGGCCGCTTTCAGGCGTAAGAACTTAGGTTTTGTATTCCAGGAGTTTAACCTGCTCGATACCTTTTCCATAAAGGACAATATCCTGCTCCCTTTAGTACTTAGCCGTGTATCCGTAAGTGAACTGCAGGGAAAACTTGACCCCATCGCTTCCGCTCTCGGGATAAGCGATATACTTGCCAAATACCCTTACGAGGTATCGGGAGGTCAGAAGCAGCGTGCTGCAGCAGCACGTGCCATCATTACAGACCCTAAGCTTTTACTCGCTGACGAACCCACAGGTGCACTTGATTCAAAATCCACTGACAGCATGCTTGAGACCTTTGAACAGATCAACAAAAACGGCCAGACCATACTTATGGTTACACACTCCGTAAAGGCTGCGAGCCATGCGGGACGTGTCCTGTTTATCAAGGACGGCGAAGTATATCATCAGCTGTACCGCGGCGATGCCGACAACGAAGAGTTCTATCGCAAGATCACCGAAGCTCTCACGGTACTTGTCAAGAATCCTTAAGTGAGGTACCGGTCATGATCAAATTTTATACTAAAACCGCACTTAACGGTTTAAAGAAAAATCTAAAACTGTATATCCCCCAGATCATCTCCACCGCAGTGATGTTTGCCATAATGTACATCATGTATTCCCTTTGTTACGAGGAAGCTCTTAAACATTCCCGAGGTGGGGACTATATCGGTATATTCATGATCCTGGGTGTAGTTGTTATATCTATCCTGTCTCTCGTCATCATTTTTTATGCGAATAATTTCCTCATGAAACAGCGAAAAAGGGAGTACGGCCTGTACCATGTACTGGGGTTAGAGAAAAAGCATATCATAAACATTATGCTTGTGGAAAATATCATAACCCATGCCACCTCGATCATACTTGGTACGTCACTCGGAATACTCTTTTACAGGCTGGCCAGCCTCGTCATATTTAAGCTTTATCAGCTGGAGGTCGCAGATAACATAAACATACTGTGCGTAAGAGCACTTATCTATACTCTGGTGATATTTGTGATCATATACGCTCTTACATATATTTTTAACTGCATCTCTCTGATAAGACTTAAGACCACCGAGCTGCTGCTCAGCGCTTCCTACGGTGAAAAAGAGCCTAAGATCAAATGGATCGTGTTTATACTCGGGCTGGCATTTTTAGGTGCAGGATACTACATAGCACTCACTATAGAAAAGCCCATGGAAGCGTTAGGCTTCTTCTTTGTGGCTGTGATCTGTGTTATATTCGGTACTTATTTCCTGTTTACCGCAGGTTCGATATTCATCTTAAAAATGCTCAAGAGCAAAAAGAGCTATTATTATAAGCCGGAGCACATGATCTCCGTATCAGGCATGCTCTACAGGATGAAGCAGAATGCAGCAGGACTCGCAAGTATCGCAATCCTCGCTACAGGCGTACTCATCATGCTGGCTACCACGGTCACACTCTACCGCGGCATCGATGAAGATATAGAAAATAAATTCCCTCATGATATGTATTTTAACATCAGGGAGTGGTCTGATAATAACCGTGTAAGCCGCGATTTTACCGAAGAGGAAGGACTGGCTGCCTTAAGGGAAGCATGTGACAGCCTGGGGCTTAAAGTAACTAACTTTGGCAGACAGGAATCCATGGAGATTCCCTTTATGCTTAAGGGGGATGACCTTATCACATCCGACAGTGATGATGACGGGATCAGCTTTAATTATAATTTTGTATCAAGGAAAGATGTCAAATCAATCACCTTTATAACTACCGACACATATAACGTCCTGACCGGCGAGAATCTCAACCTAAAAAATAATGAGATGGCTTTCGCCAAACTCAGCCGCGATAACTGGGCTCCCGAAAAAGTTAACTTACTGGGACTGGAGCTTAACAATGTACATACCATCAAAAAGAATCCTCTCTCATCAAGCGTGGCCGAAGTCGGAAACTGTTTCCTTTTTGTGGTGAACAATGACATTTTTGAACATATCGATTCGGAACTTACAAAGAAATACGAAGAAGAGCTCTACCTGGTAAAAAGTACGTTTTTTGCTGATATAGAGGGCGAGGAAGAACAAAAAATGGAACTCTTTCAGACAATCCGTAATAATCTCAACGAATACGGAGAAGCAAAGGGTACCTCATGCAACATCTATAATCCCAGCATGCGTTGGGAGCAGAGAGCCGAAGAGATCATCCTCAACGGAAGCCTCCTGTTCTTAGGCATACTGCTTTCCATGGTCTGCTTCTTTGCTACGGCACTTATCATATATTATAAGCAGCTTACCGAAGGTTATGACGACAGGAACCGTTTCCAGATCATGGAGAAGGTCGGTCTTTCTAAGCCTGAGATAAAAAAGACTATCAAAAGCCAGATACTTACGGTATTTTTCATACCGCTCGCAGTGGCAGGTATACATACACTTGTGGCATATTCCATCCTTTCAAAGATAATGGCACTGCTCACAACCACTAACATATTCCTGCTCTGTACCGGTATCGTATTCGTGATATTCTCACTTATCTATGTAGCCATATACAGTCTTACGGCAAGGACCTATTACAGGATCGTAAGCTAAATTTGACATATTATCATAATATTGTATAATCAAAGAAAACCCTTTCGTTTAACAAAGGGTTTTCTTCTGTAATTACTTAAAAGGATGGACCGATATGGGGAAAAAGATAATGCTTGTGGAGGACGATCACGCCCTTGCAAAAGCCATAAAAGAAAAGATAGAGACCTGGGGCTACGAGGTGGTGGTAGCGAAGGATTTTCAGCATATTTCCGATGAGTTTCAGGCGATACAGCCGCTTCTGGTGCTGCTCGACATTAATCTCCCGTTTTTTAACGGATTCTACTGGTGCACCGAGATACGAAAGACATCCAACGTGCCGATAGTCTTTATCACTTCGGCTTCGGACAACATGAATATAGTCATGGCCATGAACATGGGTGGTGACGATTTGATCGCAAAGCCCATAGATCTGGATGTGCTCTCCGCCAAGATAGGCGCGATATTCAGACGTGCTTACAATATGAATACCGCTCCGAACGTGCTGGAACACAGAGGTGCCACCCTGAACCTAAATAACGGCACCCTGGATTACAACGGAAAACAGATAGACTTAACTAAAAACGAGTTTAAGATACTTACTACTCTTCTGGAAAAGAAGAATACGATCGTCAGCCGCGATATGCTTATGACCAAGCTCTGGCAGGATGACTGCTATGTTGAGGAGAACACTCTGACCGTAAATGTCACGAGACTCAGGAAAAAGCTTGAGGCTGAGGGACTCGAGGAGTTTATAAAGACCAAGGTCGGACAGGGGTATATTATAGAAGACTGATAGAAACTGAGAAAAGGAAAATGAGATGGGTATAGATAGCAGGAAACCGAGCACAGATAAACAGATGCCCGGTAACGAGAAGCAGAAGCTTGGGACAGGAAAGTTAATAGGCAGGTATATACGGGAAAAACTGGATGTGTTACTGCTGGTTGCTGCCTGTAATATCGTCATGCTTGTCGTTTTTTTCCTGTACAGACTGGATATGGCTCCTTTTTTCTATGCCTTTTTACTTAATGTGTTTTTTACTTTCTGCGGTCTCTGTATTTCATTTTTCAGGTACGTAGCCCGTCACAAGGAGCGTGAAAAGCTTCTTATGATGCTTGAAAATAATGACTACGCCGCCATCGATCAGCAGACTTTGGAGACTGAGGATTATACGCGGATAATCGAGCTCCTTTACCAGAGGTGCAACAGCCTGCTCAGTGAACATGATTTCCTGATGGAGGACAGCAAGGATTATTTTACCCTCTGGGTACATCAGATAAAGACTCCCATCTCGGTACTCGATATGCTTTTAAAGGATGACTCGCAGGAGATGCGTGCCTGCCGCGTCGAGCTGTTCAGGATAGAGCAATACGTGGATATGGTGCTCAACTATTTTAGGCTCGGGTCTAACTCCAAGGATATCGCATATAAAGAGGTTGAGCTTGATACCCTCATTAAGAGCTGTATCAGGAAATATGCTCCGCTATTCATAAACAAAAAGCTGAAACTGTCATATGAGCCGGTACAGGCTAAGATACTTACGGATGACAAGTGGCTATCATTTATCATAGAGCAGCTGCTTTCAAATGCCGTTAAATATACAAGTGATGGCACTGTCTCCATAGAAGTGACCGATAATGCCATAAAAATATCGGATACCAGTATCGGTATCCGAAGTGAAGATCTGCCCAGAATATTTGAAAAGGGTTATACAGGCTTTAACGGCCGCAGCGGAAGCAAATCCTCCGGACTGGGGCTGTACCTTTGCAACCTTGCGGCAGAAAGGCTTTCACTAAAGCTTTCCGTCACCTCCGAACCCGGTAAAGGTTCGCAGTTCTATATTTCCGGTCTGTTTGATAAGGATAGCGGAGAAAGACTGGAGTGATCAAAGGAACATTGATGCTACCAGTTTTACCACCAGCGCCGTGATCCATGCGATTCCGCACTGGAATACCACTATCGCAGCTGCCCATTTTCTCCCAAGTTCCCTTTTTACCGAAGCTATCGCTGCTACACAGGGTGTGTAGAGCAGGCAGAATACCAGCAGTGCCAGTGCTGCAGCAGGTGCGATAGCGGTGAGCATCTCTGCTGTATCGCCGTACAGTACCGAGAATGTCGATACTACGCTCTCCTTCGCCATAAATCCGGTAATGAGCGCGGTGGTCACTCTCCAGTCTCCAAATCCCAAAGGAATGAATATAGGTGCTATGATGCCTGCTATAACTGCCAGCATACTGTCCTTTGAATTCTCAACAAGTGCGAAGCTGAAGCTGAAGCTCTGCAGGAACCAGATAACTATGGTTGCCACGAAGATAACGGTAAATGCCCTGGTAAGGAAATCTTTTGCCTTATCCCAGAGAAGTCTTGCCACGTTTTTAAGTCCGGGCATACGATAGTTTGGAAGCTCCATTACAAAAGGCACCGCTTCGCCTTTGAATATCGTTTTTTTCGAAACATACGCGGTAATGATACCCATGATGATACCAAATAAATACAGGCCTACCATGATAAGTGCTCCCCTTCCCGGGAAGAAAAGGGATGTAAAGAATGCATATATGGGAAGCTTAGCCGTACAGCTCATGAACGGTATCAGCATGATGGTAAGCTTTCTGTCTCTGGCTGAAGGAAGCGTACGTCCCGCCATAACTCCGGGTACCGAGCAGCCGAATCCAATAAGGAGCGGTACTATACTTCTTCCGGAGAGTCCAAGCTTTCTGAGCGGCTTGTCCATCACAAAGGCTACTCTTGCCATGTATCCCGTATCTTCCAAAAGTGACAGGAAGAAAAACAGGAGTATGATGATCGGCAGGAAGCTTAAGACACTGCCAACACCGGTAAAGATACCGTCTATGACAAGGGAACGGATAACTTCGTTAACCTTCCAGGTTTCAAGCAACGCGTCCATTTTATCGGTAATAAATCCTATACCGGACTCCAAAAGCTCCTGCAGCCATGCACCGACCACGTTAAATGTCAACCAGAATATGATACCCATGATACCGATAAATGCCGGTATCGCGGTGTATTTTCCGGTAAGGAAGGCGTCGAATTTTTCGCTGCGCTGTCTTTCCTTACTCTCTTTAGGCTTAACTACTGATGCTGCTACCAGTTTCTTTATGAAAGAGAAACGCATATCTGCCATAGCTGCGGCTCTGTCCATGCCGCGTTCGTCCTCCATCTGGAGGATGATATGCTCTACCATCTCTTTTTCGTTCTGAGAAAGATCGAGTGCTTCGATAACTCTCTCATCGCCCTCTATGATCTTATTAGCCGCGAACCTTACAGGTATTTCTGCACGCTTTGCATGATCGTCTATCAGCTGCATGATGCCGTGAATACATCTATGTACGGCGCCGCCATTGTCATTTTCATCACAAAAGTCCTGTTTCCCCGGACGCTCCTGGTATTTTGCTACATGTACGGCGTGGCGTATGAGCTCGTCGACACCTTCGTTTTTTGCCGCCGATATAGGTACGACGGGGATACCGAGCAGGGCCTCCATGTCGTTGATACGTACTGCTCCGCCGTTGCTGCGCATCTCATCCATCATGTTGATGGCCAGTACCATAGGCACATCAAGCTCGATGAGCTGCATGGTAAGATACAGGTTACGCTCTATGTTGGTGGCATCTACAATGTTGATGATGCCCTTGGGCTTTTCATTTAATATGTACTTTCGGGATACTATCTCCTCATCCGTATATGGAGACAATGAATATATGCCGGGTAAGTCTACTACTTCTGTAGAAGGGTTGTTTTTAATCGCACCGCTCTTCCTGTCGACAGTTACACCGGGGAAGTTACCGACATGCTGATTAGCTCCCGTCAGCTGGTTAAACAATGTGGTCTTGCCACAGTTCTGGTTGCCTGCAAGCGCAAAGGTGAGCAGCGTCCCATCGGGCAGAGGGTTCTCATTGGTATGATCATGGTATATACCTTCTTCACCGAAACCGGGGTGCTCACGGTATTTCCTTAGTTCCTTGTCCGGTTTTACAGGCTTGCTGTCTTTTGTGTCTTTCTCACCTTTTCCGGCTTTTGCCTCTTTACCGTTTGCGGCTTTTCCCTTGTTTTCGTCCAATACTTCGGCGCTTTTCACCAACTCTATGCCTATTTTCTCCGCATCAGCAAGTCTCAGCGTCAGCTCATACCCATGTATCCTAAGCTCCATCGGGTCGCCCATCGGTGCGTATTTTATAAGGGTTACTTCCGCTCCCGGTATCACTCCCATATCAAGGAAGTGCTGCCTTAGTGCACCCTGTCCGCCAACAGTGGTGATCACAGCGGATTCGCCTTTTTTCAGATCTTTAAGTGTCATAGTTTCCTACGTCCTCCAAACTAAACACATTGTATCATGTTTTAATGATTTGTCAATCTTAGAAGACAAACGATAGTTCCTCTTCTTATACGTACGGCGGCCACAATCTTAATATCGCAATGAGAATATTAAACGGGCTCTGTCCGAACAGCATCCCGAGCGAGATTGCCACCAAAGGCAATTCGCTTCGGGAACTGTCCGTCACGAGCCCTATTTGTTACACCGTGACCGATATTAAGATTGGGGCCGCCGTACGTCAAATGACAAAAAAACGGTATGCAATAACATGCATACCGGTAGTAGTTTCATCCACGTTTACTGTGCCACTCATACTCGGGATGTCTTAAGTAGTACTCCGCTTTACGCTCGTACATCCTGGCATCCGCGATCTGCATGGCTTTTAGTACATCACTGTTTTCATCACTGTGGCAGCTGCCGACAGCAAAATGAGCTCTGCTCTCACGTTCCGAATTCTCAAGCAGGCTTTTTTCCGAATTCTTAAATTCTTCACAAGCCGTATCCGGTGCGATGATCATATATTCATCTCCACCCACACGGTAGATCTCATTTTTCCCAGGATTTAGTTCCTTCAGCGTATCGGCTACATCCTTTAACAGATCGTCGCCGGCCAGATGTCCCTTGGTATCATTAACAGTTTTAAGACCGTTAACATCGATAAAGAAAACACCAAACGGTTTCTTTATTTCCTTTTTGCCATTCACATCATCACTTATCCTGTTGTTCATGGCATTTCGGTTATATACTCCCGTGAGCATATCCGTCTGGCTCATGATCTTTATCCTACGGTTATTCTGCTCGTTTGCAATCTCCGCAGATAGGATAAACGCTGTAAGACTGAGCGTTTCCTTTATCATCATGACCTTTTCGGGATCAAAATTGCCTGCCCAGATATAACCTATGGTCTTATCATCCGAACGAAGAGGATAAACAACAAGGGTCTCGATACCTTCATACTTCAAAGTATCCATCCATTCCGGAGCCACTTTTCTGGCCTCTTCCATCCCTTTTTCATTGGTAAACAGGAAGCAATTGCTCTTATGCACAAGTCTCGGCCACGTTTCAACCACCTTGCCGAAATGTTCGGAACTATATGATGCCTGTGGTGGTGCCTCTACTCCGGTATCAAAACTCTCACTTAATATCGAATACTGTCTTTTCTCAAAGTCTGTCAAAAGGATACAGCAGCCTTTTGCCCCACACTGTTCTCTGATATCCTTTACCACAGCATTCATGGTTTTCTGGAAATCATTTGTCTCTCGTAGCATAAGGCAGGTCTTTATAACATTGCCGGCCGTCTCCGTAGATATATCCGTCAGCTTGTCTATTTCCACCTTAGTATTCATCTCATACGAGAAAAGCAACATTTTTCTGTCAGGATCATCAGATTCAAGAGGAGTCATGAATACTTCCATCCAGGCCTTGTACAGTTCAATATTGAAATATGTATGGACCGGTCTGTCATTCATGACACAGGTATCACACAGGGCCTCAAAATTGACAGCCTTGGGGATATATCGAGTATAAGGCACGTTGCACACAAAATCTTTCGGATCCTGCACAACAGTTTTCTTATATGCATCATTTGCATCTACTACAAAATACCTGTTGTCTCCTTCTTCTTTAAGATTTACGGACATAACACAGGCAATTCGTCTGAAATTAGCTAAAAAACCTTTGTAATCCATATCTTTTCACCTGACCATCATTCTTTAATGTTATCTTTGGTTTTCAAAGCACTTGACTGTCTTTGAAAAAATAATTATCTCTATGACCATAGCAAGTAATTGTAATACAGAAACAATAAATGCCCACAAAACTGTGTTGTTTACAGCTGAAAGCAGTTGATAATAGGTGCGGGCATTTCTAATACTGAAATACAGGAATAATGTTCCTGCAAGGATCAGTATTGTTACACCCATATATATCTTGAACATCAGGTTCCACTTTCCGGAAACACCCTCATCGATCAAATCCGTAATATCCGAGAAAGCACCGCAATAATAATACATAAAAAGTACTCCGGATACCAATTCACCGATGCTTACCAGCAATTGTATAACACCATCGGTGAAAAACAGTGCCAGCAATGTAAATACCATAACTAAAACCGCATAACGCAGTGCCAAACCAAATCTTTCTTCGTATCCTTGCAGGTCTGAAAAACAGATCAATAACAGAACCCAAAGGATCAGATTTGCTCCTGAAAGAATCTTCGGCAGTGTATCATAAACAAAATTGGTTGCGCTTGATCCCCACGATACACCCATAAAGAGCATCAAAGCCAGTACAAATGAAGCCAGGTATATGATCAACTGACCCAAGCGTATAAAGAATGTCTTTTTTACCGAACCGGTCGCCTCTAAAACAAATTCTCTTTTTTCGCCCCTCATGTCTCTTGGCTGGTTGACCATCCTGTTCCAAGGTGCTACATAATCCTGGTTTCCCTGAACTCCCTGAGGCAGCTGAGCCCCCTGTGTTCCCTGGGTTCCGTCGGCAGTAAGCTTAGCCCCGCATCTCGGACAGGTTTGTGCACCATCGGGCACCAAAGCGTTACACGTAAAGCATGTCATTATAAAAGTCCTCCTTATATATAAAGTACAACTATTATACCATTAGCAATACTATACTATAAATCGTTTGATTATGCAAATAAAGTATTCTAATTGCAGAAATTGTGCAAATAAAAACGGGCTCTGACCGAACAGAGCCCGTTTAATATTTTAGACATAGAACCGTCTAATTACTTTACGTCCTTGATCGAGAAACTGATCCTGCCCATCTTATCCTTGCCGAGGCATACGCACTTAACCTTGTCGCCTAAGGTAAGTACATCCTCTACGTGGTTGATCCTCTCCTTAGCGATCTTGGAGATATGTACCATACCTTCCTTACCGGGAGCAAACTCGATGAATGCACCGAATTCCTTGATGGATACTACTTTACCTTCGTAGATCTTGCCCTCTTCGAACTCTTCAACGATGATATTGATGAGGCGGATAGCTTCCTGCATCATAGCGGGATCTGTACCACATACAGATACTGCACCGTCATCAGTGATATCGATCTTTACACCTGTAGTATCAATGATAGCATTGATGGTCTTACCGCGCTGTCCGACAACCTCACCGATCTTAGAAGGATCGATCTGGATCTGAATGATCTTGGGAGCGTAAGGACTAACCTCGGGACGAGGCTCAGCAATAGCCTTCTTCATGCAGTTATCCATGATGAAAAGTCTTGCTTCACGGCAACGTGCGATAGCACCTTCTACGATAGGACGGGTAAGTCCGTGGATCTTGATATCCATCTGGATAGCTGTGATACCTTCTGTGGTACCGGTTACCTTAAAGTCCATATCTCCGAAGAAATCCTCTAAGCCCTGGATATCTGTAAGGAGTACGAAATCGTCATCAGTCTCGCCTGTAACAAGACCGCAGCTGATACCTGCTACCATACGCTTGATAGGTACACCTGCTGCCATAAGTGACATACATGATGCACAGGTAGAAGCCATGGATGTTGAACCGTTAGATTCAAATGTCTCCGATACGCAGCGGATAGCGTAAGGGAACTCTTCCTCTGAAGGAAGTACAGGGATAAGTGCACGCTCTGCTAAAGCTCCGTGACCGATCTCACGACGTCCGGGACCACGGCTGACCTTGGTCTCACCTACTGAGTATGCAGGGAAATTATAATGATGCATGTAGCGCTTGCTTACTTCGTTCTCATCAAGACCGTCAAGCTTCTGCATCTCTGAAAGAGGTGCAAGTGTACATACGTCACAGATCTGTGTCTGTCCACGGGTAAACATTGATGAACCGTGTACTCTGGGTACGATGTCAACCTCAGCTGCAAGAGGACTGCTCTGTGTTATCTCACGGCCGTCGGGACGTTTATGATCCTTTAAGATCATCTTTCTAACGGTCTTCTTCTCATACTGGTAAATAGCCTCGCCAAGGATAGCAAGCCACTCCTCATTGTCTGCAAAAGCTTCTGTAAGCTTATCTGTGATAGCAGAGATATTAGCTTCTCTCTTCTGCTTCTCATCTGTAAATACAGCTTCTTCCATCTCTGCGGGAGGTACGATCTCCTTGATGGCATCGAAAAGTTCCTGAGGTATAGCACAGCTTGTGTACTCATGCTTGGGCTTACCTACTTCTTTAACTATATCATTGATAAATGCGATAATAGTCTGGTTTACATTGTGTGCCTTGTAGATAGCCTCGATCATCTTCTCCTCGGGGATCTCATTTGCACCGGCTTCGATCATGATAACCTTCTCTGCTGTAGAAGCTACTGTAAGGTTAAGGTCGCCGCTCTTCCACTGCTCCTGTGAAGGGTTGATAATGAATTCACCATCGATCATACCTACCTGAGTCATAGCGCAGGGACCGTCAAAAGGTATATCCGAAATAGCCGTAGCAATAGCGGAACCAAGCATACCTACAAGCTCGGGACGGCATGCAGGATCAACTGCCATTACCATGTTGTTAAGTGTTACATCATTACGATAATCCTTAGGGAATAAAGGTCTCATAGGACGGTCGATAACACGTGATGTAAGGATAGCATTCTCACTGGGCTTTCCTTCACGCTTTGTGAATCCGCCGGGGATCTTTCCTACTGCGTAGAGCTTCTCTTCAAACTCAACACTTAAAGGGAAGAAGTCGATACCGTCTCTAGGCTTCTCTGAAGCCGTAGCTGTAGAGAGCACTGTGGTATCACCGTAACGCATAAATGCAGCACCGTTAGCCTGGGCTGCTACTCTGCCGACGTCAACGCTTAATGTACGTCCGGCGAGTTCCATTGAAAAAGTCTTGTACATTTTTTTCCTCCGTATTTGTACTCTTGGATGTTCGAAAACATTTTTTCGCAAACCATCCATACTTTAAAGTTTCCGGGGGCTCCGAAACAACTGAAGGAAACTCTCATCCAAATGCACATTAATAGCCTTTGTAAGACCGTTTTGGCCTTGATAATATGTCTAAATGACAGGCTTTATGATCAAAATCCCCTTCAGTAGTCTCGGATAAAGCCCCACAAATTATTATTATATCACTATGTTAAAAATTTTGCCACTACTTTTTTTAACTCCTCTAAAAATTCCACTTTCTTTTTTGGTTATAATACATTATAATAAAAGTGCAAGTTTTTTCATATGTTATTAACTAAAACATAATACGGAGAGGAAAATGGAAATGGATTACATTATCGCCACAGCCTCAACCTGTGACCTGACCAAAGAATACCTTGAGGAACATAACATACCGTTCATCAGGTATTCCTACACAATGGACGAAAAGGTCTACTTTGATGACTGTAGTGAGACAACCAGGCAGGACGTATATCAGAAAATGAGAGCCGGTACATTTCTTAATACCGCTGCTATCAACACTTACGCCTACAGGGAATTTTTTGAAGGACTTATCAAGCAGTATAATAAGAATATTATATTCCTGGATATGTCCAAGCCTATGTCGGCATCACACAAGTTTGCCGAAGAAGCTATCGAGGAGCTCAAAAAAACATATGCAAACATAAAAATAGTTTATGTTGATACCCGTTGTGTATCGGGCGGACTCGGTGTGCTCGTTATGAACGTTGTAAAGAATTATGAGGCGGGGCTCGGCTTCGAGGAAAATCTTAAATGGATAGAGGAAAACAAGCTGCACATAGCACACAGGTTCACCGTTGATAATCTTAATTACTTAAAGCGCGGCGGCCGCGTATCCAATTCGGCTGCACTCGTAGGAAATTTGCTCAACATCAAACCCGTACTTTACGTGCCTGACGAAGGTACCCTTCTTGTATCATCTAAGGTAAGAGGACGCAAGAAGGCTCTTAACACCATAATCGATTCTATCATCAACGAGATCGGCAAGCCCGACGGAATGGAATTCCTTATCAACCATGCCGACTGCCAAGAGGATGCTGAATATGTAAGGGATAAACTCCTTGAGAAATTCCCGTCCATAAAGAACATCCAGATCTCAGGTCTCGGTGTAGTTATCGGTGCACATTGCGGTCCCGGACTATTGGCGATCTTCTATATGTGCAAGGAAAGAACTCCGTGATAGGATAAAAGTTTTAAAACCCATAAGTACTTTGACATAACAAATACCGGAATAAATAAAAAGCTTACAACGTTGTCTGATGACTTTAAGTTGTAAGCTTTATTTTTATTATTTAATCATCTAATATTATAAACCAATACTCAGTACAAACAGTGCCCCCAGAATCGCCGGTATGGATACCAGCACACCGTTTTTGATATATGATGTAAACCTGAAGGGCACATGGGTTTTCTTTAATATGTTACTCCACATGATAGCTGCCAGAGCTCCTACAGGAGTAAGCAGAGCGCCAAGATTGGAACCGATGATAGCTGCGTATACCGCAGGCTGTGTTACTATCGCCGACGCATTTGCTATAACAGGACAGAAAAGCACGCTCATGGGGATGTTGTTGATCATGTTGGCGGTAAGGAATGAAGCCATGCCGTATGAGTACTCGGGATGAGCACATTCCAAAAGTTCGCTTATCTTGCCGGTGAGTCCGAATTTATCCAGAGTCAGAACGATCACGAACATTGAGATAATAAACGGTATCATCTCCCACGGTACTCTCTTTAAGCAGCTCTTAAGCTCGCTTCCGTGTGTATGTGACAGTCCTCTGTATGCTATATCAAATATAAACAACGAACAAGCAAATGCTAAAGTGATAAGCCACATCTCAAGCTCAATATATGCTGATATAACAAGCATAAAAGTACATAATGACAAATGTAAAAGCCCGATCCCGAGAAGTCTTTTATCGGTTATCTTCTCTTCTGCCTTATTGGGCTTTAACGGCTGTGACAGCTTTTTCCTGAATATAAAGTACAGTACAAAAAATGCGGTAAGCCCTGCTGCCAAAGTGGGCAGTGCCATTACCTTAAAATACTCCATAAACGTAATGCCGTTTGCTGTAGCAAGGTATATATTGGTTGGATTACCTATAACAAACATCATCGACCACGTATTCGCTGCTACCAGTTCACAGAACAGATACGGTGTAGGATCGATACCTGCATTTTTTGCGAAATAACAGATAAACGGTGTAAATGTAAGTATTATTATATCATTTGAAGTAAATACTGTAAGTACCGATACTATCACAAACAGGCAGACAAACAGCTTTTTCTGGCTGGCATTGGCTTTTGATAAGGTAACACATGCCATATACCTGAAAAATCCAACCTCATCCAAGAATACCGAAAGTACCGACATAGAAAAGAACAGTACCAGTATCTTAATGGGATTTACAGCCGTATCCGCACTCAGACCGGCATAAACTTCTTTTATCGAAATACATCCCGATAAAATAAGAGCTGCTGCTCCGGCCAACACTACCATCCAATATATGCTCACACTGTGCTTCTTAACATTCACGGATGGCTTAAACAATATGGATGTAAGCATTCCTGCACAGGTGAACAGTGATATCCCGACTGCGGTCTCCACTTTCTCCTCCAGATTTCTATATAAACAACCGGCACCATTATCGGTAAAACAACTGTCCTGTTTAATCAATGGGGCTTAAACTGTTTAAGACCCACCAAGATTGATAGTATAATCATCTTCTGTCCCAGCGTCAAGTAAAATATTATTTGATTTCTTGATTTTTTTTGTGTATACTGCATATAACAAAATTTGAGATGCGAGGTAAAAAATATGCGTATCGGTACGGGATATGACGTTCACCGTCTTACGGAAAACAGAAAACTGATCTTAGGGGGCGTTGAGATCGAATATGAAAAAGGCCTGCTCGGTCATTCTGATGCCGATGTCCTTATCCACGCGATAATGGATGCGTTGCTCGGTGCTGCTGCCTTAGGCGATATAGGAAAGCATTTTCCGGATAACGATATGCAATATAAAGATATCTCCAGTATAGAACTGTTAAAAAAAGTTGCCGCATTGATAGATGAAGCCGGATACAACATAGAAAACATTGATTCTACTATTGTAGCGCAAAGGCCGAAGCTCAGTCCTCACATCCCCAAAATGAAGGAAAACATAGCTTTTGCTTTAGGCATCGACCCCGGCAAGGTTAACGTCAAAGCCACCACCGAAGAAGGTCTCGGTTTCACAGGTGAGGGCCTTGGGATCGCCTCCCAGGCAGTATGTCTGCTGATAGAAAAGTAATTGCAACATAACAAAACACCAAAGGCATTTTTGAGGTGACCTTGAAAAAGGGCTGTCGTTCCTAGTACGACAGCCCTTTAATATTTTACTTGATCATTTGCTTGCTTTTTCAAGCTTTATGGTTACCTCTGAATAGGTATTTGATACATAGTATATCTGATCCTCAATCCTTATCGCATAAAACAGCTGTGTTGAGAACTCCGGGTAGTAGTCATATACGGTACCTGCTTTTGCCTGTACAAATACCTCACAGGTGGTATTGGGCTCGGTCCTAACATTTACATCATTTCCGGTAACAGTTATCTTAAGCGCATCCAGCTCACGCATCTTAGTGATCGCTTCGGTATCGGTCAGGATGTACTGGGTTGATACGTAACCGGTAACGTCTCCTGACTTGATCTTAAACCATTCCGTACCTCTCTCTATTACCTTTCCATATCCGTTGGCCGGCAGCGATCCGACTACTTTCTTGTTCTGCCCTGCTCCGGAACGGACATTCATCTTTTCGTTAACATTGGCGATGATATAATCAAACTTGGTATAATCAGGTAATACGATCGGTGTGGGTTCAGGTGTTACCGGCTCACCCGTAGGCTCAGGTGTAGCGGTAACCTCTGGCGTAGGCTCCGGTGTAGGAGTAGCCGTAGGCTCCGACTTTGCTGCCACTGCTTCCTTAGCGTTATTAAGTATTACTCGCATCATGTCCTTTGAACCGGACTGATCTTTATCAGGTTCTCTGCTTATCAGGAATATTATCCAGCCTATCGCTATAACAGCCAGAACTATACCCGAAAACAGGCGATATCTTTGTTTCATATTCTCTAGAGTCCCTTCATTTTTTAGACGGGTTGAAGAAATTCAAAACCTTTTTTTCATAATCGTAGGCATATGCCTGTTCATTGGAAAAATCAAAGAAGAAACAATATCCTCCCGCCAGATTGATCCATTTGTAATTACCCTCGGCAATCCTTTCCGTAGTGTCTAAGCTCCTGTCATAACAGAATATACCGCTGTTATCTTTTTCGTCGGAAGTATAGAACACGTATCTGCCATCTGCACTTACATTATACCATGAAACAGGTTTTTCTACAACACATTTGACATCCGCTCCGGAAAGATCGGTCAGGTACAGCTTATACCCGTCGGCGGTTGAAATATAAAATATACCTTCCTTTGTAACTATGGGCAGATATGTTTTTATTTCCAAAAATACAGATTCGTTACCTGTCTCATCTATGGAATGGATATACTGATCCTTTTCCTGTCCCGAATAATAAACCTTACCGTCGTATGCTGAGAGCACCTGAACAGCTTCCGCCAAGAGCTTTATGTTATTCTGACCGTCAATGTCTGTCCTGTCTATTGTAAACAGTTTGTTTTTGTTGCTGTAGGTCTGATAGTAAAGCTTATTGTCATACAAAAGCATTGCCCCGCAAGGATCGGAGGAAATAGCCTTTATCCTCTTACCGTTCTGCGTGATCCTGTATACACCGGTACTGTAAAATGTAAATGCACTCTGTGTGGAAACATCTTTTTTATTATTCATTCGGGTATAATACACATAGTTTTCATCCGCATTGATATATCTTGCGTAATCATTGTACAGCTTTTTAAGCCCGGTAAGATCCGTATTCATGGAATACAGAGTATAATTATCATCGGGATTGCTGAAATATATCTTTCCGTCCTTTTCACAGAAAAGACCGCCATTATAAAGGTTGCCCGCGGTATTTCCCGTCTGTCCCGGTGCACTTAAACTAACCTTGTTCATCATACGGCTGTATAGTAAAAAGGCAAGCAGTATCAATACTATGACAGCCAGACCTATCAGAGGTTTTACATTAAATTTCTTAGCATTTTTCTTACTTTTGGTGTTTGCCATATGATCTGCCTCCTTTCACTTTTGTGCATATCTATTATACATGATTATTACAATTATTGCAAATCAATATATGCTTTTTGCAAAAGAAAAATCCCCGGATCTGTTTCCGGGGATAAGGTCAATTTCCAGCACTTTTTTTCATTTTCTCAAAGTCTGAACAGATTATCTTATACAATGCTTCAGCTTCGTCGCTGCCATAGCTTTTCTTAAAGAACTCATGAAGTTCATTTCTGTTTTTGGACTTTCTTATGCCTTCATCGATCTTGGCCGCATACATATCTATCGTAGTCTTTGACAGGAAATCGGCTAAAGCATTATACACATACTTATAGCTTACCTGTACAGGCTTCTGCGTATTATTATCTGCATTTACATTTTGGGTTGCACTTTTGTTTGTATTTACGCTCTGACCGGCATTTGTGTTAATATTGATGTTGCCGTTAACACTTGCATCTGCATTTTCAGCATTACCAGCATTCTGTGATCTTCCTCTACGTCTGCGGTTTTTGTTTTTCTGCTTTACAGCGTCATTCTCCTGTGCTTTTACCGGTTTAGCTTCGGTAATTTGCGAAACGTCCGTTTCAGGAGTTAAACCTGCCTGAGCCTCGGAAGCTGAAGCTACTGACGAGTTATCGATATGCCCGTTTTTCTCCTGTACCTTCTTTTCTGTCCTTGCTCTGTTCTTTCCTCTTGAACGCCTGCCCTGCTTAATATCATTACCCGATGCTGCCTTAACACTGGCCTGCTCGGCATCTTTGGGTGCCGCATCCTGTTTTACAGCTTCGGTATTTTCTGCTGCAGTCTGTGCTGCAGCGGTTTGTGCGGCTGCATTTGTGCTGCGCTTTCTTCTGCGGTTACGGCTCTTTTTCGCCGTCGGCTGTTCTCCCTGCTCATCCTGTGCAGGCTGCTTAACGCTGTTGTTTTTGTTTTCATCGCCGGCTGACGGTTTTTTATCAATGTTCTGTTTGCTTAAAGTATTTATCTCCGGTGCCTGATTAACATTACTTTTCTTTGTACCTTTTTCCGAATTGATGGCCAGCAATATATTAGCGAATACACCTGTCACTATATCGTAACCCGTAAAGTATCCTTCGCAGAACTTTACTGCCGATTTAAAACCATTGTCATGGCTTATAATATAAAACTGTCCTGCTCTCTCCTTCTCTATAGAAGCACCGAGCAGTGTCACTATCTGAAAATCCATGGCGTTTGCACCGGTATAATTGGTCTTTATATACTTTACCTGGGCGCTGCTCTCATTAAGACTTTCGATGGTCGGGATAGTCAATGTGTTGGCGTTATCACTGTAAAAAACATATACCTTGTCCTCAGGCTTGAGCAACAGAATACCTTCAAGTCCGTAACTTCTGACATTCTCCAGATCTATAAAAAAGCTCCTCATGATCATTCACCTCCTTTCATATATTCCGTATTTCATGTATCATACGCCCTCACAGTCAAAAGCGGGGATGAAACTTTCTTCTGCCGTATCCCCTTCCTGGATAAAAGCGTTTTCTATTCCTATACGTAATGCAAAATCTACCAGCCTGTCATACTCTTCCTTCTTAACCTTTATTTTCAGCTCAGGAAAACGGTCACTGTCGAGTATCTGCGGCATTGGCGTATACTGGCTCATGATACTTATATAAATATCATTTCCGTATGTTTCATGCAGGTATCTCAATATTCTCTTCGACTCCGCCACATGTCCCGGGAGCAGCATATGCCTTACGATCACACCGCGGTCCATAATGCTTATTGCCTGTTTTTGAGCCGTTTCGCCGTTATCGGTCTCTTCGGTATGAAACCTTGTACCGCCCTTGGCAATTACCTGTGCTGTCATCTCGCGCAATGCTTCACTTGCCCTTTCAAAATAATCGGGTGCATTTGAATACATTTTCGCGGTCTGTGAAGAAATGTACTTCATATCAGGCATCCAGATATCCACAGTATCTTTTAGTGCCTTTATGCTCGTGGTACTTTCATAGCCTCCGCAGTTATAAACTATCGGTATCTTAAGACCTTCTTTCCTGGCGGCTGCCACCGCTTCTATTATCTCATATGTATAGTGCGTGGGCGTAACCAAGTTGATATTGTATACTTTTTTATCCTGTAATTCAAGGAAAATATCTTTCAGTCTGTTTAAACCTATGACCTTGCCCTGCCCGCCGTCGGATATTGCTTTATTCTGGCAATACACACAATGCAGGTTGCATCCGGAGAAAAATACGGCTCCGGAGCCTCTCTTACCTGATATCACAGGCTCCTCCCACATATGCGGCATGGCTCTGGTCACTCTTATCTCGCCGGTCTCTCCGCAGAAACCTTTATGCCCTTTATTTCTTTCCGCTCCGCATTTTCTGGGACATGCTTCACATCTTGTGTCCGTGCTTACGGTATTACCCATCATTTTATCAGGCATAGCCGAATTCCTTTTCCAACATCTTTGAGAATTCATACACAGGTACAGGTCTTGAATAAATGAAGCCCTGAAGCTTTTCACAGCATGCCTCTATAAGGAATATCCTCTGTGCGTCCTCCTCAACACCTTCACATATAACGTCAAGCCCAAGAAGTCTTGCCATTTCCACTATGGATGAAATGATTATCTTATCGTTATTGGAAAGATCCTTTTTCATGAATACCTTGTCAAGCTTAAGCACATTGATGGGAAGTCTGGTAAGTACCTCTAACGATGAATAGCCCGATCCGAAATCATCTATTGATATCTTAATGTTCTTCTGTCTTAACCACTGCAGGGTATTGACTGCCGAAGGAAGCTCCTCAAGACATATGCTCTCTGTAAGCTCAAACTCCAGAAGTTCTACCGGTACATTGTATTTTTCAAGCAGTCCGCCCACATATTCAACGAACTGATTGTTAAAAAGATGTATACGTGATACGTTCATTGAAATGGGTATAACCGGAAGCTTTTGGTCAAGCCTTTCCCTCAGTAACTTAAATACATATTCATATACAAAGAAATCTGTTTTCCTGATACAGCCGTTGCTCTCAAATGCCGGTATGAACTCATCGGGATATACAAATGTCCCGTCGCTCTTTCTCCAACGGATAAGTGCTTCAGCTCCCACGATCCTGTATGTGCTGCACAGAACTTTAGGCTGGAAATATACTTCAAACTCATGGTTTGCCAAAGCTCTGTCACAGTTGGATACAAGCTCCGCCGTCCTGGCTTTATTGGCTATCATGCCCGACTCATATGCACAGCATCTGCTTGTGTTGTACAGTGCCATATCCTTGGCTGCTTTTCGTGCCGCAGTGGCTCCCGTTATAGCCTCTTCCACAGTGATACCGTGGTCTCCGACAAATGCGAACCCGCTGTTTATCGCTATGCTGGTATCCTCGGTGATCGACCTTATTTCGTCAAGGAATGAGTTATTGCAATCATCCACAAGCTTTTTTAATTCCTTGTCGGTAGTATCCTTATCACATCTTACGGCGGTAAGGAATATGTCGGAATATTCCCTACAGCATGATACGATACCCTTCATCTTTAAGAAAAGCGTTGATGCCATTTTCTTCAAGATCAGGTCACCGGTATTATATCCGTATTTTTCGTTGATATATTTAAAATTCGCCACATCCGAGCTTACAATGGCATATGTATACTTTCCGCTGTCATCCCCGGATATGCTGTCATTTACTTTTTTGGTAAAGCGGTCGATCTTAAACAGCTTGGTAAGTGCATCTCTGTCAAGCTTTCTTTTTAATACTTCTGCATCTCTCCTCGGAGCTCTTTTGATGAAAAACTCTTCGTAAAGAAATGCAGAGATTTCCTTCATGGCAGCTTCTTCGGCAAGCCAGTCCCTGACTCTGTCCGAATCAACAAAATCAATACACATCACCAGCTCATTTGTAGCAAACACAGGGATCTGTATAAGACTCTCTGTTTCTCTCTGCTGTATGAGTATGATCGGGCAGACCTCTCCCTTATAGAACCTGTAACATCCGTTACCCTCACGGTATCTCGTCATCCATGCATCCCATGTGTTGTCCAGGAAACGGCGCTCCAGTCCTCGCAGCAATATATGGTTTTTACGGCTCCACTCATAGGTACACTTGATAGCGGCACCGTTTTCCGTTTTTTCCTTTACTACGATTATATCCACATCAAAAAACGATCCCATTTTTATAAGGAACTCTTCGATGGCCGATTCAACGTTTTTATTTCTTTTTTGCAGCTCTTTGGCAAAGCTTTTCAATTCCGTGACATCATATCCGTTTTTTACTTCACGTTCGTTTTCCATGTTTTGATTTACTCCCATCTGTTCTTTAAATCGGGGCAGGTCCTTAACTTTCCGGCGGCTCTTAATTCCACATAACAGCCGCACTTCTTACATGTTCCGGCCAGCAGATGCTCGCACCTTCTGCAAACATCGAGTCTGTGCCTGTACTCATCTTCCCCGGTTCTTGAGTCTTCCGGTATATTGTCTATCATCTCCCGGACTTTTAAATATATTTCCTTTTCATCCAGGTCTTCAAGCAAACATTTATAACATATTTTCTTTTGTTCCATTATAGTTTTTCAACCCCTCCGTCATGTTCCGGGTTTACTTTGATCTTACCGCGAATTCAACTGTGCGGACCGGCTGTCAAAAATGCCAATATATAATTACTATATCATACATTTGACAAAATGTAAAACATGGATTCGCAATTGACTTCTTTTTGAATGATTGTTATAATGAAACTACTATTTTATTAGTCGGGGTAGCGGATGAAAAAGAACAGGCTGAATCCTGCTCTTATAGGAGCCGTATACGGTTCCTATAGGAATCAGCACAGGATCATCAATGAACTGAATAACAGACTTAGCACCGCTTCATCAGAGGAGGAATGGATATCCATCTATAAGGAGCGTTCCGAGACCATGCGTGTTGCCTTCGATGTCAATATCGAGACCTGGTCATTGCTCAACGAGGTTCTGTCGGAAAAAGATAAGCTGGACTATGATTATGCCGAGGCTTTTTTCCATGAGGATATGAATTCCAACCATGAAAATGAAACCGATGTCTTTTTCAGCTGCCGTCTGCTAAACGTTCTTGCCGATTACTACCGTGAACACGAAGATGTATTAAGGCTGCTCCCCGTATTAAACAAACTCGCTCAGAAATATGTATCAACCTGTACCATGCATGTGGATGAAAACTATGTCAAGGCACTCGACTGTTACCGCGAGATCTTAAGCTACAAAAAGAATTACAATCTTATTCCCAATATATCCGTAAGAAAGATATTCTTTGAGGCATATTATTACCTCTGCTGTATCATGCCCATCATCGAGACAGAAAATACCATGCCTCTATCCCAGTCACTTGATTATCTGTTAGATGTACTGTCTTTTTACAATTCGTCGATGGTCCAAAAGATAGACGGCACTTCCGAAGATATCAGAAGAAGCATTAACTCCATTAAGGAAAATTGGCTCTTTATAGAATACAAGATAGATTCAGCGGATTCGGAAACCAAATCTGCATTCGTCAAGGTAGCTCAGGATGTATATAACGACTCTATGAAGCGTTATAACGGAGACATCAACCTGATGCCCGTGTCAACAGTAATCTCATATCAGCACGCTTTGATACTCGAAGGTTCTACATCATATATCGATGCGGTCAACTATATGGTCGACTATTACTATTCAAGGCGTGATTTTTATAATCGGACCCATCCGGAACCTGTTCTGGACGAGGATGAGTTTTACTTCGAGACAAAGATCCCCGTAGCCCTGATCAAATGGCTTGACAAGATCGACATACTTTCCGATATGCGTACTTCACTCAGATACAGGCTGCTCGATGAGTTAAACGGATATTATTCAAGCTTGTCGCAAAAAGGAGTTTTTTCCCATCTTATTTACGAATCTGCTTGTCAATGGTGCTTTTTTGCTGTAAAATACTACCTCGGATACCGCGAGAAAGAGAACTTTCTGATCACAATGCTGATAAACAGACAGCCTCAGACCTTTTTCAATGCCTATCTGAATGCCGATCTGGCTGTACTTATTACAGAAGCTCTGTATAAACATATCCCGATTCTTCTGGGCGCAGTCGAAAACTGCCTCAAAGCATACGGCAGACCTAATTCGAAAGAAGATGTAGTGGATTTCATCAGGAAATGTGCTCTTTTCCACGATATCGGCATCAATCTTGTAGGAAAGATAGAAGGTATACAATACAGAACCCTGTTCGATCAGGAAATGGAAGTTATCAAACTGCATCCCATGCTCGTTACCGATATTTTAGAGGGTGGACTTGGTATATACCGCGACCCTATCATGGGTCATCACAAATACTACGATCAAAGCGCAGGATATCCTGAGGATATTGATATGACCAACTCTCCTCTGCGTATAGTATGCGATATTCTCGCAATCTGTGATACACTTAATTCCGCTACCGACTATCTTGGCCGTACTTATAAACAGCCTAAAGATTTTTCGATAGTGCTTTCGGAGCTCATCACACTCTCCGGCACCAGATATAATACAAATCTGGTCAATCTTTTCTTAGATGATATGGATCTTTCCTGTAATGTCGATGCTCTTATATCAAGCAACAGGGAAAAGAAGTATTATGAGTATTTTGTAAATTATTTCGAAAAACCTGCGAAATAATATAAAAATGTTTTTGGGAGGACTATAAAATGAATTCAACAGTTGACACAAAATGTGTACAGGCGGGGTATACGCCTAAGCAGGGTGAACCCAGACAGGTTCCGATCTACCAGAGTACCACTTTCAAGTATGATACGAGCGAGCAGATGGGCAAGCTCTTCGATCTTGAAGCTTCAGGTTATTTCTATACCAGGCTTCAGAACCCCACAAATGATATCGTAGCTTCAAAGATAGCCGCACTTGAGGGCGGCGTGGCTGCAATGCTCACCTCATCAGGCCAGGCTGCAAACTTCTACGCAGTATTCAATATCTGTGAGTGCGGCGACCACTTCATCTCCTCTTCTTCTATCTACGGCGGCACCTACAACCTGTTTGGTGTAAGCATGAAGAAAATGGGTATCGAATGTACATTTGTTGATAATGATATAGATGAGGAAGAGCTTCAGAAGCTCATCCGTCCCAACACCAAGTGCATTTTCGGCGAGACAATTACAAATCCTACAGTAAACGTTTTCGATATCGAGAAGTTCGCCAGGGTTGCTCATAAGAACGGTATCCCGCTGATCATGGACAATACATTTGCTACTCCCGTTAACTGCAGACCTTTCGAGTGGGGTTGTGATATAGTTACTCATTCCACCACTAAGTACATGGACGGCCAGGCAGTAACTGTAGGCGGTGCCATCGTTGACTCAGGTAACTTTGACTGGATGGCAAGTGCCGAGAAATTTCCCGGACTCTGCACTCCCGATGAGAGCTACCACGGACTTACCTATGCTACAAAGTTCGGTAAGCTTGCATACATTACAAAGGCTACAGCTCAGCTTATGCGTGATTTC
>JAIKXA010000029.1 GCA_024684355.1 Lachnospiraceae bacterium
GCAGATCTTCGCCGTTCACTCGGCATAGTACTTCAGGAGACACACCTCTTTACCGGTACGGTTATGGATAATATCCGTTACGGAAAGCTTGATGCTACCGATGACGAAGTAAAGGCAGCAGCAAAGCTTGCCAATGCGGACAGCTTCATCAGAAGGCTTCCCGACGGTTACAACACCATGCTTACCGGCGACGGTGCAAACCTTTCACAGGGACAGCGCCAGCTGCTTGCCATCGCACGTGCGGCTATAGCTGATCCTCCCGTACTTATCCTTGATGAGGCTACATCCTCCATCGATACACGTACAGAAAAGCTGGTACAGGAAGGTATGGATAAGCTTATGAAGGGCAGGACCACTTTCGTTATCGCCCACAGGCTTTCTACAGTTAAGAACAGCGACTGTATCACGGTACTCGAGCAGGGCCGTATAATCGAGAGAGGTACTCACGACGAGCTCATCGAAGAGAAGGGCAAGTATTACCAGCTTTACACAGGAAATCAGATAGCAGGTTAAGAAAGTCTTTACTTTTTAAAATATATGGTATATAATGCAAATACTGATAAGTACTCTGTATAGAGGAAAGGAGACTAAAATGGATATAAACGAATTGATGCAGTCAGAGGATCTGACAAAGAATTATGAAATTCAGGACATTAATGCCAACAAGCCCATGGGCATTCTTGCTTACATCGGACTTCTGGTACTGGTACCCATCTTTACCGCAAGAGAATCAAAGTTTGCTATGTTCCATGCAGAGCAGGGCATAACACTCTGTATCGCAGCACATGTGGTCGGATTATTTGCTTGGATTTTCTCATTGATACCCGTTGTAGGTTTTGTGTTCAGCATCATTTTCGGACTCGTAGGTCTGGTAGTATTCGGACTTATGATACTCGGTATCGTTAATTCAGTTAACGGTCAGGCAAAGCAGCTTCCCCTTGTAGGAAAGTTTACCATTTTTAAGTTACAGTAAAATGTGGAATGATCTGATATACAGAAAAAGAAAAATGCAAAGAATAGGCAGAACTACAATTCTGCTTATTTTTTGCGTTATTTTTTTGTTATCGGCATTTCCTTTTAGCGGTATAAAGGCAGACACCACGGATGACGGCTGGCCGAAGGGCCCCGAGATCAAGGGTGACGGAGCGATAGTGGTCGATGCCGATACGGGAAATATCCTTTTTGAGAAAAATATATATGACCGGTTTTATCCGGCGAGCACCACAAAGATACTTACCACTCTGGTGGCACTTGAAAACGGAAGGCTTGATGATGTACTTACCGTATCCTATGCCGCAGATAATTACGTATCCAAAACCAGCAGCCGTATGGGACTTACGGAGGGTGAACAGGTAACCGTGGAGCAGGCACTGTATGGTATCATGCTCGAATCGGGAAATGAAGCCACATATGCCGTAGGTGAGCATGTGGGCGGATCCATAGCAGGTTTTATCAAGCTCATGAACAGAAAGGCCAAGGAGCTCGGCTGTGACAGATCGCATTTTGCCAACTCACACGGTCTGCACGATGACGATCATTATACATGCTGTTACGATCTTTCCCTGATAGCCCGTGCGGCATATCAGAACCCCGAGTTTATGAAGATAACGGGTACGGCTTTTTACAATATGCCCGCCACCAATAAACATGAAGCAAAGATATTGACCAACCACCACTGGTTTTTAAACGGAACACAGAAATACGAGTATGCTACCGGAGGAAAGACCGGAGCTACCACCCAGGCAGGCTACGCACTTGTAACCTATGCCCGTAAAGACGGCAAAAACCTGATTAGCGTGGTTATGCATGCACCGACCTGGGATGATGTGTATGCGGACAGCCGCAAGCTCCTTGATTACTGCTTTGACCATTTTGTATCATACAGGATGGATGAACTCAGTGAAAGCGGCAGTACATTTCCTTCATGTTTTGAAAATTTTGAGAGTTTTCCCGATCAGGAGACCCCGTTATTATCCATTTCAGGTTCAGGTACGATCATAATACCGGATGGTTTTGATATATCAAAGGCACAAAAGACCATAACATACGATACATCCATAGAGCTTGAGCACGGAGATAACCGTATAGGTACCATTTCGTACACTTACGGGACCAGGACTATAGGGTCTACCGATGTCATATTGTATAATGAGGAGGAACCTCTTACCACAAAGGTATTCAACGAGCGCTGGCCCTCATATATGATACCTGTTGACGTAGTATTTGCCGATGTGGATCCGGAGCTTCTCGGTAAGCCCGGCGAAAAAGAAGAAAGCCGGCGGCGTACCAGGCTCATGAAGGAGAATGCGGTCGCTATCGGTATCGGAGCCGGAGTATCCGTATTTGTGGTAGGCGGAGTGATAGCACTCATCATGAGAAAGTTCAGAAAAAGAAGACGAAGATGAAAATATTTGATACACATGCGCATTATGATTCGCGGGGATTTAAAGAGGACAGAGAGGAGATCCTTACATACCTCCACGCAGGGTTCCCTGTGCCGGACGGGACTGTAAGCACCATTAAAGGAAATGGTGCTTCAGGTGTTTTACAAGACACGATCGGTGCGAACGGTGAAACAATATCCGTAGGCAGAATAGTCAATAACGGTGCGGACATGGCATCTTCCTATACCTCCCTGCGGCTGGCGGAAGAACATGATTTTATATATGCGGCAGTGGGTGTACACCCTGACTCCGCAGGAGAACTTATATACTGCCCCGAGGGGTGCGAGGTATATGAGGATGAGGAAGATAACGGATCAAAAGAAGAAAATGAGGATCCGGGACAGGCAGCAGGAAACGGAAGCTTAGAGAAAAGAAAGGTCATCCCGGAAGAAGTATGCAGAAAAAACCGGGATGAATTAAAGGCACTTGCTTCCGGCAAAAAAGTAGTTGCCATAGGTGAGATAGGACTTGATTATCATTGGGATGTCTGGCCGCGTGAGATACAAAGAAAAGCCTTTGAGTGGCAGTGGGGTCTGGCTGAAGAAACGGGGCTCCCCGTCATCATCCATTCCAGGGATGCAGCTGAAGATACCCTTAAAATGGTGAAGGGTTTTTATAATGACTCAACTCATGTAAAAGCAGTTATGCACTGTTACTCCTACAGTATGGAGCATGCGGAGGAGTACTTAAAGCTTGGGCTCATGTTTGGTATAGGCGGAGTAGTAACCTTTAAGAATGCGAAAAAGCTAAAGGAAGTGGTGGATATGCTTCCTTTGGAAAACATCATGCTTGAGACCGACTGCCCCTACATGGCACCCGATCCGTACAGAGGCAAAAGGAACCACTCCGGGTACTTAACCTATGTGGCAGAAAAGATAGCAGAGATAAAAGGTGTGGATGTAAAGAAAGTATACGATGTTACCTGGGATAACGCGGTACGCTTCTTTGCGCCACAGGACATAATACAGGAAGGATGACAATACATGGCAACACTCGGGGATCCGAAGAAAACGATAGAAATCTTAAATAAATACCACTTTGTGTTCCGCAAGAAATTCGGCCAGAATTTCCTGATAGATACACATGTCCTGGATAAGATCATCCGAGCTGCGGAGCTTACAAAGGAGGACCTGGTCCTTGAGATAGGCCCCGGTATAGGTACGCTTACCCAGTATCTGTGCGAGAATGCCCGACAGGTCATAGCTGTAGAGATAGATAAAACGCTCATCCCGATACTTACAGAGGATACCCTGGCAGATTATGACAACTTTGAACTCATAAATGATGATATCCTTAAAGTGGATATAAAGAAAATAGTGGAGGAAAAAAACGGTGGAAAGCCCATAAAGGTGGTGGCAAACCTTCCCTACTATATCACCACACCCATAGTTATGTCCTTACTCGAACAGGACCTTCCGATAGACAGCATAACGGTCATGGTACAAAAGGAAGTGGCGGAGAGGATGCAGGCCGCTCCCGGCACAAAGGATTACGGGGCACTTTCCCTAGCCGTGCAGTACAGAGCTGAAACTTATATAGCAGCCAACGTACCGCCCAACTGTTTTATGCCGAGACCGGCGGTAGGCTCATGTGTTATCAGGCTTAAGAAAAAGCAGGAGCCGCCGGTAGCGGTAAAGTCCCCCGAGCTTATGTTTAAGCTGATACGTGCGGCATTTAACCAGAGAAGAAAGACGCTCTTAAATGCCATATCCAATTCGGGAGAGCTCTCATTCCCTAAGGATAAAATAGCCGAGGCTATAAAAGAGGCAGGGCTTGACGAAAACATAAGAGGTGAGGTGCTTGGACTTCCTGAGTTTGGCAGACTGGCAGATGTGATAATTGATAAGACTTGTTAAGATACAAAAAAACAGGGCTCGTTCGGGGTGTTATCCGGATCGAGCCCTGTTGTTATTCTGATCATTTCTTTTTATTGTTAGTCTCTGCTGCTTCAGCTTTCTCAGACTTAGCAAGCAATCTGTTGGTAAGGATACCGAGGATAAGAGCGGTAGCGATGGTAGTGATAGTTACATCACCGAATGTAAGGCTGAGTCCGCCGATACCTGCTATAAGGATAACAGATGCCGTAAATAAGTTTCTGTTGATACCGAGATCAACCTTCTGGAGCATCTTAAGACCGGATACGGAGATAAATCCGTACAGGGATATACATACACCGCCCATTACACAGGAAGGTATAGAATCAATAAATGCTACAAGAGGAGTCAGGAAAGAGAATATCATACAACCGAAGGCTGCAAATAATATTGTGATACTTGAAGCGTTACCTGTTATAGCTACACATGCGATCGACTCACCGTATGTGGTGTTGGGGCTGCCTCCGAAGAAAGCACCGACCATGGAGCCGACACCGTCACCCAAGAGTGTATTGTTCAGACCGGGATCCTTTAAGAGGTCCTTATCAATGATAGATGAAAGGTTCTTATGATCGGCTACGTGCTCTGCAAATACTACGAATGCAACAGGTACATAAGCTGCAAAGATGGTCCAGAAGTAACTGCTTGTAAGTTCGCCGGTACCCTTAAATGCTTCAAGGAATGTGAACTTAGGTAACTGGAAGAAGGTTTCCGAGGTAACCTTTCCGTCGTTTAAAAGGTAATTTGAAAATACATCAAGGTCTATAAGCTTAAGCTCATTTATATCGGATGCGTTGCCGATCAAAGTAAGGATAAGAGCTGCTGCATATCCTACACAGATACCGATGATAAAGGGGATAAGTTTCATGGTCTTTTTTCCGTATGATGCACAGAGCATTACGGTTACCAGAGTGATAAGTCCGCAAATGATAGCTGCGTACGGAGAAGCAACGGGTACCTTGTCAAATTGAGGTGTTAAGTCCGCAGCATATCCGACTAGTTCCTGAACCTTTACATCGCCGCTCTTAAGATCGCCTACTGCGTTGCCTGCCAGGGAAAGACCGATGATGGCTACAGTAGGACCGATAACAACGGGAGGCATGATCTTATTGATCCAACCAACACCTACAAACTTTACTACCAGGGAAATAACTACATATACAAGGCCGGCCAGAACCGCACCGAGTATGAGTCCCAGGAATCCGAGCTGCATGGAAACGCCGCCTGCAAAGGCTGTCGCCATAGAACCCAGAAAAGCGAATGAAGAACCTAAAAATACAGGGCTCTTAAATTTGGTAAATAAAAGATAGATAATGGATCCGGCACCTGCACCGAACATGGCTGCGGCAGGTGTCATACCGTTTCCTACTATCATGGGAACGGCAATGGTAGCTGCCAGGATCGCAAGCATCTGCTGCAAAGCGAGAGTCAACAGTTTCGCACCCTTCGGCTTATCTGCTACATCATAAGTAAGTTTCATTTTCTGCCTCCTCGAAATATGTAAGGTTTATCGGGGATTTCACGGGGTGTGATATATGGATATTTTTTCCCGAGCCCCGACATTTTCATGATAGCATTCTTTAGTATCAAAATCAAGAAATAAGGCACAATTTTTTTAAGAAAATTTTAATAAATTCACAAAAAATTTCTTGATAATAAGCAGCGGTATCAGCTACAATATTATTGTAAACATAATCGGATAATAACAGATATTGAATCCTTGTCAAAGGCTTCCCCTTGAGGGGAAGCTGTCATCCGTAGGATGACTGATGAGGTGTTTCAATATGTTGGAAAGGACCTCAGATATGAAGATCATACATTGTGCAGACCTTCACCTCGACTCTAAGTTAGAAGCTAACTTATCAAAAGAAAAGGCGAAGCAGAGAAAGGGCGAGATACTTAATACATTTGTCAGGATGATCGACTATGCCGAACAGGAAAATGTAGAGATCATACTGATCGCGGGGGACCTTTTTGACAGGAACAATATAAGTGCCACGGCGTCAAACACCGTAAAAAATGCCATATATTCCCACCCCGGGATCAGGTTTTATTACTTAAAAGGCAACCACGACAGCGGAAACTTCTTTAGCGATCCCGAGTCCGTGCCCGCTAACCTGAAGCTTTTCGGTGCAAGATGGCAGACTTATCTGGAAGCCGGAGACAGGATATCTGTCAGCGGGGTAGAGTTGGACAGCACCAATGCAGGGAGCATATACAATACTCTGGTACTCGACAACAACACTTTTAATATAGTGATGCTTCACGGTCAGGAGGCCGGAAGCTCTTCAAGATCAAAAGATAAAACAGAAGTAGTAAACATAAAAGCATTAAAAAATAAGGCTATCGACTACCTTGCCTTAGGACATGTACATGCACCTAAAACAGAAAGGCTTGATGCCCGCGGTCTGTACAGCTATCCCGGCTGCCTGGACGGCAGAGGGTTTGACGAGTGCGGCGAGCACGGGTTCATGTTACTAAATGTGGATACCGACACTTTGAAACTTACATATGAGTTTATCCCGTTTGCATCAAGGAAGCTTTATACCGTGGAATGTGATGTGTCGGGCTGCATATCTTCGCCGGAGATGATATCAAAGGTAGAGGCAGCACTTCAGGGTACGGACAGTGCCGGGGATGATCTTATAAAAATAGTCCTTACGGGCAGTGTCGATATAGACTGCGAAAAGGATCCCGACTATATTCTTTCATCGTTCAGAGACAGGTACTTTTTCGCCAAGCTCTACGATGAGACCACACCTTATGTGGACCCGAACGATTATGCCTTAGACAGTTCCCTTAAAGGGGAATTTGTGAGAGGCATACTGAACGACCCGGATATAGATGAAGCGGACAAACCGTTCATAATTAAAATCGGATTAAATGCAATCTTAGGAACAAAGTAAAGGTAAGGTAATCAATACTTAGAATTACTTATCAAGCCTTCCCCTTGAGGGGACAGATCGCATCCACGTAGTGGTGCGATGCCCGTCTGGCGAAGACAAGGTGTCAGCGTTAGCTGACGGATGAGGTGTGATCACTATTGTGAAGATGTAGGGATTAGTATTATATGAGGTGGAATAATGAGACTTCTGTCATGTCATATAGAAAACTTCGGTAAACTCCATGAATTTGACATGGATTTTGATAATGGTCTGAACGTCATACTTCAGGATAACGGCTGGGGCAAGAGTTCGCTTGCAGCATTCCTCAGGACCATGTTTTACGGATTTTCCGGGGATGCCAAACGAAGCATATCGGATAATGAGCGTAAGCGCTATAAACCCTGGCAGGGCGGTACTTACGGAGGCAGGATCGTATTCGAAAAGAACGGGAAAACGTACCTTCTTACCAGGATATTCGGGGAAAAGGAGCTTGAGGACTCCTTCGAGCTGAGGGACTACGAGACCAACCTGATATCCAAGGACTTCAGTACAAAGATAGGTGAAGAACTCTTCGGCATCAACAGGGAATCTTTCATGCGTTCCGTATTTATCGGGCAGAATGACTCTGTCACATCCTCGACGGACGACATAGCTTCCAAGGTAGGAAAGCTTGTGGATGACTCGGATGACTTAAGCAACTACGACAATGCCGTAAAAACCCTTACGGAAAAGCTGAACGCCTTAAATCCCAGAAGGTCCACCGGCTCTATCAGCCGCAGGAAGGATGAGATCACAAAGTACGAGCGTAAGGTCAAAGAAGGCGAGGGCATAAAGGGCAGCATAGAAGAGCAGGAAAAGAAACTCGAGATGGCCCGGGGCACATTAAAGCAGCTCTTAAGGACCCGTGAGGAAAACAGTAAGCTTCAAAAGCAGCTTTCGGAGGAAAAAGCCAAGGAAGCGTTATTTAGCGAGAGGGAAAGGCTTAAGGCAGCAGTAGCTGCAAAGGATACGGAGCTTAACAATAACCGAAAAAACTTTAAGGACGAAGTGCCCCCGATGGACGAGATAAACGGTATACTGCCTATATCCCATTCATTAAAGTCAAAGGGTTCGGAGCTGGCATCCTATACTTTGACGGGGGAAGAGAAGAACCTTTTAAGCAGCTATGAAAAGATATTTGAGAGCGGAGCGCCGGATGAGACGATGATAAATACCGTCTCCGAAAAATGCTCGGAGCTTATAAAGACAGAGCAGCTCTCAGCGTCGGAAGGTTTAACCGTAGAGGAAGAGGAAGTACTCGAAAATACGGCATATCTCTTCCCTAAGGGTGATGAAGAAATAAAGGCGGCCGGAAGGCTCTGGAATGAAAGAAACGCGGATGTGGCGGAGCTGAAAGCCATATGTACCGGGATAAAGGATCAGGACGAAAAGGTAGCAAAAGCAAATAAGGGAAAGATGATCCCGATAGCGGTACTTGCAGTGGGCGCAGTATTGCTTATTGCAGGAATAGTCTTGCTCGTGACGGGCAGCGGAGCTGAGGGCTCATCTGCAGCAAAATTGGTCCTCACATGTGCCGGAGCCGCAGCTGTCATAGCAGGTCTCATATTATACCTTACAAACCGCAATGAGCTTAAGAACCTTGCAAAGGAAGGTACAGAATTACGACAGCAGAAATCCGATCTGGAATTAAAGATAAAGGATACACAGGTATCAGTGGAAGAATTCCTTGGTCGCTTCGGTATAGAATTTAATCCGGAGCATGTGCAGGATGACCTTATGACAGTGTCCGGACGTTATGCCGAGATAAATGCACTGCGCAGCAAAAAGGAAAAGGCTGCCGCAAGCGGGACCGCCGAAAGGAAAGAAGGATTAAAGACAGAAATACTGGCATTTCTTGAGTCATATGCAACGGATGAGGCAGTCACAGGAAATACCGGATCGCATATTGGTATAAAAGATGACCGCACGGATGGGGAACTCCGGGAGGGGCAGGTAAACGGAGACTTTCTGAAAGGCAAGCTCCATGACCTTGAAAGTGCCTGCGGGAAATACCGTACTCTTTCAGAAAAGGAACAGCTCTACGACAGGACTGTGGGAGAGTATACTTTGCTTAGGCAGCAGGTGGAGGAGTTCTTTAAGAAGTACGGATTCGGTATGGAAGAAAAGCCGGACGAGCAGCTGCTTCTTATCCGGGATATGGCGGATGATTATTATGATGCCTTAAAGAACTTAAAAGAAGCACAAAAAACCCTTGCTGATTTTGAAGAATTAAAGAAGGAAGAGCTAAAAGAAACACCGGGCGAGCATGCCGTAAGCTTAAAGGATGCCGAAAAAGAGGCCGAGAAGATAAATGCCTCCATAGACAATGCAAAGCAGAACATACTGGCATATGAAAGCAGGCTGGACACCCTCAGGGAAAGCCTAGACGAGTGGGAGGAGCTCGGAGACATCTTAAAGGAACTTAAATTAGAGCAGGAAGAAGAAAAGAAGCTATATAAATACACAAGCACAGCCAAGGATGCATTGGTAAAAGCCAAGGAGACCATGACCTCACGGTATGTAAAGCCGCTATTAGAGAGCCTTAAGACATATTATAAGACTTTAACCGGGCTTAACCCCGAGGTACTCCATATGGATGCCAATACCAACATAACCATTGACGAAGCGGGCCTCCAGCGTGACGCGGAGCTGTTCAGCACCGGATACAGGGACCTGTTCGGTATAGCGCTGCGGGTAGCCTTTGCCGATGCCATGTACACCGAGGAGATACCGTTCCTTATCATGGACGATCCTTTTGTAAACTTAGACGACAGCAAGCTTAAAAATGTAAGGGAATTTTTAAAAGTCCTCGCCGAAAAATACCAGATACTCTATTTTACCTGCAGTACGGCCAGGTAAGACTGAATTGACCGGATCAAAGTTTCCCGTCACTAAAAGGGTGACGGGACTTTTTTTATTATAAAAGTATACAAAATACAGGTTGTAAAACATGCCTTTTTATGGTACTATAATCTTGATATGAATCGGTGCGTAAAATGCGTCGTAAACGGGATAAAATGTATTTTGAAAGGGGTTTATCATGGGAAAA
>JAIKXA010000030.1 GCA_024684355.1 Lachnospiraceae bacterium
CAAGGTTTGAAATAATACTTGTCGTGGTTTTATCCACATGTGCCGGTATCATGACACCGCCAAACGGAGCAAGTTCTTTTGAAACATCCGAAAAACCTATCGAAGTGGCATTTATCAGCAGGTGCTCGATCTCACCCGTGATATTCTCATCCTCATCCATAATGAACTGATGCCCGAAAATATCGGGCTTATTCTTTATCGGGAGAAGCCTTTCATATACATAGTCGCTGAAAGCCAGGGCATTCTCCAAAGCAGGGAACAGACATACCACATGAGCTTCCTCTTCGGTGGTAAGCTCCATACCCGGGATAACAAGTACCCCGTACGCTTCACCCAGCTTCATGGCAGCAGGGCAGTTAAGAGAAGAGTTGTGATCCGTGATGGCTATCGCATCAAGCCCCTTTAGAGCTGCCATACCGACTATATTTGCCGGAGTCATATCATTATCGCCGCACGGGGACAGACATGTATGGATATGAAAATCGTAACTTAAATTAATCATGATAGGATCCCTTCTTTAGACGCCTTCTTTACTGCAGATGCCAACTGTCATCCTGAGCGTATGCAAAGGATCTTGGTTTTTATAAAATCCCTGTTTGCTTCAGGATTTTGAAAGCAGTTCGTTCACTTTGAGCGCAGCCTCAAATATCGGCAGATCGGTCTCGAAAAGAGTGATCTCCTGAACATGAGCTTTATGTACCACATTCGGGTCAAGAGAAGTACCTTCCGCAAGAATGATGCAGGCACAATCCGTCAGGCTTGATACAGCCAATGCATTTGTATTGCCCATTATCGTAACCCATGCAGCACCTGCAGGAGCCTTGCTCATGGCAACACTAAGCAGGTCACAGCAGAAGGGACGTGTGATCTCTTTATTCATATCACCCTCATTAAGCAGAGTGAATTCCGGTATGTTTTTTAATTCATTAACTGTCATAAAAGGTGTCCTTTCTAAAAGGCTTCCCCTTGAGGGGAAGCTGTCAGCTTTAGCTGACTGATGAGGTGTATACTTTTTATTGACACCTCATCCGGCCTTCGGCCACCTTCCCCTCAAGGGGAAGGCTTAGTGTGCATATCCCTGCTAAGCGGTGACGATTTTTATATCGGACGCCGACTCACGCCTGCCCGGCACTAAGTTTATAGATGAGAAAACTCATCAGAAATCTTATGGATGTACTCTCTTAGGATGTGGATGCAGTCCTTCTCGTTGGCAACACCGCGGACGATATCCCTGGCAAGAGCCCTGCAGGTAGGAGCACCGCAGGAACCGCAGTCAAGTCCGGGGAACTTCTTGCACAGCTCATCAACCTGAGCCATCTTGTTGAGTGACTCAAGCAAGCTGTCAGCCAGCTTGAAAACAGGCAGATACTCAACATTCTTTGTCCACTCTGAATTGATATCCCTGGGAGCCTCATGAACCTTGGCAACCGGCAGATACTTACGTAAGCCCTTAAGCTTAACGATGGCCAGGAACGGATTCTCAACCTGGAGAACACCGCCTACGCAGCCGCCCGTGCAGGCATTAAGCTCGATAAATGACAGCTCGTTTGAAAACTTGCTGTCCTCGAGGTCCTCTAAAACCTTGATGACATTCTCTATACCGTCGGCAGCAAGGTAGGAGTCTGTAAGCAGTCCGGCAGCTTCGCCGCCGATACGTCCCCAGCCGATACCGATGCGGCCGGACTCGGAAAGCTCCTCGACCTTGTTTTCTTCAACCACGTGAGTCATGGCTGAGATAAGCTTAGGATAAATATCTTTTATCGCAACAACCTGATCGACATTGCTCTTTTCATAGCCGATAGGAGATTTAACCGATGTAACCTTTGCGGGACATGGAGAAAGGAAGAAGATACCGATATCCTCGGAAGGAAGACCGGTTTTCTCCATGGCACGTTTTCGCGCCATTTCCGCAGCTATCTCCATGGGAGGCTTGATGGGCATCAAATGCTCCAAAAGGTTAGGGAAACGTACACGTATAAGACGTACTATAGAAGGACATGCAGTGCTGATGATCGGCCACTGGTCCTTGTGCTCATCTATATATTTTCTGGAAAGAAGACTTACCACCTCTGCAGCCGCACTAACCTCAAATACATCGTCAAAGCCCATTTTCTTTAATGCGGAAAGTACGATGTTTACGTCATCCAGGTTATTGGCCTGGGCATAAAGAGACGGTGCCGGAAGAGCCACAACATATTTGTAATTGTGGATGTTATCCATGGAGTCTGTTGTAGCCAGCTTTGCATGATTTTTACAGATCCTTATGCATTCGCCGCAGTCGATGCAGTATTCTTTGGTGATGACCGCCTTGCCGTTTCGTACACGGATGGCCTCGGTCGGACATCGTTTGATACAATTTATACACCCCTTACATAAGTCCTTGTCTAAGTGGACTGATGTGTAGAATTCGCTCATGACAGTATTACCTTTTCCTTTTTCTTTTAAGATCCTTCGCTTACGCTCAGGATGACATGTTATATTGCTCAGGATGACATAGTGTGTTACAGTAATCCTAGAAGTTTACTTTCATGGTTACGGTGGTCCCGACTCCGAGTTCGGTCTCGATCTTCATTTCGTCGGAATACTTTTTCATATTGGGAAGACCCATACCGGCACCAAAGCCCAGTGCGCGTACATTTTCGGAAGCGGTGGAGTAGCCGGCCTGCATGGCAAGGTCCACGTCCTTTATACCGGGGCCTTTATCCTTAAGGATCATGGTGATATCCTTGGGGGTGATGATAACATCTATCACGCCGCCGTTTGCATGGATGACCATGTTTATCTCGCCTTCGTACATGGCGATGGAAACCTTACGGATAACATCCGGGTTTACGCCCATCATCTTTAATTTTGATTTGACATCACCTGAGGCTTCCCCGGCCCTGGTGAAATCTTCATCGGAGATAATATATTGAAGTTTTAAAGAATCGCTCAATACGGTTTACCTCCCCGCAGTCCGTTATCGTAAAGCATACCGCAGGCATTGAACATCCTGTGGTCTGTACATATGATGGCTATATCCCTCTCCTTTGCCATTTCGATCATTTCTTCGGTGGGCTTTTTGCCTCGTATGAAAACTATGCAGTAAATATCGATCATCTCGGCTGTACGGATAACCTGAGGATTGCACAGTCCGGTTAAAAGGACTGCCTGGTCCTTTACGAATGCAAGCACGTCACTCATCATATCTGAGCCGCAGGCAGAATGGATCTCGCGGTCCGCATGCTCTTCTCCGCATATAAATCTGCCATGTAAAATTGTCTGTACGTCGTTAATTGTCATATAGTATCCCTTTCTATAAAAGAATATTCGCAATTCGCTTCGCTTCTTGCTCATATAAAAGCAGCACTGCGTGCTTGCGCTGTGCAGAAACCGCACATCTCACAAGAGCTCCCGCTGTAAAACAGCGTGATCTCTTGTACTTTTGTAAATTATAGTAACAATATATCATATAATTTGAAAAATATCAAACAATTATTAAAAACAGAGTTTATTTTTACTTTCAATTAGCTACGCAGATTTTTCGGAAAAGTTTATTGATTTTGTTGCAAAAATGTGTTAAAATAAGTTTAACTGCGGAGTATCGCCTTCTTTGTGCACACCTTGTGCACCTTTGTGGGCGGAGACCTTCGCCCATTATATTTTCAAGGAGGTTTGAAAATGGGTTCTAAAAAGAACATCCCTTTCAATGGCACGCCGGAGCAAGAGGCTAAACTCCGTGCGGTTATCGAAGAGCTGAAGGATGAGAAGGGCTGCCTTATGCCCATCTTACAGAAGGCTCAAGATATTTACGGGTACCTTCCTTATGAGGTACAGAAGATCATTTCCGATGTAATGAACGTACCGATCGAAAAGATCTACGGCATCGTTACATTCTATGCTCAGTTCTCCCTTTATCCTAAGGGAAAGTACAAGATCTCAGTATGCTTAGGTACTGCTTGTTATGTTAAAGGTTCAGGTGACATCTATGCCAAACTTATCGAGAAGCTTGGTATCCAGGGTGGAGAGTGCACAGCTGACGGAAAGTTCTCACTTGAGGCATGCCGCTGCGTAGGTGCCTGCGGACTTGCACCTGTTATGACCGTCAACGATGATGTATACGGCAAGATGACCGTTGACAAGATTGACGAGATACTTGCTAAGTATGAATAAAATTCATATTAGGTGATTCCTTATGATGCCTGAAATCTCACTCAATATCCTCGATGTAGCACAGAATTCCGTAAAAGCGGGCGCAAAGCTCACAAAGCTTTCATGTCTTATCGATACGAAAGCCGACACTTTGACTGTCATCATAGAAGATGACGGCTGCGGAATGACAAAAGAGCAGGTAGAGGCTGTTACAGACCCGTTCTATACTACAAGGACCACCAGAAAGGTGGGACTCGGAGTGCCGTTTTTCAAGATGGCAGCCGAAAGTACCGGGGGCAGCTTCGATATAGTTTCCGAAAAAAATAAGGGGACTACGGTTACCTGTGTGTTTATACTTTCAAGTATAGACCGTATGCCGCTCGGAGATATGGTCTCCACAGTACATATGCTGGTCACCCAGAGCGGGGATATGGATCTGGTATACAGATACAAGGTTGACGATGATGAGTTTACACTTGATACCAGAGAGTTTAAAGAGGTACTCGGAGCCGATGTTTCGTTTAACGAACCTGAGGTATCCGCATATATCAGGGATTTTTTAAAGGAGAACACCAATGAGGTAAATAACGGACAGGAATTCTGACCGGCTGTATTTACCATGACTGATCAAATTATTACAGTACCATAAAAGTACAATAAGGAGGAACAAAATGAAGTCTCTTGAAGAATTAAAGGCAATAAGAGAAAAAATGCAGGGTTCCGTTGCACTTCGTAACGAGGACAGCGACCAGACAAGAGTTGTTGTCGGTATGGCTACCTGCGGTATCGCCAGCGGCGCTCGTCCTGTACTGAACACTTTGGCTGAGGCAGTAGCAGAGAAGAAGCTCGACAAGGTTACAGTTACACAGACAGGCTGCATCGGTCTTTGCCAGTATGAGCCCATAGTTGAGGTCTATGAGCCTGGTAAGGAAAAGGTTACATACGTTAAGATGACACCTGATAAGGCATTAGAGGTTGTTAACCGTCACTTAAACGGTGGAGCACCTATTAAAGAATATACTTTAAATTCTACTACTTTATAATCACAGAGGAGGTATAAAATGTATCGTTCACATGTATTAGTATGCGGTGGAACCGGCTGTACTTCCTCTGGAAGTCAGAAGATTATGGAAACACTGCGCACTGAGATCGCAAAAGCAGGTCTTGACAAAGAAGTATCAGTAGTTCAGACCGGCTGTCACGGACTTTGCGCATTAGGTCCTATCATGATCGTTTACCCTGAGGCTGTTTTCTATTCGATGGTTAAGGATGAGGATATCCCTGAGATCGTTTCAGAGCACTTAGTAAAGGGTAGAGTTGTTAAGCGTCTCGTATACGAGGAGACAGTTACCGATGAAGGTATCAAGTCCCTTGCAGAGACAGATTTCTACAAGAAGCAGCATCGTATCGCTCTTCGTAACTGTGGTGTTATCAATCCCGAGAATATCGATGAGTATATCGGTACCCGTGGATATGAGGCACTTGGTAAGGTACTTACCAGCATGACTCCCGATGAAGTTATCCAGGTTATCCTTGATTCCGGTCTTCGCGGACGTGGTGGCGCAGGCTTCCCTACAGGAAGAAAGTGGCAGTTAGCTCGTAACCTTGTTCAGGACGGCGGACAGAAGTATGTTTGCTGTAACGCTGACGAGGGTGACCCCGGTGCATTCATGGATCGTTCAGTTCTTGAAGGCGATCCTCATGCAGTACTTGAGGCTATGGCTATCGCAGGTTACGCTATCGGTGCTTCACAGGGCTACATCTACGTACGTGCAGAGTACCCTATTGCTGTACAGCGTCTGAACATCGCTATCGGACAGGCAAGAGAGTACGGCTTACTCGGAAAAGACATTTTCGGAACAGGATTTGATTTTGATATAGAGTTAAGACTTGGTGCAGGTGCATTCGTATGTGGTGAGGAAACAGCACTTATGACCTCTATCGAGGGCAATCGTGGTGAGCCTCGTCCCCGTCCTCCTTTCCCTGCAGTTAAGGGTCTGTTTGAGAGACCTACCATTCTTAACAACGTTGAGACCTATGCTAACGTAGCACAGATCATCCTTAACGGCGCTGAGTGGTTTGCATCCATGGGTACAGAGAAGTCAAAGGGTACCAAGGTATTCGCTCTCGGCGGAAAGATCAAGAACACCGGTCTTGTTGAGGTTCCTATGGGAACAACTCTTCGTGAGATCGTTGAAGAGATCGGCGGCGGCATCCCTAACGGCAAGAAGTTCAAGGCTGCTCAGACAGGTGGACCTTCAGGCGGATGTATCCCTGCACAGCATCTCGATGTTCCGATCGACTATGATAACCTTATCGCTATCGGTTCCATGATGGGTTCAGGCGGACTTATCGTTATGGACGAAGATAACTGTATGGTTGATATCGCTAAGTTCTTCCTTGAGTTCAC
>JAIKXA010000103.1 GCA_024684355.1 Lachnospiraceae bacterium
ACATCCTACCGCATACTTTGAAGTAACGGGACGGAGCTCGATCACGTGGTTAGGACAGGTTTTGATACATACGCCGCAGCCGGTACATTTATCGGTATCTGCGCTAAGCAGTGTGAGGCAGGTGCCATCACCGTTGAGAACAATCTTGCACATATCGATTACAAGAAGTGTATCGGCTGCGGTAAGTGTGCAGAGAAGTGTCCTAGAAAGATTATAATAGTCAGATGATAACTTTACATGAATAACAACAAGGGCTGTGTTTTAAAAACACGGTCCTTTTTTTGATAAAAGTATAGAAGAAATTTTCACATTTTTGTATTGACTATATACTTAAAAAATAATAAAATTAAGATATCTTGACAGAAGTCGGACAATGATACAGAAAACAGAATTAATACATAGAAAGGGGTGTAGTTATGTTTTGTCGTAATTGTGGTGCACAAAACAATGACAACAGTAATTTCTGCAGGGAATGCGGAAGTCCTCTAAAAGTACCGGCAGCTGCAGCAGTGGTAGAAAATGTTGCAGAAGCAGTACAGGAAACTGCTCCTGCAGTGGAAACCGCAGCAGTTGAGGCAGTGCAGGAAGCCGCTCCCGCAGTGGAAGCTGCAGCAGTTGAAACAGTACAGGATGTGGCAGAGACAGTGGAAAATACAGCAGAGACTGCAGTAGAAGCTGCAAACGAAACAATATCAGAGGTAGAGATGAAGGCTGAAAACGTGACAGCGGAGGAAGCTGCTGAAGCAGCTATAGCCGGGGAAGAAATCAACAATGTCGCAGAAACAGCAGAAATCCAGGTCGAAGAGACTGTTGCACAAGCTGAAACAACTGCAGAACAGGCAGCAGAGAATATAACAGAAGAAGCCGGGAAAGCAGAAGGATCATCTGCAGCACCCGCAGAAGGAGTGGCAGCCGTGTCTGCCGTAGCAGCAGAGCTGATATCAGAAGCTCAGGCAAAGGCAGCAGAACCCGCACCTCAGCAATATGTACCTCAGCAGGGTCAGTATCAGCAGCCCGCTCAGCCCCAGCAGTACACCCCTCAGCAGGGCCAGTACCAGCAGGCCGTACAGCCCCAACAGTACGCACCTCAGCAGGGCCAGTATCAGCAGCCCACGCAGCCCCAGCAGTACGCACCTCAGCAGGGCCAGTATCAGCAGCCCGCTCAGCCCCAGCAGTATGCACCTCAACAGGGCCAGTACCATCAGCAGGCAGCTCCCCAGCAGGGCTATTATTCAAATGAAGCACAGGCACAGCCCAAACCACCCAAGAAAAAAGCAGGTGCAGGCAGGGTGATACTTACCATCTTCTTAAGTTTGTTCCTTATCATATTCTTTACAGTATGTATAGTTGAATATTCTGCATTAAAGACCATTAACAAGGATAACCTAACCGAAGCATTAAAGAAAACCGATATTTCACAGATGGTATTTGATTCCGACGGCGAAGAATTAAGCCTTGTAGAAGTGATCGAGGATAAAGCGGATATAGACATCGCGAAAGAATTTGATATTCCTTCCGAACAGCTTGAAGCCATCTTGGATACACCTACGGTCAAGGAATTCGTAAGTGGCAATCTCGCAGATATGGCTGAATCGGTACTTAACGGTGAAGAACCTGACGGTATATCTAAAAAAACCATCATCGATTATGTTAAGAAGAATAAGAAAGCTATCTATAAAGATCTTCAGGGGCTTGGAGATGAATATGAGGAACTAAAAGATATCACCATGGAGGATATCGAAAACTTTGAGGAAGAATACGGAGATCAGATCGACGATGCATTTGATTCCCTCGGAACCGACAAGATCGATATGAACTTCATCTCCGAAGAAACCGGAATGGATTTTGATATATCAAAGTATATCAAGCTGGTTCCCGTTGTAAAGTGGATCGCTCCCGGACTTGCGGCTTTATTTATAATTCTGATGCTTATAGGCAATATCGGATATGAATCGCTTACAGGCAAGGGTGTAGGCATCTCTGCTATGATCGCAGGCATTTTCACAGCAGGGGCAGCTGCAGCATTCAAGTTCATACTGGATATACCGGATTCCAATGTACTTAAAGTACTTGGTATGCCTATGGCAGATATGATGCTGATAGTCGGCGGTATAGCATTCGGTGGAGGCTTGTTGCTACTTATCATTACATGTATCATCAAAGCTATCGCAAACAGAGCAAGAGCATAAATCATAACATAAAGCAAAACAACCGGAGGGTTTGGTCCCTCCGGTTATCTTTTTATTGCGACACGCGAATGCCCTTAAGTAAAGCCTGCCCGTCAAATATGACTTTAGTCATGTCAAAGATATATCTTTTTTCACTACAAAAGCTTGCATCAAGGTGATATAGTGATACCATCGAAAGAGCGAAATACAAAAGAATATAAAAAACCGGAAAGGAAAACAACATGGAAACCATTTTAAGAACTATCGATCTTACAAAAAAATATGATAACAAGGTAGTAGTTGACAACTTGAATATTGAAATAAAGAAGGGCGAGATTTTCGGACTGTTAGGGCCCAACGGTGCAGGAAAGAGCACGACCATGAACATGATATGTGATATAGTACGTCCGACTTTGGGAAGCATAGAGTTTATGGGAAAGGATTTTAAAAAGAACAGAAAAGAGCTGCTCGGGAAAGTCGGTTTCATCCCTCAGGAACTTGCAATACATGGAAACTTGAAGGCATGGGAAAATGTGGAGCTGTTTACTTCACTTTACGGTATAAAAGGGAATGAGCTGAAGAAAGCTATCGAGGAGTCACTTGAATATGTCGGACTTAGCGAAAGAAAGAATGACTACGCCAAGAATTTTTCGGGCGGTATGAAGAGGAGACTTAACATAGCCTGTGCGATAGGCCATCATCCGGATCTCCTGATATTCGATGAACCTACAGTAGGCATCGATCCCCAGTCAAGAAACTTTATATTGGATAAGATCAAGGAATCAAATAAAAACGGCACGACAGTCATTTATACCAGCCACTACATGGAAGAGGTTGAAGCCATATGTACCAAGATAGCTATCATGGATAATGGCAAGATCATCGCCTGCGGTACGAGTGAAGAGCTTAAGAAACTGGTGGTTGACGATACGGAAAGCATCTCTTTGGAGGAGGTATTCCTGACACTTACGGGAAAGAAGCTGAGGGACTATTAAGAGGGGAAGCCGTAAAAGCAGTTAGGAGACAGATAAAATGATCAGATATTTAATAAAAAATAATATAAAGCTGATGACAAGGAGCAGCATCAACATCCTGGCCTTTGTGCTTGCTCCGATCCTGGTATCGGCAGTTCTTATAAGTGCATTCTCGACTCTGATGGAGAAATATGAAGATGTAGGGACATTTACAGTCGGATACAGGATATCCGGTGAACAAACAGGCGTATACATCAAGGAAGCTCTTGAAAAGATGAGCGAGAACAATGATATCACCTTTTCAGAATATCCTGCGGGAGATATAGAAGAAGCAGTAAATAAAAAGGAATTGGCTTGTTTTATAGATTTCGGCGATGAGAAATACAGGATATATGAAAAAGAAGATTACAGTATTCAGGGAAAGATAACGGAAGGTATTATTTCGATATTCTATAACCGGATGGCTTTGGGACAAAATACAGCCAAAGCAGCGGATATAACCGTAAATAAAGCAGATTTTATACCTCCGGTCGATTCGACAGACTATTACGGGATCATAGAGATAATATACTTCGGATGGTGCGCGATAGTATGTGCGGCAGCTCTTTTCTCGAATGAGAAGAAATACAGGATCAGAAATAAATTTACAGTTTCGGGAGTAAGCGAGTTTAAACTATATCTTGCAAGATTTATATCACTTTCTGCAGCAGTGCTTGCCGGGATCGCAGCTTCAGCGGTCATATCTTCACTGATGCTTGGTGTGCACTGGGGCAATGTATTTCTTTCAGCTCTTATAGTCACAGTTTCCGTTATGGCGGCCACAGCATTCGGCATCATGCTTTATACCATAACCGACAGCATGGTCCTGACCATAATCCTGTCGTTCAGTATTGTATGGGTATGGGGATTTATCGGCGGTAGCTTTGAAACATATATGTTTTCATCACTTCCGGAGAGTTTAAAGAAAATATCTCCTATATATCATGAAAACAGGGCATTGATCGAGATCCTGGTACAGGGCAAGAGCGATTACATATTTAGCGCATTATTATATCTGACAGGTATTGTAGCCGTATGTTCCGCAATATCCGTTTTAGCCAGTAAATTAAGAAGGATGGGAAGAAAATGAAGACCATATTAAAAACAACACTGAAACTTCTTTTAAGAAATAAAGGATTCTGGTTCTTTCTGATAGTTACACCGATGCTGTCTGTTATCATGCTGAATATAAAAGTGGCTGACAGCACATATTTCTTAGCAGGTCTTGGTAATGATAATCTTTTGGAACTTGAGAGCACAGACGAGAAAGTGGCATATTATAACAACGGAAACGGTATGCTGATAATAAAAGTGTACGACGCATCAGGCAGCGAGCTTTCGGAGTATTTCTTAAAAAGTCTTGCCGATAACGGTATGTTTAAGCTCTTAAGAGCCAAGGCAGCAGATATGGATGAAGCAGCATTTAGGGAAAAGCTTAAGAGCGATGGCATTGAAGACCGTATGACGGCGGCTATTTACTTAAAGGCTGATTTTGACCAAAAGATGCTTGCTGGAAACAGCACGGAAGCATTTGAGATAGATATTCTTTCTGATGACGGAAGATGTGAGATGTTTGAGACTGAAGCCGGGAATATAGCCGGATTTATGATTACAGCAGCCACTGTGTCAAGTGGTGATCCGGGAAAAACCATGGAAATGCTTAATGCAGCAGGTGGCGTAAAAGCAGAGAAGGAAGTGGTAACACTTCAGAATCCTGATGAAAGAGCACTTACCAAGGATCAGAATAATCAAAAGACACGTATGGGATATGTATTTGCTTTCCTTACTTTGGGATTTATGTTCTGCGGTATATTCGTAGCACATACGGTTATACAGGAGCAGAAGGAACAGGTACTTACCAGGATCAAACTGACAAATGCAGGCAGCTTCACATATTTCCTTGCAAAATTCTTAACAGGTGTGATAGTATCCGTTATACTTACCTTCGTACTCGGTATAGGTATAATGTTCATTGAGGAAGAAAAACTCGGTATGGCCCGCGGACAGATACTGCTTCTCACTTTCTTTTTGGGACTTATATTCTGCTCCATAAGCCTTCTTTTGGGAATACTGTTTGAGGATGTTATGACAGCCAACGTTGTGGCATTTACCATATGGTCGCTTTCTTCACTTCTTTCGGGACTCTACTTCCCTCTTAACGCGACCACAAAACTTATTAAGGTCATTTCCGGGATCATGCCTCAGAAATGGTTTGTGGAAGGTGTGGAAATGATATTTGTAGGTGACAACTCGGCATATATTATGTTATTATGTATAGTAGCAGCATATCTGACTTTGGTTGTAAGCCTCGGCGGGCTCGGACTCAAGATGAAGAAGGCCGAAGCATAACTTGACAATGGGCTTGGAAGATCGAAATGACAAATAAAATACGTAATAACTATTTTACGGCAGTGCGGTTGGGGTTCCTGTTCGCATTCGGCGCCATAAGTATAATAAGCAGCAGTGAGGCAGGGGTATCATTACCGATACTCCTGCTTGGTCTGTTTTTTATCAGCAGTATGTTGGTAAAGGAGCTTTTGCCCGGATTATGGAAGATACCCGCATATGCGGTTGGCGTGATCTTAACCGGGCTCCTTATTTATTTTGGAGGCAGGGGCTTTTTACTGCTTGCCTTTTTCCTCGCATTTGAGGTGCTTAGCGAGATAAAGGCTTCGATTAAGTGGTACTTATTTATTGTCTTTGCCGCATTTGCCCCCAATCCTTATGGTACTGGGATGCAGGTAATGGTAGTGACGCTGCTTGCAGTCTGCTATATACAGCACTATCATATCGTATCAGGATATAAAGAGCAGATGATGAAGGATACGATCATAGAGCAGGATCTTAAAAAAGACATTTATCTGAAGGACGCGGAAAGCAAAGCGGAAATAAGGAAAAATATGCTCTTGGCGGAAAATAAACTTCTCGAAGGACGTTCCAGGCTGGCGCAGACTCTGCATGATAAATTGGGACACAATATAAATGGTTCGATATATCAGATGGAAGCCATAAAAGTAATTCTCGATAAGGACCCGGAGAAGTCAAAAGCCATGCTGCAGGGTGTGATCGACCAGATGCGCGGCGGAATGGATGAGATAAGGGCGATCCTAAGAAAAGAAAGGCCGGAAAAGAAAGAACAGTCCATGCTGCAGCTGTATAAATTATGCGAGGACTGTAACGACAAAGGCGTGGAGATGGAATTATCAACATCAGGAGAAATATCCCTTATCCCGGAAAGCCATTGGGAGATCATACTCGATAACGCTTTTGAGGCAGTTACCAATGCTATGAAATACTCGAAGTGTACCAGGATAAATGTTGAGATAGTCGTAATGAACAAAATGGTACGATGCGGGATATCTGATAATGGTATAGGATGTAAACAGCTTAAAGACGGAATGGGCATATCCGGTATGCGCAGCAGGGTAAGAGGAGCCGGCGGCACCATAAGTTTTGAGACGGAAAGCGGCTTTACCGTCAATATGCTGTTACCGATGTGAGGCTGCCGGTCGGACTTGGGATTATTCCGCCACACCGCAGGGGCGGATTTTGCGAGGACTCTGACTGGTTATTGTGTGTTGCATAGTTTTAGTATATGTAAATACGCAAAATCCGTCAGACGTTTTTGCAGCGAGCAAGATCGGCTCGCTATACGCAAAAAGTCTGCGCGGGGCGAACAGCGGGTGGCGGAAAAATCCCGAGCCCGACTTTGGACGAAATTAACACATCGGGAACGGAATACAGACTGTAAACCCGTTTCAACGTGTGCGGAAGAATAGAAGTGAGGGAAGTATGGATAAGATAAAAGTTATAATAGCGGACGACAGTGATTTCGTTAGGGATGGTATGAAGATCATCCTGGATGTGGATGATGAGTTTGAGGTTATAGGGTGCGCTGCCAATGGAAAAGAAGCCATTGAACTGGCAGAAAAAAATGCACCCGATGTTTTCTTAATGGATATCCAGATGCCTGTCATGGATGGGATAGAGGCTACCAAATGTATAGTGGAGAAAAATCTGGGTAAAGTCCTGATACTTACCACATTTGATGATGATGACCTGGTAAAGCAGGCTCTTAAGAACGGAGCAAAGGGCTATCTGATAAAAAATCATACTCCGGACAGACTTAAACAGATGATAAAGTCCGTGTACAGCGGCATAAGTGTTGTGGAGGAAAAGATGCTCGGGACATTGACCGATTTTAGTACCGGGGGCGGTTCTAAGGCTGAAAACGGGGCTTCCGGGTTTGATGCTTCCGGGTATACAGAGCGTGAGCTTGATATAATAAAAGCGGTAGCGGACGGGCTCTCCAACAAGCAGATATCAGAAAAACTCTACATATCGGAAGGTACGGTTAAGAACTATATTACAAATATCCTGTCCAAGGAAGATCTGTCACACAGAACGGCACTTGCGGTGTACTACCTGACGGGTAAAAAATGACATAAAAGCATCAGGCGGTTCAGAGTTTTAAAAAGGTCAAAGTATGCAAAATAAGCATAAAATGGGTAAAAATCGGGTAAAAATCGGGTATAAAATTTTTGGAACCCACATTATATTTCCATCGTCTAAGGAATATAAGAACAGTTAAAGAGCCGGGACTACGTCTCACTGATCGAAAATGAAAGGAGCAAAAACTATGAAGAGGTTTTTAGCAGTATTATTAGCATGTGTACTTGCATTTTCAGCATTTGCAGGTTTTACACCGGTAGAGGCTGAATATGCACTTACAGAAGAAAAGATGAAGGAGGTACTTATAGCTGTAAAAGGCAAGCTTGACATACCGGATGAGTTTTCCGAGTTTGATTACAGCTTCAATGAGTACACCGGTGAAGGAAGATATTATTTTAACTGGAGCACCGAGGACGGTTCCGAGAGGATCAACGTCAATGCGGATGCAAACGGCAGAATATTCAGTTATAGCAGATACGATTATTCCGGCACCTCGGAAACAGAAGGTATGATCCCCACCTATATCGGTGAGGAGCTTTTACCTAAGGCAGAGGAATGGATTTATCAGGTTGAGCCCAAGTTAAAGGGTAAGCTCGATCTTAAGAGATGCAGCTATTCCGCATACAATAAGCGTTACAGCTTCGGCTTTGTCCGTATCGAGAACGGTATCGATATGAACGACAACTCCGTATCCATCACTATGGATGCTTTTAATGCCAAGGTTATGAGCTATTCGCTTAACTGGAACTTCGAAGTATCGATCCCTAAGGTGACAAACCCTATCACCAAGGAAGCGGCAGCTAGCTTAGCAGGCGAAAAGGTCGGAATGCAGCTTGAGTACAGACTTACCTATGACAAGGATGGCAAAGAGAAGGTATTCTTAGCATACAATCCTGACAGGACCTACATAGCTATCGACGCTAAGAACGGTAAGGCATATTTAGAGAAGAATTATTGGGGTAGCGGTACAGATTTCGATGAAGGCTTCAATGATGCGGAACTGTCTGCTGCCGAAAACTCAGAGGATTCATATTCATATAACGGAAAATCAGTAAGGCTTTCAGATGCCGAGATCAAGAAGATTGGAGATATTAAGGATATCATTACCGCTGAACAGGCAGTTAACCTTATAAAGAACAACAAGAGACTTTATATCGATCCCAACCTCAATAAGGTTACCAGCAGGCTTTACAACAATGACGGCGAGTATTACTGGAACTTATCACTTTCGGATGACCGCCCCGTAGATTATTCAAAGGATTATAACTACCGTGATTATTACAGGGCATCAGCTTCTGCACAGATTAATGCTAAGACAGGAAAACTTATCCGTTTCTCGGCTACCACAAAGGACTATTACGATTACACCAACGAGGGCAGCGACAAGTTCGTGGCTAACTTCACAAGCAGCCAGTGCCAGAAGCTCTTTATGGAATTTATTAAGGAAACTGACAAGGAAAAGGCTGAATACGTAAAGAAGACAAATGAATATAACCGTACGGTTACCATTTACTACAGTGACTATAATAAGGATTATGACAAGGTTGGCGGATATTCATACACGTACGGTAGATTTTATAAGGGAATCCCCTTCAGTGCAAACTATATAAGCGGTGCTGTTGAGGCGACCACCGGTAAGGTTACCAGCTACTATGTAAACTGGACCGATGCAGAGCTCCCTGAGCCCGAAAACCTTATAGGCGAGAAGAAGGCATTTGAGTCTTATATCGCATGCGACGGTTTTGACCTTATATATGAGCTTGTAAATAAGTATGAGAAGTCCGATAAGTACTACGGAGTTGATAAGGATGTCAAGGCACGTCTTGTTTA
>JAIKXA010000133.1 GCA_024684355.1 Lachnospiraceae bacterium
TGCTCGTATTCCTGAGGTTGTTAAGGATATGGAAGCAGAACTCGGCGCAGGCAACAAGAAGCCCGAAGTACTTGCTAAGCTTGCTCAGTATGAGTTAACACTTCTTGACTGGATCGATGCTCATAAGGGTTACAGAGAGTATGTAGCAATCGCCGGAAAGTGCTGGCCTGCATTCCAGACTCAGTTCGGATTCGTTCCCTGCTATGTTAACTCACGTTTAACAGGACGCGGTATCCCCGTATCTTGTGAAGTAGATATCTACGGATGTTTATCAGAGTTCATCGGTACCGCTGTATCAGATGATATTGTTACACTTCTTGATATCAACAACTCAGTACCTAAGGATATGTACAAGGAGTCTATCGAAGGCAAGTTTGATTACAAGCATACCGATACATTCATGGGATTCCATTGTGGAAATACCTGCTCAAAGAAGCTTGCATTCCATGAGATGAAGTACCAGATGATCATGGCAAGAGCACTTCCTATCGAAGTTACCAACGGTACTCTTGAAGGCGACATCATGCCCGGTGATATCACATTCTTCAGACTTCAGTCAACAGCTGATGCTAAGATCAGAGCATACGTTGCAGAAGGTGAAGTACTTCCTGTAGCTACCAGGTCATTCGGTGGCATCGGTGTATTCGCTATCAAAGAAATGGGACGTTTCTATCGTCACGTGCTCATTGAGAAGAATTATCCTCATCATGGTGCTGTTACATTCGGTCATCACGGAAAGGCACTCTACGAAGTATTCAAGTACATCGGAGTTCCGATCGAGGATATCAACTACAATCAGCCTGCATCACTTCCTTATCCTACAGAGAATCCTTTTAAATAAGATAAGGAGACTTCAATCAGAGGGACGGTTCTGTGATTGAAAAATCAAAGGAACTGGATAGAAGGTTGAGAATAGAATAACAGAAAAAATCAGAGGCATTTGGGTTAATACTCAAATGCCTCTATTTTTTAAGATCCTTCGCATACGCTCAGGATGACATAATACACCTCATTCGTCGCCTAACGGCGACACCTTGTCTTCGCCAGACGGGCATCCCTCGCCGGGACGGCATCCCTCGCCGGGACGGCATCAAGCCACTCCGTGGCTCGATCAGTCATAGCCACTGCGTGGCTCGATCTGTCATAACCACTTTGTGGTTCGATCAGCCCTCAAGGGGAAGGCTAAATCAGTCAAGCTCTTTCATAACACTCATGTATGCCGGTCTGATGATCTTGTCGGCACCGATGAGCTCTTCGATACGATGGGCACTCCAACCGACTATCCTGGCTATGGCAAATACAGCCGTATATAATTCCTCGGGGATACCGAGCATCTTATATATGAAGCCGCTGTAGAAGTCCACGTTGGGGCTGACGCCCTTATATATCTTTCTCTTTTGGGCTATGATGACGGGAGCTATTTCTTCTATATTATTATAGAGAAGAAGATCGTTTTCCATGCCTTTTTCCTTAGCCAGCTGTTCTACAAACTTTCTGAATGCTTTTTCTCTCGGGTCGGATACGGAATAGATTGCATGTCCCATACCATATATAAGACCCTTCTTATCAAAAGCTTCCTTGTCGACTATCTTTTGCAGGTATGCTGTGATGGCATCCTTATCGGCATAGTCTTTTACATGCTTACGGATGTCTGCCATCATATCCATAACCTTGATGTTGGCGCCGCCATGTTTAGGTCCTTTAAGTGATGACATAGCAGCAGCTATGGTAGAATATGTATCTGCACCCGATGAAGTAACAACTCTGGTTGTAAAGGTTGAATTGTTTCCGCCGCCATGTTCCATATGAAGTATGAGAGCAGTATCAAGTACTTTCGCTTCTGTAGCTGTAAACTTCTTATCCGGCCTTAACAGCATCAGCAGATTTTCTGCTGTAGAAAGTGTAGGGTCCGGATGATGGATGATCATGCTGGCATTCTTTTCATAATGAATGTACGCGTTATAAGCATATACCGCAAGCATGGGGAATTCACTGATCAGCTGTATACACTGGCGCAGGGAATTGCTTACGGATGTGTCAAGTGCCTTATCATCATATGATGCAAGTGTGAGAATACTCCTGGTCATGGAGTTCATTATATCATAAGAAGGCGCTTTCATTATTACGTCACGGGTAAAGTTGGTGGGAAGGATGCGGCATCCGCCGATCAATGCTTTGAATTCTGCCTCTTCCTCGGCTGTGGGCATTACACCCATAAGTAAAAGATATGCGATCTTCTCAAATCCGAGTGAATCACCGAGGCTGTCTATCAGCTTTTCAATCTTGTAACCTCTGTACCAGAGCTGTCCGGGAATCTGTACCTTTTCTCCGTTTACCATCTTGGATGAAATGACTTCGGAAATGTTGGTAAGTCCGGTCAATACTCCGTTGCCGTGCAGATCTCTTAACCCACGGTTTACGCCATACTGTGCAAATAATTCCTTCGGGATGGAATCGTTTTGTATGCAGACGGCTTGTTTCTCATCAGCGTAGCTGCGTACCTGTTTTAAAATATTCATGCGGTTCCTCCTGTTTTTTTAGTCGGGTGCAAAATTACAGCGCCCGACGATAGTAGCAAGATTATAACAGAAAAATTCGGATAAGTCCATAAATTTTTAATAAAAATATTTGTTTAGGAAATAAATTCAGATAATAAAAAATTAACTTGATAAAACAGCAGTTTTACTATAAAGTATGATTATGGGAACTATAGTTTTATAGGTGGTGATACTGTGAAAAAAAATAAGAACAAATATCTTTCGATATATGAAAGAATAAGAGAAGATATTGTTTCGGGTGTATATCCGAAAAACAGCAAGCTTCCTTCAAAAAGAAATATTTCGGATGAATACGGCGTAAGTGTTATTACCACGGAGCATGCTTACGAGCTTCTGGCTGAAGAAGGTTACATTCTTCCTATTGAAAAGAAAGGTTATTTTGTAATCTATTCACCGGACAGTTTCTTTGATGTTGCAGGTGCCGGATTTAATGAAGAAAACGCTAAAAATTCATACGTCAGATCTAAAAATACAGGCAATACGGCATTATCGGCCGGTTATATAAACAAATTTGACGATTACGAATTATCTTTTTCGCAGTATGCTCGTATGATGAGGAGAGTTCTTTCCACATACGGAGATGAATTGACCGTAAGGTCACCCGGTTTTGGGACTGAGCATTTCAGAAAAACTCTGGCGGCATACCTTAGGAGAAGCCGCAGGATAGATGTCGATCACAACAGGATAATAATCGGATCCGGTGCAGAGTACCTGTACAGTATGATAGTAAAGGTGCTCGGGCGTGAATTAACCTACGGCATAGAGAATCCGTCATATGAAAAGATCGGATATGTATACAAATCCGAGGGTGTGAGATGCAGAATGCTTAATCTCGGGAATGAGGGAATAGAGAGCGATGCATTGTGGAAATCGGACGTGAATGTATTGCATATCACTCCTTACCGCAGTTATCCGAGCGGTGTAACCGCTTCGGCATCAAAAAAGCACGAGTATCTTAAATGGTGTAATGAGAAAAACGCGATAATCATAGAGGATGATTTTGAATCGGAGTTTTCTCCTTCAAGACGTCCCGAGGAAACGGTGTTTTACTTGAATCACGGTAAAAACGTTATTTATGTAAATACCTTTACTAAGACTATTGGGGCTTTTATCAGGACAGCATATATGGTGCTCCCGGAGAACCTTGTGCCGGTATTTAACGAAAAGATGAGTTACTGTGCATGCACGGTACCTACACCGGAACAATATGTGATCTCTGAGCTTATTGACAGCGGTGAATTTGAAAGGCATATCAACAGGGTTAGACGTAAAAGAAGAGAAATAATACGTGTTAACGAAATTGTAAAATAATTGTTACAAAAAATGATTTGCCTTTTTGAAACTGATATAGTATAATATCGCAGTAATTGTCATCACATGAAATGTGACGGCAGTCGGAAAGGATGGTGTTTATGGAAGGTGGCTATGATACAGGGCTCGGTGAGGTAATGATATCTACTGATGTTATTGAAAAATGTGCCGGTGCCTCAGCAGTTGAGTGTTTCGGTATAGTCGGCATGGCATCAAAAAATATGCGTGACGGTCTTGCCAAGCTTTTAAAGAGAGAAAACTTAAGTAACGGCGTATCCGCTAAGGTAGAAGACAACAAGATAAAGATTGACATTCATATTATTGTTTCTTATGGTGTGAATATACCTTCTGTTTGTGATAACCTTCTTGAGACAGTTAAATATAAGGTTGAGGAGTTTACAGGCCTCAGCGTTGAGAAGATAAATATATTTGTTGAAGGTGTCAGAGTAATAGATTAATTTGGAGGAACTTTAAAGTGTCGTTAAAAAGCATAGATGCCGGACTCTTAAAAAAGATGTTCATTGGTGCTGCTGCGAGTCTGGAATCACAAAAAGAGGTAATAAACGAATTGAATGTTTTCCCCGTACCGGACGGTGATACGGGTACAAACATGACAATGACGATCATGTCTGCCGTAACAGAGGTAAACAATCTGGAAAATCCCACTATGGAGGAACTCTCAAAGGCTATATCCGGCGGTTCGCTCCGTGGTGCCAGAGGAAATTCGGGCGTTATACTTTCACAGCTGCTCAGAGGCTTTACAAAGGTTATAAAGACCGTGGAAGTAATTGATATCGAGACCATGGCAAATGCATTCCAAAAGGCTGTTGAGACTGCATATAAGGCAGTTATGAAGCCCAAGGAGGGTACGATCCTCACAGTTGCCAAGGGCGGTGCTGAAAAGGCTATGGAGCTTGTAGGTACTACAGATGATCTTACAGTATTTGCCGAAAAGGTTATAGCTTATATGGCAGAAGTACTGGAGTACACACCTGAGCTGCTCCCCGTACTTAAAGAAGCAGGCGTTGTTGACTCCGGCGGACAGGGATTGCTCGAAGTAATGAAGGGCGGTTTCGCCGTTATGTGCGGTAAGAAGATAGAACTTAAGACTCCCCAGCCCACAGCTCCGAAGCCCACAGAGACTAAGGTAGTCAATACGGAGAATATCTCAACATCAGATATTAAGTTCGGTTATTGTACAGAGTTTATCATTCTTCTTGACAATGAGTTCACAGAGCTTGATGAAACAGAATTCAAGGCATATCTTGAGTCCATAGGTGATTCTATAGTATGTGTTGCCGATGATGAGGTAGTTAAGGTTCACGTACATACAAACGATCCCGGACTTGCTATACAAAAGGCACTTACATTCGGTCAGCTTACAAAGCTTAAGATCGACAATATGCGTGAAGAGCATAACGAAAAGCTCGGTCTTGAAGCAGAAAAGGCCGGTGCGGTTAAGGCTCAGGCAGTGGCTGAGGATGAGCTTCCTCCCAAGGAGAACGGATTTATCTCCGTATCCGTAGGTGACGGTGTAAATGAGATATTCAAGGGTCTTGGCGTTGATTACCTTATAGAGGGCGGCCAGACCATGAATCCCAGTACAGAGGATATGCTTAATGCCATCGAGCAGGTTAACGCAAAGAACATCTTCATACTGCCTAACAACAAGAATATTATCCTTGCAGCCGATCAGGCAAAGGCAATGACAAAGGATAAGAATATAATCGTTATCCCTTCAAAAACTATACCCCAGGGTATCGCTGCAGTCATTAACTTTGTATCGGGCAGATCTATAGAAGAGAATGAGGCTTCCATGAAGGAAGCTATGGATCATGTAAAGACCGGTTCCGTTACATATGCCGTAAGAGATACCAAGATCGACGGTCTTGAGATCAAGAACGGTGATTTCATGGGTCTTGACGATCACTCGATAAAGAGTACGGGAGCCGATATCAAGCAGGTTACCGTTGATCTTATCGATACCATGGTAGAAGAGGACAGCGAGCTGATCAGTATCTACTTCGGTTCTGACGCTTCCGAGGATGAGGCTAATGAGATAGCTGATATGATCACTGAAAAGTATGATTACCTGGATGTAGAAATTCATGCGGGTGATCAGCCGGTATACTACTATATTATTTCAGTTGAATAAAGTATTTCAGAGCTCTGATTTTTCAGGGCTCTTTTTTTAAACTCCCCTGATGCCGGGCATCCTAGGGCTGCGCTCAAAATTCGGTTTGGATAACCGAATTTTGCCTCGCTGCAATGTATCTGCTATCGAAGAATTTCTGTCGACCGCTTATGGTTTTATAACGGTAACTATATCCCTGCCAATTATAGGGTTCACATATATAAGAGAAAAAAGATTGTTAATAATATAAAACAGTAATAAACCATTTAATTAAATGATTTAAAATAATCAATAAAACATAAAAGATAAAATATTTATAAATAATTAGCACTCACCACTTGACAGTGCTAACAATTAGTGATATAACATCCATAGAGGATGAAAAATTCTATAATCCAATTTCGAAAGAAGGTGATTTCATGAATATTAACAAGTTCACACAGAAGTCCATAGAGACTATTCAGCTTTGTGAAAAGCTGGCAAATGATTACGGAAACTCAGAGATAGATCAGGAGCATCTTGCTTTGGCACTTGTTTCTATTGATGAGAGCCTTATAGCCGGTCTGATCGAGAGGATGGGAATAGATGTTAACTCATACAGGTCAGGCCTTACCGCACTTGTCAATAAGAAGGTCAAGGTGTCAGGTAATTTCCAGGTGGGCGTAAGTAAGGTGCTTAACCAGGTACTTACCGGTGCCGAGGACGAAGCTAAGGCTATGGGAGATTCGTATGTTTCCGTAGAGCATCTGTTCTTAAGGCTGATCAAGGAAGCTACAGGAGATCTAAAGGCATTCTTTAAACAGTATGGTATAAACAAGGAAAGCTTTCTTAAGGTTCTTAGCCAGGTCAGAGGCAATCAGACGGTCCAGAGCGATAATCCCGAGGCTACATACGATACGTTAAAGAAATACGGTACAGACCTTGTTGAAAGGGCAAAAGACGGCAAGCTCGACCCTGTAATCGGCAGGGACAGCGAGATAAGAAACGTTATCCGTATTCTTTCGCGTAAGACTAAGAACAATCCAGTATTAATAGGTGAGCCCGGTGTCGGTAAAACTGCAGTAGTAGAAGGACTGGCACAGCGTATAGTTGCAAAGGACGTACCTGAGACATTAAAGGATAAGACTATATTTGCACTTGATATGGGTGCATTGGTTGCCGGTGCAAAGTACAGAGGCGAGTTTGAGGAAAGACTTAAGGCTGTACTTGATGAAGTGAAGAAATCCGATGGCAGGATCATCTTATTTATAGATGAGATACATACCATAGTCGGAGCCGGAGCATCAGAAGGTTCCATGGATGCCGGCAATATGCTCAAACCCATGCTTGCTCGTGGAGAACTGCATTGTATAGGTGCCACGACTCTTGATGAGCACAGAAAATATATTGAGAAGGATGCAGCACTTGAGCGTCGTTTCCAGCCTGTTATGGTTGACCAGCCTACTGTTGAAGATACCATATCCATATTACGTGGTATTAAGGACAGATATGAGCTTTTCCACGGCGTTAAGATATCGGATTCCGCACTGGTAGCGGCCGCAGTTCTTTCAGACAGGTACATTTCGGACAGATTCCTGCCCGATAAAGCAATCGATCTGGTAGATGAAGCCTGTGCCATGATAAAGACTGAGCTTGATTCCATGCCGGCAGAGCTGGATGAGCAGAGACGTAAGATCATGCAGCTGGAAATAGAAGAAGCTGCATTAAAGAAGGAAGAGGATTCCTTAAGCAAGGACAGACTTGAAGATCTGCGTGAAGAGCTCCAGAAACAGCGTGAGGAATTCATGCAGTTAAAGACAAAATGGGAAAATGAAAAGAGCGAGGTCGATAAGATCACTTCCTTAAAGGAAGAGATTGATGCGGTAAACCATGATATAGCTGCCGCAGAACGTGAATACAACCTCGAAAAAGCCGCAGAGCTTAAATACGGTAAGCTTCCTGAGCTCCAGAAACAGTTAAAGGAATATGAAGCACAAAAGAGCGGCAGGGAGAATGAACTGGTACATGAGTCCGTTGATGAGGATGAGATAGCTAAGATTATCTCCAGATGGACCGGCATACCTGTATCAAAGCTTTCAGAAACTGAAAGACAGAAGACATTAAAGCTTGATGAACAGCTCCATAAGAGAGTGATCGGACAGGATGACGCTGTACAAAAGGTAACGGAAGCCATCATCCGTTCAAAGGCAGGCATCAAAGATCCTTCAAAGCCCATCGGTTCATTCCTTTTCTTAGGACCTACCGGTGTTGGTAAGACAGAGCTTGCAAAGGCTTTGGCTGAGAGCTTGTTTGATGATGAGAGCAACATAGTGCGTATCGATATGAGTGAGTATATGGAGAAGTTCTCCGTATCAAGGCTCATCGGAGCGCCTCCCGGATACGTAGGATATGACGAGGGCGGCCAGCTTACAGAAGCCGTAAGACGTAAGCCGTACAGTGTAGTTCTTTTTGATGAGATAGAAAAAGCTCATCCGGATGTATTCAACATCCTTCTGCAGGTGCTTGATGACGGACGTATCACCGACTCATTCGGAAAGACTGTAGATTTTAAGAATACCATAATCATATTGACATCCAATATCGGTTCACAGTTCCTGCTTGAAGGTATAAATGAGAACGGCGAGATCAATCCCGAAGCAGAGAATATGGTAATGAATGAGCTTAAGGGAGCATTCAGACCTGAATTCCTTAACCGTCTTGACGAGATCATATGCTTCAAGCCTCTTACCAAGAGCAATATCTCATCCATTATCGATCTGCTTGTTAAGGATATCAACCGCAGACTTGAGGATAAGGAACTCAAGGTTGAAATAAGTGATGAGGCCAAAGCATTTATAACCGACAACGGCTTTGATCCCATATACGGAGCCAGACCTCTTAAACGTTTTGTACAAAAGAACGTTGAGACACTGGCAGCCAGACTTATACTTGAAGGCAATGCAGGCAGAGGTGATGTGATAGGTATCGGACTTAAGGATGATGCGCTGTATGCTTATAAAAAGTAAGCATATAAGAAATTTAATAAGCTTTATTAAGGAATAATTAAGGATTAAAGAAGAAACAGGTTAAGACTTTCATGTGGGAATGCTGTATATTAAGATCAGCAAGAACACATGAAAGTTTTTTTTAAGGAGATAATAATGAAAAAAGAAGTTATTCTTAAAGCAAAGGACCTCTCAAAGACATTTTCAAACGAAACGGTACAGCAGCATGTACTGAAGAACTTAAACCTGGATATATACAAAGGAGACTTTACGGTAGTAATGGGAAATTCCGGATCCGGAAAAAGTACACTTCTTTATTCCTTAAGCGGAATGGACAGACCGTCGCTCGGTATGGTAACATACTACGTTGAAGATGAGAAGAACGGCATAGAAATATCAAAATACAGTAACGATAAGCTGGCATTGTTCAGAAGACATTACGCAGGATTTGTTTTCCAGCAGAACTACTTAAATGATTCGATGAGCGCCCTTGACAATGTAATGATATGCGGACTGCTTAAAGCAAAGGACAGAAAAGAGCTTGCCGAAAGAGCAAAGAAGCTGCTTAAAAAAGTGGAAATAGATGAAAAAGACTGGAATAAATTTCCTACACAGCTTTCAGGCGGACAGCAGCAGAGAGTGGCAGTGGTAAGAGGCGTGATAAACGAACCTGAGATACTTTTTGCAGATGAACCTACCGGAGCACTTAACTCACAGAACACATTAAATGTACTTGATATCCTTTCAGACTTAAATAATGAGGGTCAGAGCATAGTGATGGTCACACATACGATAAAAGCCGCAGAACGCGGTAACCGTGTGATCTACCTGGCAGACGGTGCTATCGCCGCAGAATGCGATCTGGGCGAGTACGCAGGCGATTATAAGAACGAAACAAATCCTTATATCGAAAAAGCAAAAGAAAGACATGCGAAGCTGAAGGAGTTTTTACAGGTACAAGGCTGGTAAACGTCACATGCTCCTTTGGAGCGTGTGACACGGCTCCGTTCTGCGCAGCAGAATGGAGTACCTAAAACATTGTTGTTAACTCCAATGTGCCTGCGACACGGCTCCATTCCACGATGCGGAATGGAGTAACAATAACATATTGTGAGGTTATTATGTACAAATTATTTTTTATAGCAAAAAACAACATGAAAAAGCAGCGTTCGGATATGATCACATTCCTGATCATCACATGCTTGTCCGCATTGCTCATTGTTGACTGCATATCTGCACTTATCGGCATCAATCATGTACTTGACGATAAGTTTGAAGAAATTAACGGTTCCCACGTAATACTGTATAATATGAGAACAGAAGCAGAAACAGAATCTGCAAAGACCGCCTTTACACAAAACAGTCTTATAACCGATTATGAAGTTACTCCGCTCATTCAGTTACATGTAGAATATAAAAATGCCAAAGAGGAAGAGTATTCATCATACAGCTTTATGGTCGAAGATTTTGATCTGGTAAAAAGACAGATGAAGGTTACATTACCGAAATTCGGTCATAACGTAGACGATATTCTTCTCCCTTATAACCAGAAGTCATCTTTTGATATCGGTGATGTGATACAGATAAAGATGGGTGATGATATTTACTCGTTAAATGTAGCAGGATATCTTGAAGATCCTTATTACTGCAGCACAATGAACATTGCTACATTTTACTGTGGAATGCATAAGGACATGATGGAAAAAATGGTCAATGCGCACCCGGGAATAGCCAAAGAATTTAATGCTCATAAGGGCTTGGCAGACGTGTCGAGGTTTGCAGAAGATTATACCACCAATGATCTTGAAAGTGATATCGCCGAAGTATATAAGGCAAACTTAAAGAAATACAGTGAAATTGAGCCTGATAAGAACTATACACAATATTTCCTGATCAACTGGGATATGCTGAAAGGCGGTTCAATGTTTATACCCTTGATCGCTATGGCAGTAATTCTGCTGTTTGCCGCTATTATCCTGGTAGTCGGTCTTATCATAATATCCTTCAGTATCAAAAACTTTATACAAAGAAACATGAAGAATACCGGAATTATGGAAGCTGCAGGATATACGGTAGAAGAGCTCAGATGGGCATTGACCATAGAGATAGGGCTGGTAGCTGCCATAGGATCTGCTCTCGGAATACTTATATCAACATTTACCATTAAGACATTTGGAAATATCGTAAGCTCTGTACTCGGTCTTTCATGGAATCAGCCGGTCAACATACCTGTCAACGTATATACATTTTTAGGTATGATGCTGGTAGTTATTCTGGTATCAAGGTTTATCAGCAGAATATATAAAAAGATCAGTGTACTTGATGCACTCCGAGGCGGTATCAATTCCCATAATTACAAGAAAAATGTCTTTTCATTCGAGAAAACAGCACTCCCTGTTCCTTTTGTCTTATCATTAAAGGAAACCTTCGGGGGACTTGGCAGAAACATTATAATGATATTGATCAGTGCGGTTCTTATGATCGCTACCCTTGCAGGCTTCGGAATGAAAGAAAACTACGGTGACGATCCCGAAGCAATGCTTAAAATGCTGGGTTTTGAGATGGCAGACGCGCAGGTAATAAACAATTCAGGCACTGATATTGCCGAGGATTTAAGAAAGCTTCCCGGTGTAAAAAATGTAGTAGTAGAGATCGGTTTTGAACCCACTGTATATTTTGACGGCAAAAAGGATATGGTATATACCTTTGCGGTAGATGATTTTAATTATACTACTAACACTTTTATGATCGAGGGAAGATATCCCGAAAAGGAAAACGAGGTCCTGGTTACAAGCGGTGTCGCAAAGGATATGGGACTAAAGATCGGTGACGTCGTAGAAATAGAATTTGCCGACACAAAAGATAATTACATCATAACCGGTATCAATCAGAGAATTGAGAGAATGGGCCGTACGATATACATGAGGATAGACGGTGCATCGAAGCTGATCCCCGGAAGTATCAAAAGTGTATATACTTATAAGATCACGGCACAGGATAATGTAAGCTTTGACATGATAAAGGCTGAAGTTACCAAGTATGCCGATGCCAATGACTTAAGTATCAGATGCGGTAACTTAAAGCAGGAGATGGATGGAACGGTAGAAACCGTAAATGTATCAATGAATGCTGTATGTGTGGTAATACTGGTACTTACCGTACTGATCGTTATCTTCGTAGAATCACTTATCATAAGAGCAAAGATCAATCGTGAATGGAAGAATTTCGGTATCAGCAAGGCTATAGGACAGACTTCTTTAGGGCTTATGGTTCAGATCATGCTGACAAACATACCTTCAATCACGATCGGGGCTCTTATCGGAGTTGTATTATCCGAAGGTGCCGGAAGGCTTTTTACAAGAACTGCATTTACACTGTTCGCCATGAAGGAAGCGGAATTTGATATTTCGATATCAGCTATGCTCATTAGTTTCTTTGGTATAATCTTTGTGGCTGTTGTAACTTCGTTCCTTACAGGACTTAAGGTAAGACGCCTTATCCCTGTGGAGATGATAACGGAAGAATAAATAAACTTTATAAGAGACCGTATAAAAGGCCGGGCGACTTACATGTTACCCGGTCTCTTTTTTACTACATGTAACATTATTACATTATAAAACAATTGTAAATAAGTCAAAAAAAGTATATAATTGATAGTGTATGTTTGATCGGTATCTGACTGTATGTATAATTTATAAGAGAGAATGAAAATGCATTATAATTGCCTGATAGTTGATGATGAAACAGAACTCGCCAAGATGACGGCAGAGTATTTTAATATGTTTGATGTAAAGACACAGTACGTTAACAGTGCTGCGTCTTGTTATGCTTTTTTTGAAGAAAATGAAGCTGATATAGTACTGCTTGATATCAACCTCGGGGACGGCTCGGGATTTGAAGTATGCAAAAAACTGCGTGAGTCATACAGGCTTCCCATATTGTTTATAAGTGCCCGTCAGAGTGATGATGATGTACTCGTGGCATTAAGCATAGGCGGTGATGACTATGTTAAAAAACCGTACAGCCTTTCGGTGCTGCTTGCAAAGGTTAAAGTGAACCTAAAAAGGATCGCTGAATTACAGGAAAAGACTGCCGGCAGGGAGCAGACAGAGAAAACTGCCGCAGCAGGAAGTAAAGAACCTGAAAAAGAACTGTATCTCGATGAAGCTACAATGTCTGTAGTATTAAAGGGAAACAGGATAGCATTGAAGGCCAAAGAATATATGCTGATGAAATGCTTATATGAGCATAAGAATTCCATCGTAACAAAGGACGTGCTGTTTGATGAAGTATGGGGTGACGCATTTTATTCGGACGGTACGTTAAATGTACATATAAGAAAACTCAGGGAAAAGATTGAAAAGGATCCCAATGCTCCGGAATATATAAAGACTATCTGGGGTACGGGTTATATTCTGGAGATCAAATAAATGAAAAAGTTTAAAACCGTAGTAATACTATATACTATCGTGATGCTTCTTATCCCTGCTATATCTTATTTCGTGTACAGTGGGGTAGAGATCTTGGTGGGCGCACCTTCTTCTTATACAGATGAAGAACTGGTGATATACAAAAACATATGGAACGGGATGAATGACAACATCGAAGCAGTAAAAAAGGAGATGTATGTCACATTCCTGGTATTCTGGGCAATAGTATTTGTACTGGGCTATGTCCTTTTTCTATATATTTACGGCAAAGAGATCAGGCCGATCTTAAAGCTGTCTTCATTTGCTACGGAGATATCAAAGGGTAATCTGGATGTCCCCCTGCCTATGGATAAGAACAACGGATTTGTTGATCTTACCGAAGGCTTTGATATCATGCGCGAAGAGCTTAAAGCATCAAAGGCCCGTGAGATAGAAGCGGAAAACTTAAAAAGAGAAATGGTAGCGGAACTTAGTCATGATTTAAAAACACCTATTGCTACCATACAGGCCACTTGTGAAGTATTAAGTCTTCAGGCGGAAAGAAAAAAAGAAGGCTGTACTCCCGAAAGGCTTAAAGAACTGGAAGATTTTGAGGAAAAGATCGGTTTTATTACCAAAAAGGCAGATATGATCAACGAATTGATCAGAAATGTATTCAGGGCTACTCTTGACGATATGGACGAGATAAAAGTATCTGTGGAAGAGTACGAATCAACAATTATCGAGGAATACTTCAAAGGTCTTAAGGAATACGGAAATATCATATTGGATAATCATATTCCTGAATGTCTTATATATATGGACCGTCTAAGGATGGAACAGGTGGTTGACAATATCGTAGGCAATTCTTATAAGTATGCGGGTACCGATATACATGTCAGCTTTACCGAAACAGAAGAAATGACCGATGAAAACGGTAAAAAGATAAAGTTCTTGAGGATAACCGTAAAAGATTCAGGTCCCGGAGTGCCTGAAAGCGATCTGCCGCTTATATCCGAAAAGTATTACAGGGGAAACAACGCCAAAGAAAGAACCGGATATGGTCTCGGGCTTTATCTGGTTAAGAATTATATGGAACGTCAGGGCGGCGGTATGGAGTATTACAACGATAACGGATTTACCGTGGAACTGTTGGTAAAAAAAGTGTAACTATTACATATATCATTGGGAGACAAAAATGATCGCTTTTTATTATGATGTAACGTTTGCAATATCTTTGGTAATGCTCATAATATATCTTTTTATATGGCATAAGCATTTTGATATTCATTTTACAATGATGTTCACTTTTATAGCGATCCAGAATCTTGGATATGCCCTTACATATCATTCAAAAACACTTGAAGAAGCACTGACAGCCAATAAGATAACTTATCTCGGTGCCTGCTTTAATATACTGTTTATGACATTGTGTGTACTTGAGCATTGTAATGTCGCAATAAGCAGACTTAAGAGGATCGGCGTATTTATCCTGATATTTGTACTTTACGGATTTGTTCTTACTATGGGAAGAAACGGTCTTTTCTATAAAGACGTTGATTTTGAGATAAGAGACGGAGTCGGTTTTTTGATCAAGAATGAGTACGGACCGATGCATACGGTTTACCGGATAGTTCTGACCGCGCTGTTTTTGACCAGTTTTATAGTAATGATCTATACATACTTTAAGAGAAGAGATGTATCAAAACATAATGCCCAGCTTCTTTTTACTGCCGAAGCCATATCATTTTTCTGTTTCTTCGGAGGCAGGCTTATTATTAAGAATTTTGATCTGCTTCCTCTTGCATATATAGCCAGTGAAGTATTGTTCCTTAAGATCATTCATGACATGTGTCTGTATGATGTGACTGATTCGGCGATCGATTCACTGGTAGAAAAGGGTAATACCGGACTTATATCATTTGATTTTAAGTATAATTATCTTGGAAGCAATGAGACTGCCAGACAGATATTTCCCGAAATAAATACGCTTACCGTGGACAGGTCCATAAGATATAATCCCACAATGAAAAAGTATGCGGTAGCGTGGCTGGATAAATTCAGGGCTGATGAAAAAAATGATAAATTCCATTACACAAAGGGAGAAAAGATATACCTGATCGATATCAATTATCTGGTAGACGGACGTACTAAGCGCGGTTATCAATTCTTTATCACGGACGATACGAAGGACCAGAAATATATCAACCTGATGAATAAATTTAATACTTCTCTTCAGGAGCAGGTAAACAGAAAGACAAACCACATCATAGAGATGCATAACAACCTGATCATGAGTATGGCGACCATGGTTGAAAGCAGGGACAATTCTACAGGCGGTCATATAAAGCGTACCAGTGAATGTGTAAGGATAATCATAGGTGAGATTAAGAAAAACAATGTATTTAATCTGTCAGAGGATTTCTGTAAGAATATAATAAAGGCTGCACCTATGCATGACCTGGGTAAGATCGCGGTAGATGATGCGATACTTAGAAAGCCGGGCAGGTTTGAACCCGAAGAGTTTGAAAAGATGAAACAGCATGCAGCCGAAGGAGCCCGTATAGTTAAAGAGATCCTTAAGGCTACCGATGATGTCGATTTCAGGATCGTAGCGGAAAACGTGGCACATTACCATCATGAGAGATGGGACGGCTCCGGATATCCTGAAGGCTTAAAGGAAGAGCATATACCGCTTGAGGCCAGGATCATGGCTATAGCCGATGTATATGATGCATTGGTAAGCAAACGTGTATATAAAGAGAGCATGTCCTTTGAAAAGGCTGATTCCATAATCATGGAGGGCATGGGTAAGCATTTCGATGAGAGACTGAAACCCTTCTATGAGGCAGCAAGGCCTAAGCTGGAAGCTTATTACAGAAGAATGAATAAGGAACAGTAGAAGATTAAAAAAAATCACAACCTCTTCACAAAGTCTTCACTTTTTGATATTATAATGACTTGGAAAAGTTGATTTTTCAACAAAATATTAGAAACATGAGGAAATCTGAAATGGGAAATGAAAGTAAAAACGAGGGTATGAGCCTCAGTAAGCAGAGAAAGCTTGCAAGACAGGCAGAGATCGAAAAGAAAAAACAGCAGGCAGTTATCGCGAAAGTGATAATTGCAGTAGTTGTTTTAGCAATTGTGGGACTTTGTGTATGGGCTGTCATCAAGGCGATGAACAAGGTTGAAGCAAACTACAACTATTCAGAACAGATCGATGATAACGGTATGATCAAGGGTGTTAAAGCCGGTGATTATGTTACATTGACAGACTATAACAATATCACAGCTCCTTTAAACGAAATAGAGTATCCCGATGCTAAGGTAGAGGAGAATATCCAAACACAGCTTAATAACCATTTGGCGATCAGTACATCGGAAGATCTGGTTGCTAAAATCGGTGATAAGGTAAATATTGATTTCGCCGGTACAGTAGACGGAGAAGCTTTTGACGGTGGTACAAGTACCGCATATGACCTTACACTTGGATCAAATTCATTTATTGATGATTTTGAGGCTCAGATTGAAGGACATAAACCCGGTGATTCATTTGATGTGGAAGTTACATTCCCTACTGACTATGGTACAGCTGCATTAGCAGGGAAAGATGCTATATTTGCAGTTAAATTAAACGGAATATATGTAGCTCCCGAGTTTACTGATGAGTTCGTACAGGAATATCTTTCAGATTATGCGACTACAGCTGAAGGATACAGACAGTATCTTAAGGATACAAATTATAAGAACAACCTTATAACCTATGTTGAAAAGTATGTAGTGGAAAACAGCACATTCAAGAGCTTCCCCAGCGCATATTTAAAGCAGATGAAGGGTAATTATAAGGCCAATGAAATATCCAAGATGAATTATTATAATCAGGCTTATGAGTCATATCTTGGCTCTACTGCTTATGAATCCTGGGAAGATTATCTTTCAAAAGAATTGAAACAGACAGAAGATGAATATGACAGTTCTATAGAAGAAAGAGTTTCCGATACTATCAAGTATGCGATATTCTGCCAGGCAGTAGCTGAAAAAGAAGGAATAACCGCTAATATTGATGAAGTAAAGGAATACTATATTGCACAGGGTGGTACTGAAGAAAACTTTAATACACAGATAGAAAATTACGGTAAGGGATATCTTGTACAGCGTTTCGAAAGCATTCTCGTCATTTCCTTTTTCACTTACAAGTATGTGTTTTGTAAATAAGTAGTCTTTAAATATTTTGTCCATGTTTTTTTCCTTTATAAAAAAGAGCCACGATATCATAATGCTGATCTTAACCGGATGAAGTAAGCATTATTAGCTGTGGCTCACACTTGCGATATCACCGGATTATTTCGCAGGAGGCTTTCGCCGTTCCTGCGTGACCCAAAGAAGTAAATCCGGTTAGCTGCAAGCACATTTTTTAGTTGTTATTTACTGCACTGTTGTCTTGTCACAAATGGAATCTCTTACTTTCTGATCAA
>JAIKXA010000142.1 GCA_024684355.1 Lachnospiraceae bacterium
GAAGGGATACTGCGAGGATTCTATAGGAGAGTATATGAACTGGTTCTGGGAATCCATGCTGTTCGGACTTTTCTGGTCACTCTGGCATCTGCCGCTCATTTTTATAGAAGGAACTTACCAGGCAGGCCTTATGGTAAATCCTTTGTATGTGGTTAATTTCTTTGTAAGCGGTATTCCGCTCGGATTTATCATCACATGGGTATACCTCGTCAGTGACCGTTCTATTCTTGCATGTATGATATTCCATCTGTTTGTTAATTTTATGCAGGAAAAAATAGCTCTGACTCCTGAAACAAAATGTGTTGAAACAATAGTAGTTACGGTTGCTGCAGCGATCATAGTACTTTGCAACAAGAAAATGTTCTTTGAAACAGACCATGTGGGAAGGCTTCTTGAAACACAATTTGGCAAGGAGAAATAAGATGAGTAACGGATACAAAAAGTTCCTCCTGATGTGGTCGGGCGAGCTTATATCTTCCATAGGCGGAGGACTTACGAGCTTTGGTCTGGGAATATATGTATTCAACGAGACAGGCAGTGCAGCAGGGATGGCTTTTGTGACACTGCTCGGATTTCTTCCTACATTGCTTTTAAGTGTACCCGCCGGAGTACTTGCCGACCGTTTTGACAGAAGGCTTCTGATGATGATAGGAGACGGATTCTCCGGACTCGGGATATTGTTTATCCTGTTATGTATGCAGGGCGGCGGAGCCACGTTAGTGCAGATATGTATAGGCGTAACAGTAAGTGCGGTGTTTTCTTCACTTTTGGAGCCCGCATACCGGTCTACGATCACGGATATCCTTACAAAAGAAGAGTTTTCAAAGGCTAATGGACTTGTTTCCCTTGCAGGAAGTGCAAGATATCTGTTTTCACCGATTATAGCAGGTTTTTTGCTTACTATAAGCGATATTTCCCTTTTACTTATCATCGATATATGCACCTTTTTTGTTACCATCACGGCTACCGCTATAGTAAGAAAGGGTGTTAAGACTAACCGTAACGAAGATAGACAGCCGTTTTTTACAAGTATGAAAGAGGGCTGGCAGGCTGTTCACGGAAGGAAGGGAGTATTCTTACTTATCATGGTTTCGTCTGCGATCACCATGTTTATGGGTATACTTCAGATACTTGTGGAGCCGATGATCTTATCTTTTGCGGATTCAAAAACACTTGGGATAGCTGAGTCGGTATGTGCCTGCGGAATGCTTGCGGCAGCCCTAATACTCGGTATCTTCGGTATAAAAAAAGGGTACGCGAAAGTGCTGAGGGTATCATTTTTCATGGCAGGTATATTTATGATAGGGATGTCGCTGATAGAAAATGTTATCCCTATCTGCATATTCGGTTTTTTATTCTTTGCGATGCTTCCGGTAGCCAATAACTGCATGGATTATATGGCAAGGACCAACATCCCGGACGAGCTGCAGGGAAGGGCATGGGGCTTTATAGGTTTTCTTTCACAGCTGGGCTACGTTGTGGCATACTCGGTTTCGGGAGTGGCAGCGGATGGTCTTGGTGCTCTTACGGGAAAAGGAGTGGGAAGAGGTGCCGCAATCATGATATTCATATCGGGGATACTGCTGGCAGTTACAGCTTTGACGCTGCTCCGACTGCCTCAGATAAAGGAACTTGAAAAGTAGTATGGTGGAAGGCAGCGGAGTTTTCTTGCTTGACATCATAAGAGGACAATTGTAATATTTATTTAAAAGATGAAATACAAGGTAAGGGAACATATGGCAGATATTTTAGTGGTTGAAGATAATATGGAAATGGGAACGCTCCTGTGTGATTTCCTGAATGCGGAGGGGTATACCACTGAGCACTGCGTGGACGGCGCCGACGCTATGGATATGTTTGTATCATCAGGAGCAAAGATGGTTATACTTGATATAATGCTTCCGCATCTTGACGGTTTCGGTATATGCAGGAAGATCAGGGAAACGTCAAATACTCCTATCATCATGGTCAGCGCAAAGAACATGAAAGATGATAAATTGAAGGGGCTTTTGCTGGGTGCTGACGATTATATCGAAAAGCCTTATGATATTGATATCCTGATAGTTAAGGTCAAGGGTGTTTTTTCAAGAAGATACAGTACGGATGCTTTTTCTGACGGATTCTTAAAGATAGACAAGTTAAAAAGAACGGTTAAGGTAAATAACGGAAATGCTGAAGCGGCCCAAAAAGAACTTGAACTGACCCAGAAGGAATATGAGCTTTTAAGCTTGCTGGCAGATAATGCCGGAAAGACCATGAATAAGGATTTTCTCTTCAACAAGATCTGGGGCATAGACAGTGATTCGGACCAGCAGACCTTGACGGTACATATAAAGTGGCTGAGACAAAAGATAGAAGAGGATCCGAAAAATCCCAAACACATCATAACGGTGTGGGGCGTAGGATACAGATACGAGAAATAACAATGGTATAGAAGAAAAGGCGAAGAAATGAAGAGTTTCCGAAGACTTCTTGTAATAGTTGTCGTCTGTATGGCGGTCATAACTGTTGCAGCCAATCTGATCTTAATACATAATAATGAGGGCGACGAAGGTCGCCCTTATCGCGTTGAAGCGGAAAGAATAGCATATGCCATAGAACACGGAGAAAAGGCCGATATATCCGGATGCAAGTACATAACGGACATGGAAAAAATGGATGGGAAAGCGACAGAAAAAGATTTTTATAACAGTGAAAGCGACTATTTTGTCATGAGCATAAACGGGGATATATACCGTTTTGACTACAAGACCGATACGGACAAAGAAAAATACGGGACATTAGTCTGTTTAAATGTGTGTATGGGTATTGTCTTTCTGTTTGTCATAATCATGCTGTTATATGTGAGAAACAGGATACTTGCTCCGT
>JAIKXA010000050.1 GCA_024684355.1 Lachnospiraceae bacterium
GCAAGTGTTGTATTAACTAACGGTGCCACCATTACCTTAGAAAAAGGCGGTATTCTTCAGGCGTCGGTAGATATACCGCAGGGCTGCAAGATTATCGTTAAGGACGGAGGAAAACTCTGGACCACACAGGGCGGTAATATTAATAATGACAGTACCGTCATAATTGAAAAAGGCGGAGAGATCGCAAGTATGATGGGCGGCAAAGTGATCAACCACGGCACTATCGAACTTAACGGTATTTTCTCATGCGGCAGCGTAAGATTTGACGGAAACACCGGTATCTGGTTCGAGAATCAGGGCGGTAAGGTGACCGGAAATGGAGACGCTGTAGTTTCCGGTGCTTACTTTGACAAGGACGATCCCATAGACTTAAATGACTGTGCGGACAAGTTAAAGACGGAGCTTGGTCCCGATTCCAAGATCAAGATATCAATTGATTCCGAAGGACCTTCTTTTATGGGTGGCGGAGATGATGAACAGGGAGAAAACGGCAGTGCCGGCGGATCGGTCAACATCAATCTTGATTTTAACGGCGGTGAAGTAGGTATGGAAGTGGACGGCGTATATCAGCTGTTTGCCACCAGTGATGTACATAACCCTGAGATGGGCAGCAAATATAAAGTGGGTATGATGGGACCGCTCCATAAGGATGGGTATGAGCTTGTGGGCTGGTGTGAAAAGAAAGACGGCTCAGGTAAAATATATAAGAATTTGGAAGAAGAGATAACCGTGACCGGTGACATGACGTTCTATGCCATCTGGGAGAAAAAGTAATATATGATCAAAAAGCTGTAGGAAATCAATCCTGCAGCTTTTTTTATTATAAAGATCCACTTACTTTACATTATAATACATCCTTTTTTCAAAGATATCCTATTTCAATTAACTAAACTTGGTTGTAAACTTACCGCAGAAAAACAAAGTTTGTGTGATTGAGCAAAAAAGATGAGGCGGTAAATTTGAATAAAACAAGATCAGCAGTATTAAACATGACGACGGGCAATCCCACATCGCTCATAATAAAATTCTCGATCCCGATGCTTTTGGGAAATCTGTTCCAGCAGTTATATAATCTGGTGGATTCGATCATAGTCGGTCAGTTTGTAGGCTCCGAAGCTTTGGCAGCAATAGGTGCCACGGGTTCCGCTACCTTTATGTTTTTCGCATTATGTAACGGTATAGGCAGCGGCGGCGGTATAATAACGGCACAGTGTTTCGGCAAGGGTGATAAAAAAGAAGTAAAATCCTGTATCACCAATACGGCATATATCATGGCAGTATTTCCCATGATAATAGGTTTTACGGCTTTCGTACTTTCAGGACCCTTACTCAGGCTTCTTGAGACTCCCGAGGAGATCCTGCCGGATTCCTTGAGCTATATGCGTATCATGTGCGTTGGTATCATGTTTGTATCCCTGTACAATTTTGCATCAGCTATGTTAAGAGCTCTGGGTGATTCACGTACTCCGTTGTATTTCCTGATATTCTCATGTATTCTCAATACCGTATTGGATATTATATTCGTATACGGATTAAACCTGAGCGTTGTCGGTGCAGGTATAGCTACGGTTATTTCACAGTTTGTATCCGGTATTACATGTCTTATATATGCAGTAAAGAAAAACGAGTATTTCCGTATAGAAAAAGCGGATCTTAAGTTTAACAAGGTACTGACATTAAGGATAGTGAAGATCGGTATCCCGCTTTCACTTCAGTTTTCTCTTATTGCAATATCATGTATGGCCCTGCAGAGGGTAGTTAACGGATTTGGATCTACAGCGATGGCAGCATTTACAGCTACCAGCCGTATAGAACAGATCATCCATCAGCCTTACCAGACCTTAAGTGCGGCACTGTCTACATTTACCGGTCAGAATTACGGAGCGGGAAAGAAAGATAGAGTGGTATCCGGTTTCCATAAAGGCGCTGCCATCATGGCGGTATTTTCGCTGGCCATGCTTCCTATCATGCAGTTCTTCGGTGACAATATAATAAAGATATTCGTCAGCGAAGAGCCGGTTATAGAGATGGGGGCACATGCCCTGAGGATCACAAGTTACTTCTATATTTGCCTGGGCGCAATATATATCATCCGCGGAGTATTAAACGGTCTCGGAGATGCGTTTTTTGCACTGCTTAACGGTATAGTTGAAGTCATTGGACGTTTTGCGGTACCCGTATTCCTTACCGGCATTGCGACTATAGGCGTATGGGGCATCTGGTGGTCGGTTGGTATTGTTTGGAGTATGGCAGGATTATCCGCTGTGATCAGATACAGACAGTATATTAAAAAGCTTGGAGTAAAGAAAGAGCTTAAAGCGCTTCCTTCACCAAGCAGTAAAGTAATGGCCGGTATGGCTAAATAAACATATTTTTTCCGGGAAAGTGCTTTGACGATCAAGGCATTTAAAAAACATATATATGTAAGGACCTGTGATTTCTTCCTTCTCGAAGTCACAGGTCTTTCTAATGTCAAATGCTTTTAAGATGCGTTTGACGGCCGGTTAAATTAAGTATTGCAAATAGGTATTATTTATGGTATTCTAATCAAAGATACAGTTTCTGGATTGAAACCGTCCGGTTTCATATATTTCTTTTGTACTAAAGCGAGTAAGCTTTGTCCGGTTTTTCGAAATCATTCCCTTAAGTTTTGAATTATATAAGAGATGTGAAACCATTTATATTTGTATATAGTTGTTACATATTATAAGGAGATTTATTATGGATTATAGTCATATGACCGTTACCGAACTTCGTAAGATTGCCAAGGAAAAAGGTGTCCCTAAGGCTACATCTTTAAAAAAGCAGGAGCTGATAGATGCACTTGCCGCTTTAGAAGCAGGGGCTGAGAAGAAAGAGAATGAGAATATAGAAGACACTATAGAAGTGTCTGTGGTTGAAGATGCTCCGGTTTTAGAAAGAAGACCGGCCGACAGCGTGGGTGCCGGCGTATCGGAAGCAGGTTCGGAAGATGACACTGACAGCACTGAAACAATTGAAAACGAGGAAAAATCCGAAGACACCACAGCCGAGAGTGAAGACCAGGAAAAATCAGCTTCCGGCCAGCAGCAGGGAGAACAGCCCCAGCGTAAAGACGGCCCCGGCTTCTTTAACAGAGGAGATACAAAAGAAGGTATCTTAGAGATCATGCCTGACGGTTACGGTTTTATAAGAAGTGAGAACTTCCTTCCCGGTGATGCGGATGTATATGTATCTCCCCAGCAGATAAGAAAATTCAACTTAAGAACGGGCGACATCATAGTAGGTATCACCAAACAGAAGACACCTACAGAAAAGTTTAACGCCATGTTATACTGTAAGACAGTAAACGGCAACCACCCGTATGATTCGGTAAGACGCCCGAAATTTGAAAACCTTACGCCCATATTCCCTCATGACAGACTGAGACTGGAAACACCCGGGTGTTCACCCGCCATGAGGATCATGGATATCTTATCACCCATAGGAAAGGGACAGCGTGGCATGATCGTATCCCAGCCTAAGGCAGGTAAGACAACACTCTTAAAGCAGATAGCAAAGGCTATATGTACCAACAATCCCGAGATGCATATGATCATCCTTCTTATAGATGAGCGTCCCGAGGAAGTAACGGATATGAAGGAATCGATATCCGGAGACAATGTGGATGTTATTTACTCAACCTTTGATGAGCTTCCCGAGAATCACAAAAGAGTATCGGAGATGGTTATAGAGAGAGCTAAGCGTCTGGTAGAACAGAAAAAGGATGTAGTCATCCTGCTTGACAGCATCACCAGACTTGCGCGTGCATACAACCTTACATGTACCGCCAGCGGACGTACTCTTTCGGGCGGTCTTGATCCTGCAGCGCTCCATATGCCCAAGAAATTCTTTGGTGCTGCCAGATGTATGAGAGAGGGCGGAAGCCTTACTATCTTAGCGACAGCCCTTGTTGAGACAGGAAGCCGTATGGATGACGTAGTATTCGAGGAATTCAAAGGTACCGGCAACATGGAGCTTGTGCTTGACAGAAATCTTTCCGAGAGAAGGATATTCCCGGCTATCGACCTGCCTAAGTCCAGCACACGCCGTGATGACCTTCTTCTAGATCCGGATGAGGCTGAGGTAAATGACATCATCCGTCACGCATTTAACTCCTCAAGAGCCGAAAATGCCGTAGAAAAGATCATCAGTATGTTTGCGAGGACCCGTAATAACAGGGAATTCTGTGACATCGTAAAGAAAACAAAACTGATCTGATAAAAAAATAAAAAAAATATTGCTTTTTTAAAAAAAGCATGATATAATTCTTTTCACTGTGTATCTGAAAGATAAGAAAATCAGTAAAAGATGAGGTGAAAAAAATGAGAGAGAATGTACAGCCTACATATTATCAGGCAAAGGTTACATGCAACTGCGGAAATGAGTTCGTGACCGGTTCTACAAAGAAGGAGATCCACGTAGAAAT
>JAIKXA010000163.1 GCA_024684355.1 Lachnospiraceae bacterium
CTGGTTATTTTATTATACAGTGTTTTTTTAAACAGGACAATGTTCCGTAAGATCAGGGGAAAGTTTATGACCTTGATCGTTCTTGCTGTGCTTGAGACAATTCTTTCAAGACTCGAGACGTGGTTTGGCAAGCAGGTTGAAAGAAGCATATGGCGAAGCATACTGTCAACTGCCTGTTATATCCTTCGACCCTTGATAATGTATGTCCTGTTACTTATTGTGGTACGTAAAGACAGCAGATTAAAGAAGTTCATTTACAGTATCCCGTTGATACTTGCTTCGATCGCACTTATTATAGATATACCGTATTCTTATAATCTGATATTTACCTATAATGAGAATAACTCTTTTAGGGATGGTCCGTTGTTTTTCATCACATACGGAATACTGATAGTTTATCTTGCTTTGATCCTGGTGATGACATTTGTCGAATGCGATTTAAGCCGTGGGTTCAAGGAGATGTTAGCAGTCATTATAGGTATTGTTTTTATCATCCTGAACATTGTGGCAGAAAGATTTATATCCGGGTATATGGGAGGAAATACAGGAAATGCGATCGTACTCGCAATCCTGCTTTATGCCATTCACTTTAACAGCCAGGAGGACCAGAAAGTAAGACTAAGGCTTGAAACTACAGAGCAGAAGACGGGACTTTTAAATGAGAGTGCCTGCATCGCTAAACTGAATGAGATGCTGCAGCATTCAAACAAAGTTGATTATGCTACAGCATATTTTGATCTTGAAAGATTCGGTCTTGTTAATGATAAATACGGAATGGATATCGGTAACAGAGTTCTTGCGGAATACGCGGCTGTTCTGGGTAAGATGATCAGACAGGATGAGATACTTGCAAGACAGGGCGGAGACCGTTTTATAGCCATAGTATTAAAGAGAAATCTTGATGTTTTTCTGGCGCAATTGGCTTATACAAAGGTTAAGTTTTCCGAAAGCGGTGTCGATTATGATATTGATATAAGCGCCCATGTCGGAATACACAATATAGAAACGGATGACATAAGTGCTGAAGAAGTCATCTCAAACGCTTACGAAGCTTTAAACTACGGAAAGAATGCGGGGAATAGGGTTACTTACATGAATTCCGAGCTTAAAGCCATGATAAAGGATGAAAAGAAGTTTTCATCGGATATACCTATTGCGATGGCTAATGAGGAGTTTGTGGCATATTACCAGCCTAAGGTTAACAGCAGGACCAACAATCTGTGCGGTGCAGAGGCTTTGGTAAGATGGGTGAGAAACGGCGAGCTGATACCTCCCGGAAAGTTTATACCCATCATGGAGACAAAAGATCTCATGTGCGATATGGACTTCTATATGTTAAGACATGTATGTGCGGATATTGCACAATGGATCGAGCAGGGGCTGGTACCTCCTACCGTATCGGTTAATTTCTCGAGAAGAAACCTTTCGAATCCTAATCTGGCGGCAGATATCGATGCAGTTGTACAGCAATATCATGTTCCCAAAAAGATGATAGAGATCGAGATCACCGAAACTATAGATGAATTCCCGATAAGCGTGCTGAAAGGTTTCGTCGATGATCTGCATAAACTTGGATATAAGGTAGCTGTAGACGATTTCGGAAGCGGAAGTTCATCGTTAAGTCTTCTTAGAGAGGTTACTTTCGATACACTTAAGATAGACAAAGGCTTTGTTGATAAGGCATATGCAAAGGATCTTGCAATACTCAGTTACATGATCAAGCTTGCGAAGGCGATAGGAGCGGAGACTCTTGCGGAAGGTGTAGAGCAGAGAGAACAGGTTGATACGCTGCTTTCCCTCGGATGTGAGATCATACAGGGGTATTATTATGACAGACCTCTTTCAAAAGATATTTTTGAGAGAAGAATAATAAACAGGAGATACAAAGTTGAACAGAGTTGATAATGTAAAGAAAGCAATTAAATACGTTACATTTTCGGTATTGGCGATATTTTTGATCGTTTTGACTCTTTTTATAATCCATGTTGTCAATGTGGAAAAATCCAATGAAGAATGGAATTCAGTCACTCAGGCTTCTACGGGGACACAGGTATTGGTTGATATCCATCCGCGCGGAGGTGTTACAGATACATGGGTAAAGATCAATACCGGTCTGGGAGTGGACCTTAATGCAAAGATATATGATATGACCATTACCAATAATGCACATACATATCTGGATGACTGGAATCTGCGTATCAATATTACTAAAGACTGTTACCTGAACAACGGATGGTGCGGTACATTTGAAGTTCATCAGATCGATGCTGAAGGAAAAGATAAAACTCAAACGTTAGATCTTAGAAATCTGAAAGTCGAGAACCTGACATTAAAATATCACCAGGTAGATCAGGATATACTGATACCTCTTAAAAAGGGTGATTACATGATCTATCATCCGGATCCTACAGAATCTACCGGTGAAGTACCTATCAAGGGTACTGAAGAGTTTTCCGGTACTTGCGTAAGCGGTATTATTATGTACAGTGTATCAGGAGATATTGATTTCTCAAACTATGAACTGCTTTACAAGCTTGATTGGTCTATTTGGGAAGGGACCAAGGGAAGACTGTTTATTATCGCATTTGCATTATTTGTGCTCTCATTCCTTATCATCGGTACCATTTTCCTTGTATCAGTTCATTTTGAAGGCAGACTTGAAAACAAAGATAAAATCTTAGAGGATGCGTTCAATATCTGCTGCAGTTTGGCGGATTCCAGAGATTATTATTCAAAGGGGCATTCTGAAAGAGTCGCTGATTATTCGAGGATGATAGCTGAAAAAATGGGTATGGAAAAAAACGACTGCGACCTGGTTTATAATGCGGCATTGCTTCATAATATCGGAAATGCTTTCGTAAATGAACAGTTTTTAAGGAAAAACGGGAAACTTACAAGCATCGAGTATGCAGAAGTAAAAACACATACTACACGCGGTGCGGAGATCCTTAAATCAATAGACAATATCCCTTTGGCTGCAGAAGCTGCACTTTTCCATCATGAAAGGTATGACGGAAGCGGATATCCGCAGGGTAAAAAAGAGGATGAGATACCTTTGATAGCCAGAATAGTGGCTGTTGCGGATGCTTATGATGCCATGAGCAATGACAGACCTTACAGAAATAAGCTCATGCGTGACCAGATAAGAGAAGAGTTTATTAATAACAGAGGATCGCAGTTTGATCCCGATATAGTAACCACTTTCCTTGATATTATGGGTGAGAGAAATCTCTAAGGTGAAAAATGAAAAAAAGAATTCTGATCATACTGGCTGCAATAATATTGAATGTGGCAGGACGTTATATCGCATTCAGTAATGAGTGGCCCATGTATTTTAATCTTTGCGGAACTATATTTGCATCATATCTTGCAGGGCCGGTTGCGGGGGTAATATCGGCTGTACTTAGCTGCGCCTTTTCTCTGATATTCAGTATTAGTGACTGGTATTATCTTATAGCCGATGTCTTTGTTGCGGTTGCTGCCGGACTTATCGCTAAGAGAAACAGATATTTTGATAAGTTTATGCTCATATACAGTGCAACGGCATTCTTTACAGTTGTCAGAGCTCCTGTTCTAATGGTGGTCAACCTGAGTATTAATGAAGGTAAAAGCGGGTTCTATATAGTTGATGCAATATATGATTATCTGGACAGTATTTCTTCGCCGATGTGGCTCGGTAATGTTCTTACAGCTATATTTGTAAGCTTCACTGATGTTCTGTGTGCTATGCTTCTCATCTATTTCATTATGAGGATTCATAGAAACTTTGGTAAAAAGAAAAAGGCTTCCGAGATGAAAAAAGAACTTATGAAAAAGGTTTCGCTCGGTCTTATAGGTATAGCTTTTTTTGTGTCCGTTTTAGGGAATACTTCTGTTTACGCCGAAAATTCCATCAGTTTTATTGAAAAATTGTATAACAGTGATAACGGTCTGGTCGGTGGATGCCTGAACGATATAGCCATGACACGTGACGGCTCAATGTGGATAGCTACATACGGCGGACTTTTCCGTTTTAACGGTTCAAAGTTTGTGCTTATTGACAACTTAAGCAGTGTCAGATCGGTACAGACTTTATTTGTTGATGAAGAAGACAGGCTCTGGGCAGGAACTCAGGATGCCGGTTTTACGCTGCTTAATATTGATATGTCCTGGGTTACACATGATATGAACACAGGGCTTCCTTCAAATTCGGTAAAATGTATTTCTAGAGACAGTAACGGGTATTATTATTTCGGAACTACCGGTGGTCTGGTATATGGTGAGTATGATAACGGAGATGTAAATATATTAAAGGTAGATACGGAAGCCGGTAATATAAGGGATCTTTCACCTGACGGTGAAGGCCATATGATCGTCATGGATAACTTGGGCCATATAAGCTGCTATGAAAACGGCGAGCTAAAGAATAAGGCTGATCTCGGAGAATACTCAGCAAAAGGTATCAGACTTGATCCTCACGGACTTATATATATAGGTACCAATTCAGAAATGATACTTATATATGAGTATGATAATGATCACGGTTTCCGCTGCTTAAGAGCATTGACAGCAGAGGGCATGAAAACCATCAGGGATTTCTATTTTGATGATAATGATATCATTTTCGTTGCAGCCGACAACGGTATAGGTTATTTTGACGGCAGCAACCATTTTTCGTTTATAGAAACAGGTGTTTTCAATAATTCAATTGATCATATATATAAGGATTATCAGGGAAATATCTGGTTTACGTCAGCCAGATGCGGTCTTTTATGCCTTGGAAAGTCCAGCTTTATAGATGTTTTTAAGTTATGTAATGAAAAAAATATCGTATGTAACGCGATAAAAAACTGGAACGGATTTCTTTATGTCGGTTCGAATGACGGGTTAAAGATACTTGACGTTGAAGAAGGGGAAAGCATCAAGAATGATATAACCGATTGGTTTAAGGGCATAAGGATAAGATGTCTGGATACGGATATGTCGGGCAATCTGCTTGCCGCCACATATGACCGGGGGTTGATTCAGATCAGTAAAGATGGTGATATCTCGGAATATGTAAGTACCGAAGAAACCCAAAAGATGATAAGAGTGGTCCATACTTTATCAGACGGCACTGTCATTTCGTCGAGTGACGCAGGAATGGTATTTATGAAGGACCATAAAGTAATGGCTAAGCTGGATCTTGGAAAAGAACTTAACGGCGGTACTATATTAAATATCCTGGAGATGCCTGAAGGTACTTTGCTGTGCGGTTCCGACGGTGACGGTGTGGCTGTGATAAAGGACAATAAACTCGTTAGATATATTACCCGTGAGGACGGAATTCCTTCGGGAGTTATTTTAAGAGTGGTAGCGGATAAATATACCGACGGATATTTTATTCTTACCGGAAGCGGTCTCTGTTATATGGATAAGGAGTTCCGCATCAAAGAGATCGGAATGCCGTATTATAACAATTTTGATATGGCTGTTAATTCGGACGGGGAGATCTTTGTCCTGGGCGGTGCAGGTATTTATATAAGCGAATATGATGCATTGATGGAAAACGGCAGGATGGACAATTACGTTCTGCTGGATACGAAAGCAGGACTTCCGGGAAGTATTACCAGTAATGCATGGAATTATATGACTGATGATGAATATATATATATATGCGGAACCAGTGGCGTATATATGCTTGATCTGAATAACTATGAGATGAATATCGAAGAGTTTAAGACTAAGATAACCGCTGTTACTCTGGATGGAGTATATCAGGATGTGACGGAAGTCGGAACGATATTTATCCCTAAGGATACTGAACGTATTGAGCTTAATCTCGAGATAAACAACTATACGACAGCAGATCCGTATGTAAGCTATTATTTAAGCGGTGTGGATTCCGAAAAGAACACAGTGCTTTCAAGCAAGCTCGGCGGAGTTACTTATTATGACATTCCTTACGGAAATCATGATTTCGTAATAAGTGTCCTGGATGAAAAAGGCATGGAACTGTCAAAACAGACCTATGTTTTTTCAAAGGAAAGAGAATTGTTTGAAACAATAGGTTTTGTATTATATTTTTATCTGGTTCTTTTTACATTCCTGGTATTTATTGTTATCTCAATCGTACAGGGTGCTCTGTGGTCACAGAGAAAGAAGGAATCCGGCAGACATGAGCTGGTTATAACACAGCTTGAACGTGAGAAGGCGGAAGCACTTGAACGTGCACTTCATATGGAAGAGGATGCGAATAGGACCAAATCGGAATTCCTGGCCAATATGTCTCATGAGATAATAACTCCTATAAATGCTATCATCGGAATGGACACGATGATCATGAGAGAATCGGGAGAAGAAACCATAAAGAACTATGCACGTGACATTGATGTTGCAGGAAATACTTTACTTGCACTTATCAATGATATACTTGATTTTTCAAAGATTGAATCCGGCCGTCTTGAACTGACTCCCGGAGAATATGAACTTTCCAATCTGATAAATGGCGTTGTCAATATGGTCAAGCCTAATGCCGAATCCAAAAAGCTTCGATTTGAAGTTAATGTTAATCCGGAGATACCCAACAGATTATACGGCGATGTAGTAAGACTGGAACAGGTTATTATAAATATATTGAACAATGCGATCAAATATACCGAAAAGGGTATGGTTTCATTTAATGTTGATTTTGAGGCAGAAGATGCTGAATATATTATCTTAAAGGTCAGCGTACAGGATACGGGTATCGGTATTAAACCCGAGGATCTTGAAAAGCTGTATTCTCCTTATGAGAGAATAGATGAACGAAGGAAGAGTAATGGAGACGGTAAAGGACTGGGACTTAGCATTACCAAGAGCCTGCTCGACAGAATGGGTTCGGAGCTTAAAGTATCAAGCGTATACGGAGAAGGTTCAACATTCGGTTTTGAAATATTGCAGTCTGTGAGAAATAATGAGAAGATCGGTGATTATCGTGACAGAGAGGGAGAAAAGCACAAGATCGTCATAGAGAATGAAAGATTTCATGCTCCGGATGCAAAGATCCTAGTTATCGATGATGTGGAGATGAACCTTGTGGTCATCAGAAAGCTGCTTAAACGTATTAAAGCCGGGATCGATACGGCTCAAAGCGGAGCGGAAGCATTGAAGTTGGCGAAGAACAACAAATATGACATAATCCTGCTTGAATCAATGCTGCAGGGAATGAACGGCGAAGATACGATGAAACGTATAAGAACCGAATGCCCCGATAATGCAGAGACTCCGATGATCGTAATAACTTCAAATGCCATGAAGGGTTCCAGGGAAGAGTTCCTGAATCTGGGTTATACAAATTATCTTGCGAAGCCGGTTGACGGTATGAAGCTTGAAGCTATGATACAAAGCTATCTTCCCGATGAAAAGATAAAATTCACGGATGAAGAAGATATTGAAGATACCGCAGATCCTGAAATAACAACAAAGCTTTCCCTTATATCACAGATTGACGGAATAGATACTGTTCAGGGTGCGGAAACCGCCGGCGGAGATGATACTTATGTACTTCTTTGCAAGAATTTCCACGATCTGGCCAAGAAGCGTATTAGTGTAATAAAGGAAGCTCTTGATAAAAAAGATTATGAAACTTATACCATACAGCTTCATGATCTGACAAATGCGGCGAGACTGATAGGAGCATTTGAACTTTCAAAGAAAGCAGAGATATTAGAGAATGCGGGCAGGGAAGAAAATGCCGACAGGATAAAAGCCGATACGGAAAAAGTCCTAAAAGAATACAAACGTTTATATGACGGACTGGATAAAGTATTTAATTAAGATATGCAATTTGTTGCACTTGTCACCTGTGTACTTATCGGCTGGGTTGAAAAAGTCAGTTTCGTTGAACTTGAGGTGCTTGAAAGTGCTAAGAAGTTTAAAAGCAAAAAGCTGGTATCCGTCATGTTGCGTTTCGTTTGTATAGTGTGTCTGGTGATAATCATAGTGACGCCTTTTGTAACAGATATCTGATACTTTTTGGACAGGAGAAAATCCATAGTGGAGAAAATATATATAATAGGACACCGTAATCCTGATTTTGACAGTGTTTGTTCTGCTTATGCCTATGCAAAGCTTAAGAACAGGACCGATCCTTTAAAAGAATACATAGCAGCAAGATGCGGACATCTTCCGGAGAGTATGAAAAAAGTGTTTGCGGGATTGGGGATAGAACCTCCCGTTTATATGCGTGATATATATCCGAAGGTGCGTGATATTTATCTTACCTCGGCGGTGAGAATAGATGCCGATGCGCCGTTAAGTACGGTTGCTGCTTCATATAAGGCAACAAATCCTTCGGTTATCCCCGTTTTTGAAGGAGAGAAATTTTATGGTCTTTTAAGTGTTGATGATATCACCAGATGGGCTATGGAACAGATATCAAAAAGAGGTAAGATCGATGAGATACCCAAAGTCCGTGATATCATGAGAGCAGAGGAAGAACCTGTTTCATCATCAGATTTTTTTGAAGATGCCAAAAGAAAGCTTTCATCTTCGATCAAACGCGGACTTGCAGTTGTTGAAAACGGTACATTTGTTGGTTTTGTTACCAGACGCTGTTTCTTAAAAGCACCGAAAAACAATATTATACTGGTGGATCATAACGAAGCAAAACAGAGTATCACGGGGATTGAAACGGCCAACATAGTTGAGATAATCGATCATCACAGACTTGATGCGGTCAAAACGGAACTGCCGATATTTATAGATGCGGAACCGCTCGGAAGTACCTGTACCATAGTTTACAGAAAATATGTACTCGAAGGCATTACTCCGGATCAGGATGTGGCAAAAATGCTGCTGACGGGTATAGTTTCCGATACACTTATTCTCAGGAGTCCGACCACAACACCTGTGGATATAGAATCTGCCAATGATCTGGCAAAGATCATCGGCGTGGACCTTCATGAGTTCGGACTCAGAATGTTCTCTTGTATGGAAGGTATGAAAAACCGTGTGCCTAAAGAGGCTGTTGAATCTGACTTTAAGACTTATCGGGAAAAGAACCTGAAGATAGGGATCGGTCAGTGCGAGTGTACTACCCTGGAAGATCTGGAAGATTACAGACAGGATTATCTGGCTGCACTGGAAGATGTCAGAAAACGTCAGGGTCTTGACTGGGCAGTACTTATGATTACGGATGTTATAAGAGAACACAGTGTCCTGTTGATCACGGAGTTCAGAGCCGGTAGTCATCTGCCGTACAGTCTTGTTTCAGACAGGGTTTATGATATGCCCGGTGTAATGAGCCGTAAAAAACAGCTTCTCCCTGAGATACTGCACGCTGTAGGAGAATAGCAGGATTATAATTTTATGAATATATTAAATGTTGAGAATGTATCAAAAACATTCATGTCAAAACCTGTTTTGAATGATGTATGCGTAGGCATCAGCGATACCGATAAGATCGGTGTTGTTGGTATTAACGGTACGGGCAAATCCACATTGCTTTCCATTGTGGCAGGTGTAGTGGAGCCGGACAGCGGTAATGTGGTGAGAAGCAACAACTTAAGGATTGCATATCTTCCCCAGAACCCGGAATTTGATATGGATAAAAGCATTCTGGAAAATATAACGGAAAAGATATATGCCGGTGCGGACAACTGGGATAAGATGGGGGAGATAAAGGCGAATCTGGCCAAATTCGGAATTGATGATCCTGAATGTTCTCCCAAGATCCTTTCCGGCGGACAGAGAAAAAGAGCGGCACTGGTGGCAGCCATAATGACTCCTTCAGACCTGCTAATACTTGATGAGCCGACAAACCATCTGGATTCGGAAATGATAGAATGGCTTGAGGACTTCCTTCAGCACTTCAGAGGAGCGCTCCTTATGATCACTCATGACAGGTATTTTTTGGATGAAGTGACCAACCGGATACTTGAAATAGATAAAGGGAATGTTTATCGTTATGAGGCAAATTATTCCGGTTTTTTGGAGTTGAAGCAGCAGCGTCTCGATTACGAGAAGGCTGCAGAAAGAAAAGCAGCCGCATTGTACAAAAAAGACCTTGCATGGATGCTCAGAGGGGCAAGAGCCAGATCCACCAAGCAAAAAGCGCATATTCAGCGTTTTGAAGAGCTCAGAGACAGGGAAAAGCCTGAAGATGAAAGATCTGTAGAGCTTAGTTCGCTGCCCGCCAGAATGGGGAATAAAACGATAATTCTTGATAATATTTCCAAATCATATGAAGGAAAAACTCTTTTTAAGGGGTTTTCATATGTATTCGGAAAGCTTGACAGGATCGGGATAGTCGGACCGAACGGATGCGGAAAGTCAACACTGCTTAAATGCATTATCGGAATGGTCACTCCGGATACCGGATCGGTTGAAACAGGCCAGACTATAAAGATCGGATATTTTGGGCAAGAAAACGAAGAACTTGATGCTGCAAGAGGTGTATTGGAGTTTGTAAAGGACACGGCAGAATATATCAGAACAGTGGATGGAATGATATCGGCTTCCGCCATGTGTGAACGATTCCTTTTTACTCCCGATATGCAATACGCTCCGATATTAAAACTTTCCGGCGGCGAGAAAAGAAGATTGTATCTGCTGAAGGTACTTATGGAGCAGCCTAATGTGATCGTACTTGATGAACCGACCAATGATCTTGATATCCAGACATTGAGGATACTGGAGGACTATCTTGACAGATTTCCGGGTATTATCATTACGGTAAGCCATGACAGGTATTTCCTTGATCGTGTGGTAACCAGGATATTTTCATTTGAACCGGACGGGACATTATTACAAAGCGAGGGAGGATATTCAGATCTTATACAGCGTAAAAAAAGTGATGACGAGCCGGCAGGAGTCAAGGTTAAAGCCTCAGCTGCAGGATCTTTAGTTAAAACAAAAGGCGGAGCGGATAATACCGAGTCCGCAGCCAAAAACAATTTCCGTGCACCGCGTGAGAAGACAAAGCTTTCTTATAAGGAACAACAGGAATATGATAATATCGAATCTGAGATAGAAAAACTTGAGAATGATTGCGCCGATCTTGAAAAACAGATTGCCAATGTAACTACTGATTACTCTAAACTAATGGAACTGAGCAGAAAAAAAGAGAAAACCGAAGCCGAGATCGAGCGTAAGATGGAAAGATTTATTGAACTGCAGGAGATGGTGGACAGTTTCAAGAAAGACGGATAATAATATATGAATATCGATCATAAGAAAGGACATGTATTATGCAGGAATACTTTATATACTATGCATCATCCAACATAGTTGGTACGATCATATTCGGTATTATGCTGGCTCATGACCGGTTAAGCGTGGACAGACAGGAAAAACAGCTTAAATATGATCAGACACTTGCAGCATTTATGCTGTATTTTATATCTGATTCCATATGGGCAGCTATTGACGCAGAAGTGATACCGAAAACACTGTTTAGTGTATCAGTATCAAATTACGTTAATTTTATACTGATGACAGCTATTACGTATTCCTGGTTAAGATATGTAATGGCTGTAGAACAGCTTGAAAAAAGAAACCGTATGGTCGTAAGATATGCAGTAGCATTTCCGTTTGTGGTATCGTCAATAGTATTACTTATACTGTTTGTATCGGCTCCCCATATTCTGATACGGGATTCGCTTGGCGTTACAACAGTATTTGATGCATTTATGATCATTACCCCGTCTATTTATATTACGGCCGTTATTTTATATGCTGTAAAGGAGGCAAAAAGAGAAGACGATCCTATAGAAAAAAGAAAACATATCTACGTTGCATTTTTCCCAGTTATGGTGATATTGGGCGGATTGTGTCAGATGGTCTTTATGCCCACACTGCCGGTATTCTGTTATGCAGGCAATATATTCATGCTTATCTTCCATATAAAGACCACTGACGACCAGATATCCACGGATCCTTTGACAAAGCTTAACAACAGGAGCCAGCTGATCAGATATGTGGCGCAGGAAAGCAATATGAGGATAGATGGAAGATATACATATGTTATAATGATAGATATAAATGATTTTAAAAAGATCAATGATACCCTCGGTCATGCAGAGGGAGACAGGGCTTTGGTGCTCCTTGCGCAATCACTTGTATATTCTATCAGAAACTGTAATATGCCAATGTTTCTCGGACGTTTTGGCGGAGATGAGTTCGTACTTATAGCACATCCCGTAAAAAAAGAGGAAGTGGAAAAGCTTATTGAGGATATCCGCGAAAATGTACGTGCCGGGTGTATAAGAGAGAATAAACAATTTATTCTTTCAGTAGGCATTGGTTATGATGAGCTTTTAAGTATTCCGGATACCTTCCAAAAGTGTATGCAGAGAGCAGACAGCAAGCTGTATCTGGATAAGGAATACTGCAAGTTAAACGGGAAAAGTACTGTTTTGGAAAAAAACGGCTAAAAAACGTATTGACAAAATCAAAAGTATTTGTTATATTACAGACTAACATAAGAAAAGCATTGACGGAAAGAGTAGTTCGCTATGAATCATCCAGAGAGGGCAGCAGTCCGGTGGAAGCTGCCTATGAGGACGGAGAATGAAAACCATTCCTGAGCTGTAAGGCAGAATTGAAGTAAGCCTTACCGTATGCCTGCGTTAAAGGATAGGATTTGTTGGAATCTGAAGTTAAAAGTTAAGGTGGAACCGTGCTGACGCACCCTTAAAGACTAATTGTCTTTATGGGTGCTTTTTTCTTATGTATATTGCTAATGTTGCAAAAAGCACATGAAAAGTTTTTACATTAAGGAGGAAAAATTATGAGCAGCGAGAATTATTCATTTGAAAACGAAAAGTACAGGAAGATGTATTGGCATACATGTTCCCACATTATGGCACAGGCTGTAAAGCGGCTGTATCCTGAAGTAAAGCTGGCTATCGGACCTGCGATCGAAAACGGTTTTTACTACGACTTTGATGCTCCTTTCGGCTTTAATCCCGAGCTTCTTGAAAAAATAGAAGACGAAATGCGAAAAATATGCAAAGAAAATCTGAAGCTTGAAAGGTCAGAACATACGAGAGAAGAAGCGTTAGAGCTTATGAAGGATGAACCCTACAAGATCGAGCTTATAAATGATCTGCCGGACGATGCGGTTATTTCTTTCTACAAGCAGGGTGAATATATTGATCTGTGTGCAGGTCCTCATCTTGACTCTACAGGAAGGGTAAAAGGAAACGGGATCAAGCTTTTAACATGTGCCGCAGCGTACTGGAGAGGTGATTCCGACAGGGAGTCACTTCAAAGGATATACGGCGTGGCTTATCCTAAGAAGGAGCAGCTTGATGAATATCTTGAAAGAATAGAAGAAGCAAAGCGCAGAGACCATAGAAAACTCGGCAAGGAACTCGGACTGTATCTGCTTATGGACGAAGGACCGGGATTTCCGTTTTTCCTGCCCAAGGGATTGATACTGAAAAATACGCTTATAGATTATTGGCGGGAGATACATAAGAGATACGGGTATGTGGAAATATCCACACCAATGATGCTCAACCGAGCACTTTGGGAAAGATCCGGACATTGGGAGCATTATAAACAGAATATGTATACAACAGTTATAGAGGATATGGATTTTGCCATTAAACCTATGAACTGTCCGGGAGGTATGCTGGTATACAGATCCGAACAGCATTCATACAGAGAGCTTCCTCTGCGTGTAGGAGAACTCGGACTTGTACACAGACATGAAATGTCGGGAACTCTGCACGGACTCTTCAGAGTCAGATGCTTTACACAGGATGATGCACACATATTTATGACATGGGATCAGATGCGTGATGAGATCAAGAATGTTATAAGACTTTTTGATGAAGTATATTCGGTATTCGGGTTATCATATGAGATAGAGGTTTCGACTATGCCCGAAGACCATATGGGAGATGTTAAAACATGGGATTTTGCAACAGATACATTAAAAGCAGCCTGTGAAGACATGGGGAAAAGCTATGTTATAAATGAAGGAGACGGTGCATTTTACGGGCCAAAGCTTGATTTCCATCTGGCAGATTCTTTGGGACGTACTTGGCAGTGCGGAACAATCCAGCTCGATATGCAGCTTCCCGAAAGATTTGAACTGGAGTATATAGGAGCCGACGGCAAGAAACATCGTCCTGCCATGATACACAGAGTGGTATTCGGATCGATCGAAAGATTTATAGGTGTTATTACAGAGCATTTTGCCGGGGCTTTTCCGTTATGGCTGGCACCAGTACAGGTTGAGATACTTCCTGTAACAGACAGAGCGGGCGAATATGCACAAAACATAGCAAAACGTCTTGAATCTGCAGGTTTCCGTGCAGAGGTAGATCAGCGTCCGGAAAAGCTCGGATATAAGATCAGAGAAGCACAGCAGATGAAGGTACCGTATATGGTCATAGTCGGAGATAAGGATATGGAAAACAATACTGTTTCCATACGTCATCGTGCCGGTGAGGATCTCGGAGCATTAAAGTATGAAGATTTTGAAAAAATCCTCATAGAAGAAAGAGCCTCAAAAGCGATCAGGTAAAAATATATGGAATTATATCATAATATATGTTAATATCATTGAGTAAAACATTCTGCGACGGAGAAGTGTGCGTTTATATGAAAAAAGAAGCTACAAACTGTGAAAACTGCATGTATTATGAATATGATTACGATGATGAAGAGTATTACTGCAGCCAGAGCTGTCTGGATGAGGATGATATAGCCAAGATGGCAATGGACAGTCATTATCATTGTCCATACTATCGCGAAGGTAATGAATATACCATCGTCAGAAAGCAGATTTAAACATCTTGTTTACTTCATCAAGTGTGGGCGGATTTAAAGGAAGCGGGAATCTGGAAATTGCGATAGCCGAGCAGGCGCTGGCAAAGCGTACGGTTTCCTCATCTGACATATTGTTAAGGAGGGCGTATACACAACCGGCTTTAAAGGTATCGCCGGCGCCGAGAGTGCTTTTGACTTCAACTTTGAAAGGACTCATTTTACGGATATCTTCACCATTTCTGCCGTAAAGCATGTCACCGCCGCCACGGGTAATGATGGTAAGACCTTCGGCTTCATTCTGCATAAGCCGCATTATCTCTTCGGGAGACATACCTTTATAATCATTTTCGGTACATTCTTTGGAAACAATGTTTATGGCGGCATGCTTATGTAAAAATGAGTCGTGTCTGGAATCTATCGTTACATAGGGAATATTGTGCTTTATACACAGTTCTGCAGCCAGCTTTGTTTCTGCTCCGAAGAAGGGGTCTATGGCGGCTGCTTTACTGTTTGAAATATCATCTTCTTTGGGGATGCTCCACCATCTTTTTCCGGTAGAAAAAAGAGTCTGGAATCTTCCCATGGGAGAACGTACGAGTCCTGCTATTACAACATAATCCATAACACCGGGATTATCGTAGGAGAAATTCATGGATGACAAGTCTACTTTTTTGTCTGCATAGAAATTCTTCAGCATGGGAGCTACCTGGGTTCCGATCCAGGTGCCGTCCATTTTTACAGATACGCCTAAAGAATCAAGAACGGTTGCGGCTGTACCGGTTTCTCCGCCGGGCAGAAAATACTGCGCACCTATTTCGGAATATTCATCGGGACGGAGAAAGCCATCCTTTAAAAGAAAAGAATGTGTTCCGAGGATCTGTCCAAATAAGTAAACTTCCGAAGCATTATCCATTGTTATACCTCCATAAAGAAAACCGGATGTTATACGGTGTTTAGATCATATAACCGTATTATAGCCAAATAAAAAATGACTGTCAACAGTACCGGGGTTTTGATTTTTAGGGTTTCTGATGCATTGGATCATGGAAAACGGATACTTAACAGAGGTTTATATATGAGCGGAAACTATGAATGGTTAAAAACTAAAGAAAGACTTATATCGGAACTGAAAACTTTGGGTTTTCCCAAAGAGCTCGGAGATGAAGTGGCCAGACAGCTGGGGGGGATAAAAGCGATGGAAAGGATGACGGCATATCTTAAATATGTAAAACCAAGAAGTGCTGAACTAGTAGTGGATGAAATGCTTGCCATCTGCAGTGAGATAGGTGCTTGGAGAAAGAAAAAGGAAGCAGAAGAAGCCAATTCGGCATATAATGAGCTTCTTGATGAAGGCTTTTAAAATAAGCCGTCGTACTTATCCGGTACGACGGCTTACTTTTTATGCTGTTAATATTGATCAGACATTTACTTCTCCGGCCAATACCTTTTTATAATCCTCATAATTCTTTTTAAGAAGAGCGGGAGTATCGAGTTCATACGGACACTTTGATACACATTGGCGGCAGTTTATGCAGGTGTCTATTTTTTTCATTTCGTTCTGCCAATGTTCTGAAAGCCAGTTGGCTGAAGGAGCACGACGGAGCATAAGTGATATTCTGGCACACTGATTGATCGTAATACCCATCGGACATGGCATACAGTATCCGCAGCCTCTGCAGAATGCTCCTGCAAGCTCTTCTCGTTCTTTTTCTATATACTCTTTGATCTCGCCTGTCATAGAGGGAGTGTTGTCCATATATGATAACCATTCGTCAAGTTCCGACTCTCTTTGGATACCCCAGATAGGGACAACATTATCATATTGGGACATAAATGCCATGGCGGCATCAGATCTGTTGATAAGTCCGCCTGCCAGTCCCTTCATGGCTATAAAGCCGACTTCGTTCTTCCTGCAGGTTTCGACCAGATCCAGCTCCTGGTCTCCGGAAAGGTATGAGAACGGGAACTGCAGTGTTTCATAAAGTCCGCTATCGGCAGCTTCTTTCGCTACCAGAATCTTATGTGCGGTGATACCGATATGCTTTATCCTGCCTTCGTTTTTTGCTTTTTGCATGCACTCATACATACCTGTCCCGTCACCCGGCCGGTAACATCTTTCGGCCATATGAAACTGGTAAACATCTATGTAATCGGTCTGAAGTTTGTTAAGAGATGTATCCAGATCTTTCCAAAAGTTCTCGGGAGTTTTGGAAGGGGTTTTTGTGGCAATATATATTTTTGACCTGATATTTTTGTCTCCGGACAGGGATCTTCCGAGTTTTTCTTCGCTGTCGGTATATGAACGTGCGGTATCAAAATAAGTCATGCCGCCGTCGTAAGCTTTTCGCAGTATTTTTTCCGCGGTGTCCATGTCGCAGCGCTGAACAGGTAATGCTCCAAATCCGTTTTGAACTGTAACTATCCCTGTTTTTCCAAGTTTTATTATATTCATAGCTATACCTCGTATCTTTGAAACACCGATCTTAAAGTATTCTTTTTACATATAAAGTATATCAAATACAGGGATATAAGTCAATTGACGATGTATGTATGGACCAGGTGATCGGTAAATAGATCACTCCAGATTTTTAATATCAATATTGATATTTCCGGAGGGCAGCAGCGACTGTCTGATACTGCGCTTGTTTTGTATTCCGAGCATCTTCATGAACCTGTCATTGATAAAATGCTCACGGAAAGGACCCAGCTCGGAAAGTCTCTGTGATTTGATCCTACCTCCGGCCATGGCAGCATGTCCGCCACCATTGCCAAGTCCCGCAAGAGCAGCGGAGACAAGTACTCCGGCATCAACTTCTCTTTTTTCGGAACGGACTGAGAATTTAAGACCGTCGGGACGTACATTATATACTACGGCAACCTGAATCTCTTTCAATGACATGATGAAATCAGCAACCATGGATACCAGAGAATCCGGGCATGGGAATGGGATATATGATATGCCGAGGTAATCAAAGACATGTATGTTGTTAATAGCCGCACTGTACGTTTTAAGGTCGTTAAATACAATACCGCTTATCTCTAAGCCTTTAAGCTTATCATCATCGATATAATCGATAAGGTAGCTGAACATTTCGATATCTGTTTTGGTGACACCTCTGGTAAACTGGAGCGTGTCCATTTTTATGCCATGAAGCAGGGCTGTAGCGGTATCGGAGCTCGGTTCAATCTCCAGCTCCTTAAAATACTGTGCTATAAGAGAACAGCAGGCACCGACCTTTCTGATGTCTTTATACAGATAATCATAAGTGTGTGTATATTCAACTTCGGGATGATGATCGATCACAGCTATTTCATTTCCGTTTAAGTCTGTAATATTTCCGGCATTATTCTGTGTGTCTATACATATGATACAGTCGTCCCTGGTGATGGAATCCCTTAACTCACTGTTGGAGAACATTTCTATACCGAACATATCGAGCATTTTTTCGGCACTTATCCTGTCGAGTTCTCCGTCATAACAGATCGTAGCTCTCAGTCCGAAAGACCTGAATATCTTTTGCAGACCGAAAGCAGAGCCGATGGCATCCGGATCAGGAATATTATGGGTCTGGATAAACGTCCTTTTATTCCTGCAGTATTCAATTAGGGTATAAAAACCAAGTATATCCATAATATCCCGTTCCTTGCATTAAAATAGCGTCTGAAATGCATGCCGATCGGCAAATGGCAATTCTACAACATTATAATTTTACTCTTATATGACTATTCCGTCAAGCTTATTTTTATTTCTTGCATGAAATACGGAAAAGTAGTAATATGAACAATAGAAACTTCTTAATTTATTCGGGAAGAGGTGACAAACTATAAATAGTCAAGAGGTTTTTGAAAAAATCATTTATCTGTAAAAAAGGGTAAACTTAATAAGCCATCTTAATACATTGCATTTCAGATGGATGATTTCAGACTAAAGAAGTTGGGGTTTAGTGAAGC
>JAIKXA010000165.1 GCA_024684355.1 Lachnospiraceae bacterium
ATTATAACCTATATATCTTGTCGCATTGGGGAACCAATAGGTGTTGTAAGTATATCCGGTCTCTTCTGCCAGTTTGTCCAGTTCCAGAAGATTTCTTACCACAGGCGCCACATTGTTGAATATACAGTAATGCATATTTCCGGCTATGGAAACAGCCAGACCCGAAAGTCCGCCGGCAAAATAAGGGAACAGACCTTCAGAAAATTTTTCTTTATTTTCTTTAAAGTTAAATGCTGCATTAAACACAATTGAGCATGGAAGCGAAAAACCGAATGCGGCAAGCATGGTAAGTGAAAGGTTGTATCCGTACTCAACCGTAGACCCGGCCAGTTTCGTAATGTAAGTGGTCATAAACTGGCCTACATAGTAATAATTTATCGGTTCTCCTGCCATCCACATATCCTCTGGAGGCATATAATCCGACTTAAACATTGCCTTCATGAAGCCGTAGTCCATCATTTTTTCTGTGGTGCCGTATGCTTCAGGCTTAAATCCCTTTATATAATTCCATATTATAAAAGCAAGCAGGAACAGGAACTCTGCAAGCAAAGCATGGGATATCACATCTTTAGGATTCTTAAAGAGCTCATAGTCATCCTTATGCTTTCTCGTATATAAGACAAACACAGTCGCATTTACGGCAAAACAAAAGATAAGTGCGAACCAGCATCCGCCGTTTGAAAACTTTACAAGCTTAATGGATGAAAGAAACCATATAAACCATCCGCTGACAGCTATACCTATAACCTTGGAGAAAAGCCAGCCGGAATCCTTAAAATGGCGCAGCACCAGCATGGTAAGCGGCATAAATGCCAGACCGGCACATAAAAGTACAAGCCACCAGTTTATAACTTCATGCATTTCGTTGCCGAAAAGCTTAGAAGCTATATAAAACAAACCTGCAAACGAAAATACCAAAAGCGAAAGCTTAACGTAAAAGTCCTCTTTTACAAGCTTCTTTTCTATTTTGTTCTGCATTTTTTCATTGTACTTTACGACGTTATTATAATTAACACCGTTCTTATTGTTACTCATTTCCCTTGATCTCCTAAAGACACTGCTTTCAATTTTCAAAAAGCAGATCAAATCTTTTTATGTGTATCATATATTGAGAGTGCATCCTCTCCTGCCCCGACAGAAAATACTTTTTCATAAGACGAATCTATCACAAACTCATTTAACTCATACATGTCGGAATCCCTGTTTGACCGGTCGATCACTATGTAATCGATACCGGCTTTTTCAACGAATGCATAAAGCTGTTCCTTGTTCTCCGCTGAATAGATCGCTATCTCCAGCTCGTCACGTTCGCCGACATCATATCCGGCCGACCAGCTGAAATACTCCCAAGCGTTATACATCTGTGCGCCCGAAAGTACTATGGAGTTTCCAAAACCGCTAAATGTCAGGAAATAGTTGGCGGTAAGGAATATATCGTCCTTATCCGTATTTTCCCATATCCAGTTCATTATGTCATCTTCATAAGAATAGATGATCGACCTTGTATTAGTGTTCTTTCTTGAAAAGATCACAAATTCAAACAGTCCGGTAAATGTAAGGCATACCGTAACGATAATCGCAACGATCCTGAAGCATACGTCTCTTTTTTCGTACAGCCATACCAAAAATGCAGCCGCATATATATCAAGCAGCATGATGCTTATCATGACATACTTATGGTTAACAGCTATATCCGGTGTAAGCGATACAAAGAACGAAAGTATAAGAGGCATGGAAAACGCGATCATAAGATACCTGTGCATGGACTTAATGCGCAGGAACTGGATGATCAACACGATGGGGAGTATGCCAATCAATTTTCTGATATAATCGATTACCGCCACGAGTGTACGCGGTTCGCTTAAGAATCCGAAAAAATACTGCGTGGAAAACAGCGATGAAGTAATAAAGCATTTGCTCTGTATCAGCGCCAGAACTCCGGCTATTCCCGCCAGTATCACAAATTCCAGTCTCCTGTCCGATGCTGCCGCCATAAAGAAAAGTACGACAACTGTGCCTATAAGGACCGCACCGTTAAAGAAACCGGACATGCCGAGTATCACACCGGCAAATATACAGGTTTTGTAATCCTTTACCAGCCAGCCTTCCTTATCTGCAAAACATACAGTAAAGTAGTCTTTAAAATGAAATACTCTTTCGGTAAAGTACTCCTTCACTCTTGCGCAGCCATCATAAAATGCAGGAAGCATAAGTATAATGATGAACAGCATAATGGTCAGGCTGAATGAAAAATGTCTCTGGTTCGCGTATACGTTAAGATTCCACAAGCCCCAGTCCTCATGGTTTGTAGTGCCGATAAACTCAGCTATATCCCTGTTTGTAAGTGTGGATATTACTTCTCCCTCGGGGATCGACAATATATATTCAAACAGTGCAGCGGAACTTCTGAATGTATAAAGCACCAGTGTAACGATACCGATAACTTTCTTTCTGCAGAACTTGACAGAAAGCACATAAAGCATGAAGTATGAGAATACCATGCTCAAGATACTCGGGATATTAAGTGCCAGGTCAAGTCTTAGTCCCAAAAACTCAAGATTACCGCATAAAAACTGGAACATGAAATGATACTTAACATCACTGCCGCCAAAAAACGTATAATGTGTTGGTACATTCCCAAAATGCGAGAATGACCTTATCATACTTAAATGCGTGCTGAAATCACTGAATACCGAAAGACCGATCTTTAACGATCCGTCCACTTTTCCGAGTGATCTGAACATAAGGTACATACTGATCATAACAACCAGTCCGGTCATTACGATCTCAGCGGTTTCTATCTTATCCCATTCACCCTTAAACATGCCTTTCTTTTTTCTTATAACAAAGATAAAAGACATAACACAATAAAGGGATACAAAAGCAATGCTTACTGCATTTGCATACCCCATAGGGTTACCCGAGTTTCTGAAAATATATGCAAATATATAAACCGTCCATGTAACGGACATTACTCCCGACACAAAATATGCCGGAAGTCTGAAAAACCAACTGCTTAAATTAATCTGCTTTTTGCTGAAGGTTTCCGCGGTAAATATCTTGGTATCCTTAAATACCGATTCCACTATACAGAAGCCTGTCAGAAAGCATAGCAAAAGGTAAGCTATACCACCCATTAAATTACTCCATAAAGCCGTGATAACACGGAATATCACATCATTATATTATAACATATTTCCCGATGCTATATCAAGAAATATTTGTCAGTTTATTAGCGTATTCCGAAGCAAGACTCAGCAGCGGAGCGTCCGCATAAATATCCGCCAGCTTCCAGGAAAGCTCTCCCGACTGTCTGATACCGAACAGATCTCCGGGACCTCGAAGTCTAAGGTCCTCTTCGGCCACCTTAAAACCGTCATTGTTGTTTTTAAGGATGTCCAGTCTTTCGTCTACATCCTTTCCTTCACAGCCCTTCATAAATATACAGTATGACTGGGCAGCGCCTCGACCTACACGTCCTCTTAACTGATGCAGCTGGGCCAGGCCGAAACGTTCCGAGTTCTCCACCATCATTACGGTAGCGTTTTTAACGTTTACACCTACCTCAATAACCGTAGTCGATATGAGTACATCTATCTCACCGGCGGCAAAACGTTCCATGATCGTATTCTTTTCAGCAGGCTTCATCTTTCCGTGCAGGTATTCGACATTTACAAGCTTCCCGTCCCCCTGCTTAATTGCGGAAGTCGCAAAAAAGTCCCTTACATTGTCGGTGTAATCTATTACATTTTCACCGTCTGCATCCTCACTTTCTTCTACAAGGGGACATATGATATAGGCCTGATGTCCGTTTAACACTTCTTTTCTGATGAAGTTTAGCGCTGTAGGCCTGTAGCCTGTATCTACAACAGCATTCTTTATCGGAAGCCTTTCAGCAGGCATTTCATTTATTACCGATAAATCCATGTCACCATACAGTATAAGGCTAAGAGACCTGGGTATTGGTGTGGCACTCATTGAAAGAATATGCGGATGAAGTCCCTTGTCCTTTAAAGCTTTTCGCTGGTTAACACCGAATCTGTGCTGTTCGTCTATAACTGCCAGTGCCAAATTGTCAAAGTTTAAAGCGTCCTGGATAAGTGCATGGGTACCTATGACCACATCCACCTCATGTTTTTCTATCCTTTCATACGCCTTTTTCTTCTGTGCAGCCGTCATGGAACCCACAAGCAGTTCTATCTTTGCGCCGTATCTGACTAGTTTTTCCTCAAAGTCCGCATAATGCTGTTTTGCAAGTACTTCCGTAGGCACCATTACCGCAGCCTGATATCCTGCCTTAACTACGGATAAAACAGCAAGCATGGCTATAACAGTTTTTCCGGAGCCTACATCGCCTTCCACCATTCTCGACATAAGGCGATCGGAACTCATATCTCTCTTTATATCGGTAAAGGTCTTTACCTGTGCACCTGTAAGCTTGAACGGCAGCCCTTTTATCAGATCATCGCATGCATCAAAATCTGTGATCACATAGTTATTTTTCGCTTCTTCCTTTTTTGACTTCAGCTTTCTTAATGCCAGCATAAAATCAAGGAACTCTTCAAATACCAGTCTTCTCCTGGCATGTAAAGCTTCCTGTTTGTTTTTCGGAAAATGTATTGTTTTTATGGCATCGGAAAGTTTGGGCAGATCATTCTCTTTTCTGAATGATGCCGGGAGCGGATCATCGATACTTATTTCTGATAAAGCCTGTTTAACAGCTTTAGATATAAAATTACTCGTGATGCCCTTAGTCAGATCGTATATCGGCTGAAGACTTCCGAGCAGTTTAACATAATCATTTTTCAGATAGTTCTTGGGCTGGTAAATGGCAAGCTCGGCATTATCCCGTTTTACGGTGCCTCTGAATATCAGCCTGTATCCGGGTTTTAAAAGCTTAACTATATACTGCTGGTTAAACCATACCAGCTTCAATGCTCCGCTCGGATCGGATACATAACATGTAACTACCTTTTTCCTGCGGTTAGGCATGGAAGTAACACGCGATACAGCACCTTCCACCGTGACGATCCTGCCCTCCGCCGCTTCACTTATCTTTATGGGAAGCTCAAAGTCATCATAGTTACGAGGATAATGCCTTATCAGATCCTCTACTGATACAATATTCAGTTTTTCAAGAAGCTGTGCGGATTTTTCACCCACACCCTTAACCGTTTTTACAGGATCTGTAAGCTGCATCTTTTTTTCTCCTATCTAAAGGCTTACAATTTCATATCGGAAGGCTTTTAAGCAAGGCATATAACGAACATGCCGGCAGCCCCACCACATTATAATAATCACCTTCTATGGCACTGATAAACGGTGCAAAACCGCCTTGGATGGCATATGCTCCCGCTTTGTCAAGAGGCTCACCGCTTGCGGCATATTTTAATATCTCTTCATCATTCATCGGAACTACATGAACATTGGTATATACACTGTAAGAAACCGCCAGATACCTTCTGTCTGTTTTTCCTGATACGCCCGGTGCATCAGACACTGAGTTATCCGGTGCATCCGGTATTGTATCATTCGGCGCTACGATTTCTTTACACAGGTTTTCCAGTCCATAAAACTCGGCTGCCTTTGTTTCGAAATTCCTGACCTTTTTTATCAACTCTTCATATTCGGAATCAGTTTCAAAAGGAATAACAAGGCATACCCCGGTATAAACCCTGTGGATATCCCCTGCATAGCTTTTTATCATATCAAATGCGGCCTTTTCGTCCTTCGGCTTACCCATTATCTCACCGCGATGGGCTACAACAGTATCGGCGCCTACAACTATTTTGTGTTCACTTATAATACCCGATGCCACATCTTTAGCCTTAACGGATGCCAGTTCCCTGACTATAAGCGAAGGTAATGTTTCGGTAGTTTTTTCCTCGCAGCCGCTAACTCTTATCTCAAAATCGAATCCCATTTTCTGCATTATCTCTTTTCGTCTCGGAGATGCAGAAGCCAGTATTATCTTATATTTTTCGTCAGACATATTATAAAAATACTCCGTTGGAATACTCTTTAAGCAGCTCTTTTAATTGTGCTTCGTCAGCTGCTACATTACCCTGTATCATGGTCTTGTTTCCGCCGCCCTTTGTTTCAAAAGCTTCCTTTAATGCAGCAAACAATACCGTACAGTCCTTGGCTATACTTGCTATTATAAAGCCATAGCCTTCCTTTTCCGACTTATAAAAAACTCCGCTGTATCCGTTGGTACGGTCGGTTACGCTGTTTATGGCTTTTCTTATAACGCCGGGATCAAGAGTATCGGTAAACATTATAGGATTGTTATGATCCCTGTCCGCACTTTCTACAGCACTTATAAATGCATAACACAGAGTCTTTTCCATATATCCGTTAAGCTTGAAGCGGCTGTCCTGCAGATCTGCCTTAAGCTTTTCGGTAGCCGGAAGCACCTCATCAATAGTTACCGAAAGAAGTCTTGATATACCCCTTGCCGAATCAAGCAGGCTTCTGTATTCGTTAAGAGCTCTGTATCCGCACTTTATCGACATTCTGGTACCGCCTTTAAAATGCTCGGCCGAAACGATCTTTATAAGTCCTATCTCGCCCGTCGATGCCACATGAGGTGCACAGCATGCGCAGATATCGTATCCGGGGAATTCCACCAGTCTGACACGTCCGGTAAGCTCTTTTTTACTGCGATAGTCAATCTTTTTAAGCTCCTGCTCGTCAGGGAAGTATACCTTAACCTTGAAGTTCTCAAATACTGCACGGTTAACGGTCTTTTCTATCTCCAGGATATCTTCATCCGTAAACTTCCCGTTGAAATCGAGCGTTACGTTATCACTGCTCAGGGAAAAACCGACATTATCGTATCCGTACAACCTGTGTACGGTACCTGATACCAGATGTTCTCCCGAATGCTGCTGCATCTTGTCAAATCGTTCGTCCCAGTTGATCCTGCCTATTACACGCTTAGGAGGGATAACCTCGATTTTTTGCGGTACTTCATCCTCGATCTTCTTTTTTCTTCTTGTTTCAACTACCGGCTTCTCAGCCAGTCTGGCCAGATGATATACGGTATCATCCTTTATATATGCATGAAATACTTCAAATTCATTTTCACTGTCGGTATCATAGAACATACCTGTATCTGAGGTCTGTCCGCCCTGTTCTGGGAAAAAGCTGGTTTTCTCCAAAACGAACTCAAAAACATCCTCGTTTTCCCATGAAACTTCCTTGCAGGACATCACATCCGAAAGAAATTCTACAGCATATGCATTTTCGTCATATAATTTTTCGTACATTTTCCTCTTTACCTTTGCGCTTTAAAGTGGTATAGTATTAAACAGACTGATATAATTATATAAATAATTAAGTTTAATGTCAAATCAAAAAGAGATACGGAGGAATTTTGCAATGCCTATTACAGATATCTTAGAGAGGAATTGCGAACTTTACGGAAATGAGACCGCTTTAGTCGAGATCAATCCGGAAGTAACTGATAACAGAAGGGTTACCTGGAAGGAGTATAACCTTATCGAAGCTAACCCCACCACACATTACCGTCGTGAGATCACATGGAACGTGTTTAACGAGAAAGCTAACCGTTTCGCTAATCTCCTTTTAGAGCGCGGTATTAAGAAAAATGACAAGGTTGCCATCCTTCTTATGAACAGCATCGAATGGCTTCCTATATATTTCGGTATACTTAAGACCGGAGCTCTCGCAGTTCCGCTTAACTTCAGATATGCTTCAGACGAGATCAAGTATTGTCTTGACCTTTCCGAATCTGATGTACTTGTATTCGGTCCCGAGTTCATCGGCCGTGTTGAGGAGATCGCAGATGAGATAAGCAAAAAGCGTCTTCTTTTCTTCGTAGGCCAGAACTGCCCCAGCTTTGCAGAGGATTACAATACTCTTACAGCTAACTGTTCAAGCAGCTTTGAAAAAATCCCGCTTACTGATGATGATTTTGCAGCTATCTATTTCTCATCAGGTACAACAGGCTTCCCTAAGGCCATCCTTCATAAGCATATGAGCCTTATGCACAGCTGCAGAGTTGAGCAGAACCATCACGGTCAGACCCATGACGATGTATTCTTATGCATACCTCCTCTTTATCATACAGGAGCAAAAATGCACTGGTTCGGCAGCTTCTTAGTAGGTGCCAAGTCAGTACTTTTAAAGGGTACTAAACCCGCAACCATCCTTAAAGCTGTATCGGATGAAGGCTGTACAATAGTATGGCTGCTCGTTCCGTGGGCACAGGATATTCTGGATGCCATAGACCGCGGCGATGTTAAACTTTCCGATTACAAGCTTGATCAGTGGAGACTTATGCATATCGGTGCTCAGCCCGTACCTCAGAGTCTGATCAACAGATGGCTTAAGATATTCCCCAAGCATGATTATGATACCAACTACGGTCTCTCCGAGTCCATCGGACCCGGCTGTGTACACCTTGGT
>JAIKXA010000011.1 GCA_024684355.1 Lachnospiraceae bacterium
TAAAGAAAACAGGATTACTGTCAATATCAATACCAGCATGCAGCCTAATTCCCGCTGGTATACCGGCTCAGGTCTGTACCGGGGTGTGGAACTGGTACACGGTCCTAAGGTACATATAGCTCAGGACGGGATATTCCTGTATACAAAGGAAGTGGCAGATAATTACGCATTTCTTGAGGCTCAGATAGATATCGTAAATGATACGTCGGATAAAAGGCTAGCAGAGGTTGAGCTTGCGCTTACTCTGGAAAAAACCAACAGTGAATGCTGTAAACCCACCTATACAAAAAGAACAATATGTGTGGAACCTCACAGTACCGGTACTGCAAGAATGGCTTTTTCGGTTGAAAATCCTGTTTTATGGGATGTTGACTGTCCGAATCTTTATACGGTAAAAGCTAAAGTTACTGATACAGGTATATACCGTACGCATTTTATACAGAATACTCCGGATGATCTTACAACAGATGAATCTGATACTTTGTTTGGTATCAGAACTATTACAGTGGATGCTGTACGCGGACTGAGAATAAACGGAAAAAGCGTTAAGCTTAAAGGCGGATGCCTGCATCATGATAACGGACTTTTGGGCTCGGTTACACTATATGAAACTGAAGCACGTAAGGTTAAGAAACTTAAAAGTGTAGGATTTAATACTATACGTACAGCTCACAATCCGCCTTCAGCCGCTCTTATAGAGGCATGTGACAGATTGGGAATGTATGTGTTTGATGAAGCTTTTGATGCATGGAGCATCAGTAAACGTGCCGGCGACTACAGCCAGTTCTTCGATGAGTGCTGGGAGAAGGACTTAACTTCATTTATCAGAAGGGACAGGACACATCCTTGTGTCATACTCTGGTCCACAGGTAATGAGATACCTGAACGCGGCGGCCTTAATGACGGATATAAAAAAGCCACTGACTTAGCGGAAACAATAAGAAAACTGGACGGTACCAGACCTGTAAGCAACGGAGTATGTTCATTCTGGTGCGGACTTGATGATGAACTTGCCGAAGGACAGAGTAACCTGCAGAATGCTAAGGATGAATCATATAAGGATCTGTGGGAGAAAGGTTCGGAGCCTTTTACCAACGGGTTGGATGTAGTAGGTTACAACTACATGGAAGACTTATATGAGCATGACCATGAGCTTTTCCCTGACAGAGTGATATTGGGATCTGAGAACTTCTCTAAGGAGATAGGCTTCAGGTGGCCGCTGGTGGAAAGACTTCCTTATGTCATCGGTGACTTCACATGGACTGCATGGGATTATCTGGGTGAAGCAGGCATAGGAAAAACGAGGTATCTTGACCATGACGATCCTTTTTTAAAGAACGGTCCATGGGCTTTGATGCCACAGGGCTCTTCGCCTTATCCCTGGAGAACAGCTAATGATGCCGATTTTGATATCACAGGACGGATGCGACCTCAGGGTGCATACAGAAGTGTGGTCTGGGGAAGTAAAAATACATATCTTTACTCAGTACATCCTAAAAATTTCGGTAAAGAAGAATTGATAAGCCCTTGGGGATTCACCGATGTTCTGTCAAGCTGGAGTTATGATGATTACGTAGGTAAACCCATAGAGCTTGTAGTATTTTCGAACGCTGATGAAGTCGAGATACTTATAAACAGTGAATCTGTAGGACGTAAAAAGGTATCAAACGAAAGACCTTTGCCCTGCAGTGTGCGTTTTGAAACCGTATATCAGCCGGGAAAGATTGAAGCTATAAGCTACAAAGACGGAAAGGAAGTAAGCCGTACTGAGCTTAAAACCGTATCAAAGCCTTTGTACGTAAGAATAGAACCTGATAAACTGAACATGAAAGCTGACGGTCATGATGTAGCTTATGTTGATTTAGAGGTGGTTGATGCTAACGGAGATGTTGTACCATATGCAGAGATACCGTTAGAGATTATTGTATCCGGCTGCGGGACACTTGCCGGATTCGGATCTGCAAACCCTATTACCGACGAGGATTACACAGATAATAAAACAGTCAGCTACAATGGAAGAGCTCAGGCCGTAATCCGTTCGGGATATGAAAAAGGTAATATAACCTTAAGAGTTTTCGGTGAAGGTTTTGATAAAGATGAATATTCAGTGATCACAATCAGGGTAGAATAGTAAGGTATATGAGATATGAAGATTGACATAAATACTGATGGTATATGGTATCATGGTTCAAATTGCTTTTTTACGGAATTTCTGATTTAACAAAACGAGGTGATATTGACAATCAAGGAGGTATATATGGGTGATACTATCTGGTTTATCATAATCGGTATCATACTGATCGTATTGGGTCTTGTATTTATCTGGCTGGGCTATAGTATTTGGAAAAAGCAGAACATCAATCTGATCATAGTTTATCATATGGATAAAGTGAGTGAAGATAATAAACCGGCTTTTTGCAGACTATCTGGGCTTGGATTATTGGTAATGGGGTGTGGTTTTATTGCATCAGGCATTTGGACGATGGTTTCAGGTGCGCTGCTTAGCTTTATACCGATGATCGCCGGTATTGTAGTTGGTATTGCATTACTCATATTTGCGGGTGTTAAATATAATAAATAGTATAGGAACGGGCTTCTGGAAGTTATGAAAAAAATATATAAAAAACTGATAACGATTTTGGGCGTGGTAGCCGGCATCGAAGCTTTTTTAAGGCTGTATCCGGCATTTGGCGGGAAGGTCACGGATGAAGACAGGGAAAGATACAAGTCCAGATGCAGATACATGAAGGGTAAGAAATTCATATACCCCGATGAATGGAAAATGGACGGGCTTTCGGCAAACGAAAAAGTATCTTCAAAAGGTACCAGACCCGATTTTAAGCTGCCGGTATATACACCTGATTTTAATACTTCAGAAAAAGGAAAACTAAAGTTTACCTGGTTCGGTCATTCATCCATACTTTTACAGGTATCAGGAAAAAACATATTGATAGACCCTGTGTTATTTAAACGCTTTTTCCCCATACCCAAAATGGGACCGAAGAGGTTTTCCGATAACCCGGCAAAACCGGAAGATCTGCCTCATATTGATATAATGCTTATCACGCACGATCATCATGACCATTTAGAGCCACGTACTATCAAGAAACTCAATCATAAGGTGGACAGGTACATAGTCCCTATAGGTGTAGAGAAGCACCTGGTTAAATGGGGTATAGATGCCAAGAAGATAAAGAGTCTTTCATGGTGGGAAAGTACTACGGTGGACAATATAGAAAATGCCGATGAAAGCATTGAATTTACATGTACTCCCTCAAGGCATTTTTCAGGCAGGAGGCTTACAGGACAGAATCAGACTGAGTATTGTTCGTGGGTTATCAAAACACCGGAGTATAAAATATTTGACAGCGGTGACGGCAGTATCGGTAAGCATTTTGAGAAGATTCATAATTGCTTCGGAGATTTTGACTTGGCATTTATGGAATGCGGCCAGTACAGCGATAAATGGCATTACAGCCATATGTATCCGGAAGAATCCGCGGATATGGCTGAAAC
>JAIKXA010000020.1 GCA_024684355.1 Lachnospiraceae bacterium
GAAGGAAACATTATGTAATATTTTTAAGACCTGTGCCGAGTTTGAAAATAAGTTCTGGGATGTATTATAAAGCATTGATGTTTAATAAATAATAAAGCACTTTAAGACTGAGGAACGGAACAGGTTATCCTGTGTTCCTCAGTTTTTTAAACCTGTCTTGTAAGTGGAGGTCAAAAAGCACCGCTATATTTACAAAAAACGGTTATTGGTGTAAGATAAAGAAAGATGAACCGAATCCGGTTGATAATTGTAATACAGGAGATAGTAAAATGGCAGCACAGAAAAAAGAAAAAATCACTAACATATCAGCATCAAAAAGACTTTCTGATTTTATAAGAAAAGCGGTATCACCTTACCATACGGTTGAGGAGTCAAGAAAGCTTCTTGAGGCAGCAGGCTTTGAGGAAGTATCACTTGATAAAGAATGGAAGATAAAACCGAACGGTAAGTACTATGTGCTTCCGTTTAAGACATCATTGTTTGCATTTACGGTACCGGGTACAGATAATACATCAGGCAGTAAAAAGAACGGGACTGCATCAAAAACGGCAGGTATCCACATCGCGGCAGCCCACACGGATTTCCCGTGCCTGCATATCAAGCCGGTAGCTGAATATGAAGGAAGGGGATACTTGCGCGTAAATACTGAAGTATACGGCGGTCCGATACTTAATACCTGGCTTGACAGACCTCTGTCAATAGCCGGCAGGGTACTCCTTAAAAGTGATGATATCTATGCTCCGCGTGAAGTCATGGTGGACTTTAAGCGTCCGCTTCTTACCATTCCCAATCTTGCCATCCATTACAACCGTGAAGTAAATGACGGTGTAAAGCTTACCAAACAGAACGATATGCTGCCCTTACTCGGAATGCTGAATGACAAGCTGAATAAACAGTCATATTTTGTTGACATGCTGGCTAAAGAGATTAAGGAGAAAAAGGAAGATATCCTTGACTTTGACCTGTATGTTTATAATGCAGAAGAACCTGCATTTATCGGGTTGGATAAAGAAATGCTCTCCGCACCGAGACTTGATAATATCACATCGTGCCTGGCACTTGTGGAAGGGTTGATAAATGCGGATGGTCCGGATGCTTCATTGGGTTTTGCATCTGCCAAAAAAGCTGCAGAAAAAGCTGTCGGAAAAAAAGTTAAAACTTCTTCATTTGACAAAAGAGACGGTATAAACCTCATCGCACTCTTTGATAACGAAGAAATAGGCTCTGAGACGAAGCAGGGAGCCGATTCCGAACTGTTAAGACTGATACTTAGGAAAATATATAAGAGTTCAGCAGGATTTAAAAATGGCGATACAGACGAGATCGCACTGGATACCGATCTAAGAAAAGGTTTCCTCTTAAGTGTGGATGTAGCACATGCACTTCATCCTGCCAAGGGCGACAAATACGATCCCGTCAACAATATGCGTATGGGTGAAGGCGTAACGTTAAAGCTTTCCGCCAACCAGCGTTATACCTACGACGGCGTGGCTGTAGCCAGCCTGCAGCAGCTCTGCGATAAATACGGCGTAAAGTACAAGAAATTCGTAAATAACTCCGACATGCCCGGAGGCGGTACATTAGGCCCAATCATATCCTCGCATCTGCCCATGTATACGGTAGACATCGGAGTCCCGATCCTCGCCATGCACTCCGCCCGCGAGCTTATGGGTGCCTCCGACCAGGATGAACTCGTCAAACTCCTCACCGCGTTCTTTCTGTGACAGGGGATGGTTCTTAGCTCTTTAGTAGTTCCATGTAACAAAATTTCATATTTAACGAACAGAAAAGCTGTAGGATCGTAGCAATATCCTACAGCTTTTAATCTTTTACGATATAATAGCGATAGAAACATTTCTTGTATCAGGAATGAGGTCACTTACGCAGTTAGCAATTACCGTACCTGCAAATCCGCCAAGAGTGTTGAGCATGATGTCGTCAACATCAAAAAGCCTGTATGAACCGGGATAGATGAAGAATAATCCGGTCAGCTGTGCCAATTCAATAGTAAGTGATAAGAGGAATGTCAGAATGATGATGTTCCTTCTTTCTATGTTAAGGACAAATTTGAAAAAGAACCCAAAGGGAACAGTGAGCATTACGTTAAAAGCTACCTGCAGCACACTCTCAACAGTTCTGTCTTTCGCAATATCCGCAACGAATTTGAAAGGAATATATTGTCCCTTGTAGCCGTTGAGTGTAGCCATTGCAGCTGCATCCGGAAGGGGGAATAGTACTACATTGATGAGGCAGAATAAATAAAGGATCAGACACTGTACACCTATGAAATGCGCAGGATTAAATGCTGACTTTTTAATATATATGATGCTAAATGCTACAACAAGTGCAAGAGGCGCTGCCTTAAGATAAAGATCAAATCCGTTTTTAATACTTTCAAACCATACATTCATAATCAATACCGGCCTTTCGTGTTATTTCCTTGAACCGATATCATAATAACATGTCTGGTTTTCGCTCAAAATCGATTTGCCTTACATTTTAAGAGAAACTTCTTACAATTCTGTAAGATTGAAAATGGAGCCGGATTACGGTTACCGGCTCCATCATTTTAATTCACTTATTTGAACTGATTTTGGGATTCATCATATTTATAACCGACCGGTTCCAGTATCTCAAGGATCCGGCTTTTTTCTATATCCAGGGAATCACAAAGATCGTCCAATGATGAATATTCATCCCTGAGTTTGGTATTGATCAGACTGAGTAATATGTCTGGATCGGATGGAAGGTACATAATATTTCCTTTCGCAGTAAAATACTTTAACCGGTTTATATAATTATTTTAAAATAGTGTAGCCAACTTATCTACTCCCATGACAGTGAGTATGAGATATACAATATACAGTGCGAGCATTACACCGCCCTGAAGTCTTGTAAATTTCTTGGTGAGGAGCATGGGGATCACTGCAACTACTCCTACTATGAGACATGCGGGGAAATCGATCATGGCTACTGATTCGGATACA
>JAIKXA010000088.1 GCA_024684355.1 Lachnospiraceae bacterium
ATCCGATAAAAAACCGGGATCTCCGGTGCACCAGCATACTTTTGCTGCTCCGCGTTCTCCCCTGCAATTTATATATCCACGGTCCATTTCCCTGTTGCAGTAAGGACAATTTCTGTCATGCATCCTCCTTGTTTCCGCAAAATCCTGCCAGGGTCTTTCTTTTTCCTGTGTTCCATCTGCAATTATCTTTGCTCCACATTCGGGACATGTTCTTATACCGTCCGGTATTTCAGTACCGCACATAAAACATTTCATCCGTCATTCCTCCGAGTTCAACTATATATGATATTATTATACCAAAATCACGAAAAGAATAAAGCAATTGTTTATTTTTCATTCACTTTCATGTACCAGCGACCTTCGTTGGCTCTGGAGTTCTTAATGAAACGGTCGGCCTCATCGGTGACCTCCTCGATGATGTCGGTATCGATATTGTGGCCGCAGTTTGAATATACCACCAGCTTGCAGTGGGGTAGGCTCTCAGCGGTACGCATCATGAGCTCCATCTTGCTGATGGGATCCTCCGTACCACCGATAAGAAGGGTGGGAACCGTGATCTTTTTCAGTTCCTCACAAAGTCTCTCCTCGGTCTTAAGCCCCATGAGAGGCCTTCCGTAATCTATAGCTTTTTCTCTCGGATCGGGCGGAGTGGTGTTTTTACTGATGTGATCGGCCCTGATCTTACGCCTTAAGGCTCTGGCGGGATCGTTATCAATCTCGGGATCAAAGGGCGGCGGGGTTTTAATGATGCCCTGCTCAAGCATCTGTCTGTAAGACATGGTGCCTTCCTTAAGGCTGTGAGGTCCTGCCACTACAGCTATAAAAGTCTCTACCCTTTCCTGATGACGGAGCATCAGATGCCAGCCGACACCGGCGCCGTGGGATGCTCCCATGTATGTGAACTTTCCGATACCTAAGGCATCTGCCACTCTTACCACATCATCGGCAAATACATTGTACCAGTCCTCCCCGTAGTCTTCCTCCACATAAGATGACGGAGCAAATCCGCGGAGTATTATGCAGTATACATGATATCCCATCTCTGCCAGCTTCTGCTGCATTCCCTTAGGATAAAAACCTACCTGCGCGGACAGGATATAGTTTTCACCCTGACCGTATTCTTCGTAAAAAAGTTTGATTTTTTCGTTAATGTCAACGTACCCCATACTTTTATCCACTTCCCTTTTCCGATTTTTTAGATCCTTCGCATACGCTCAGGATGACAATGTTCCCTTATGTTTACAATAATTATGAACGCTTACCGCATTGTCATTCGAAGCAAAACAAATAATCTCATGGCTTCAACCAGCCCTTTGCTATTGCGTTATCTATATTTTTTTCTACCCACGGCCAAACGTCCGGCATGAATGCTTTTACTATCGACATCCTTTTTTCCACTGCTGCCCGGTTCGTCGTCCCGCTTTCGACCCAGGTATGACCTTCGGTTAAAGTATTGTGGAAAAACGGCTGAAGTCTGTCAAGACATGCTGCGTACTTTGAATCCGCTGTTTCCATGGCATCAAATTCTTCCCACAAAGTTCTGATATAAGCTCCCTGCTCTTTTGGAAGTAATGCGAACAGCTTGTCCGCAGCCTTTTCCTCGCGCTCCGCTTTATCGAGGTTGCCTTTTACATCATACGCAAAAGTGTCACCTGCATATATCTCTATCAGGTCATGCACCACGCACATCTTTATGACATGACCGATATCCACGGGTTCACTCACGTATTCCTCAAACAACAGCGCCATTACCGCGATATGCCAGGAATGCTCGGCATCATTTTCCCTGCGGCTCTTATCGATCAGCATGGTACGGCGCAGTATCGAAGTCATTTTGTCGATCTCAGCCGTAAATGTGAGCTGTTGATCAAGCCGTACAATGCCGCTGCTGATGAAATCTTCTAATCCCATATCATTTCCCCTTTATGTTAATTACTACATATTCAGACTTGGTACCGGTCTTAAACTTAAGCTCCCAGTCTGCGATACCGCTGGTCACTATAAAATCAGTCCCGTTCCGGGTTTCATGGCCATATGCACGGTCATTGCCTCCGAAGGAATTGCCGAACAGCGTGAACGGGAAAAACTGCCCGCCGTGTGTATGTCCGGAAAGTACAAGATCCGCATTGGAAACCGCCTCATTATCATAATCGGTCGGCTGATGGTTAAGAACTATAATGAATTTCTCGGGATCGATGTCCTTTGTAAGATCTTCGATGCTTTTTCTGCCACGGTTGGAAGCGTCAGCTCTCCCGACTATCACTATGTTGTCAGCGATTTCACGGACTTTATCCTCTAAGACATGGACCTTCCCCAGCAGCAGACTGTATTCCAATGTTGAAGGAGAATATCCTCTCCTGTTAGCTCCGTAATAACCCTTGTCATGGTTTCCGTACACATAATATACACCATAAGTTGCATTGATGGTGCTCAAGGCATCACATGTTTTCTGCATGTTCTCCTTGTCGGTACCGTCATCCACCAAGTCACCGCATATCAGCACCAGGTCAGGATTTTCGGCGTTGATCCTTTCCATCTGCTCTTTAAACCCGTCTCCGTCAAACGTGGTACCGACATGTGAATCCGCAAACATGACGATCTTAAGATTCCCCACCGCCTTGTCCGTTTCAATATCATACGTTGTCACAAATACATGATTGCACAGGAAATATCCGATCGCAAGGTATACGAAACACAATCCGAACGCACCCCAGCCCTGCCAGTAAAAGCTGCTTTCCTTCTTACGGGTCTTCTTAATTATAAACCCGGCTATACCGAATATCAACCTGAAAAGCATGAAATGTATCAGGACGATCACGGCATTTATCATGGACATGGTAAGGCACACTATACCGAAACATGCCGCAAGGATTGCCAGAGACAGCAGGAATTTCGGCACTTTTTTATCTTTTGTTATCTTCTTTATACCGGGAAATTTGGTGATGGTCCAGACCAGATATAATGCTCCTACAACGCCTGCCACCCCGACCGATGTAATAATAAATCCCCAAAGTGAGTTCATAAAAAATCTCCTCTGTTAAAACTTTAGTTCATTTTAACAAAGGAGAAGTTTTTTTGTCAATAAAGTATATTGTTCAGTTTAGTTTATTAACATCGCAGTATTTTTCAATACCGCACTGTTCATGCACTTTTTTCCCAAGAAGGGTTATTGCCTGTTTAGGACATTTATTGATACATCTGTAACACATTGTACACCGATCGCCGGAAACCGCTTTTTGATCTTTCACGGTTATATTATGCATCGGACAAAGCGTTTCACATTTTCCGCAGCCTATGCACTTACTTTCATCTATCTTTAATTTTGAAGAATATTCTTTCGTCTTATGTCCGAAATATAATCTTTGCCCAAAGATCCCTGCCAGTCGATAAAGAAATCCTATACCTTCTTTTGTGGGATGCCCTTCTTTCAGCAGATGTACCGATTCCTTTATTTTCTGCTCCGCTGTTTTTACAAGTTCCCTGTTCTTTTCGATCGGACGTTTTAGAGCTTTTTCATCACCGATACTGTCCGGCATTTTAAGATGTAATCCACCGACCACTTCTGCCCCAAAGCTATGCAGTAAACGACCCAGGTTTCCTGAACCGTCCCCGCTAAACAAACCCATCGTTGCGATTACAAAAACTTTCTTACCTTTCCAGATTTCCTTATGGTCTGTAACATAGTCCCGTACAATTTTCGGAACCGTACTGAACTGAACCGGATAGGTGAAGATGATCATCTCGGCTCTTCTTATTTCTTCCGACGCTATATGATCTTCTATTGAATATACCTTTATCTCTTTATCAAGTTCCTTACAAAAAAGCTCTGCAGCGTATTTTGAATTGCCTGTGCCGCTAAAATAAATCCCTACTGTTGCTTCATTTCTTTTATTCATAATAATCCCCCTGGTTGTTTTGTAAAATGTATTTTCTGGTATAACAATATCAGGTTCATATTATTTTTTGTAGTGAGAAAAGATACTTTCTTAATATGACTAAAGTCATGATGTCCGATGTCTGTTATTGCCGTTTACAAAACGCCAGCTTCATTCTTTCAAAAAAGCTTTCATCAACATGTTTTAATGTTGGGATATGTATAAAAACTGCCCTTCCCGAAAACTTTTTAAGAACATGCCAGTATGCTTCATTACAAAGATATGCAGTAGGATCATCCGAGATCACTGTCGATATTCCGGCGGCATTTAATGACTCTGCTATCCTTTCCGTATTAAGACCGGAAACTCTCTTTTCGCCTGCCACCAATGCGGCATTTTCTATTCTGACCTTTGAAACCAAGGTCTTATCGATGCCAAACATTATAACATGATCGTATTCTTTACTGATGGAATCAACATCCTTTTTAAGTCCCCCAAATGAATTAGTGAGGAGCAGGTGCTCGGAAGACAACTGTTCTGCCAGCATGCCTGAGATATTGTTTTTCCCCTTAAAACCGACAAACAGTATATTACTCATTTTTCCTCAATTTCTCCCTGCTGCCGTCAGGACGCTGTATTATTATATTATCGAGGTGGTTACGTACGTGACTTCGCATAGCCTCTATATATGCTTTTCTGAGGGTCTGCTGTTCCTCTTTTTCCGCATCGGTCAGTCCTTCGTTTTTAGACTTATGATGTAATTCATTTATCCTTTGTATATCTTTTTCAGTTATCATTTCTTTTCCTCAACATTACTCCTTAATCTACGTATTCTTTTTTCATATGCGACCGCTTTTTTAATAGTAATTACACATCACAATTCATGATAATACGGACAGATATTTTCATAATGCCCATCCTTCATCCTAAAACCTCCGGGTATTGTGCCAAGCTGTACGAACCCAAGTCTTTCATACAAATGCCTTGCATGAACATTGCTTTCTACAACCGCATTAAACTGAAGAACCCTGAACCCAAGTTCTTTCCCTTTTATAAGACAATCCGTCACCAGCTTTTCGCCGATATGCCTGCCTCGTGCTTCTGATGAAACTGCATAACTGGCATTACATATATGCCCGCATCTGCCTACATTGTTCGGATGAAGGATATACAGCCCGTAAATCTTTCCTTCTTCCTCAGCAACTCCGGTAAAACTCTGGGAAGCAAAAAACGCTGCGCCGCTTTCCATATCCAGGACATCTTCCTGCGGAAAGGCAACGCCTTCTTCTACAACTTCATTCCATATTCTGATGATATCAGGTAAATCCTTTTCTGTATATTTTCTGACTCTCATGTCACCCTCCGCTTGAAAAGATTTTAATAGACAAAAAAGCTGAAACCATTGTGGCATCAGCTTTTTCCTTTAAAACGGAGAAGGAGGGATTTGAACCCTCGCGCCGCGCAAACGACCTAAACCCTTAGCAGGGGCGCCTCTTCGGCCTCTTGAGTACTTCTCCAGGTTCCGAACTCATAAGTTCAGTATTCTCTTTTCGTTTTTCAACGCAAGTGTTATTCTATCAAAGAAATAGACGCTTGTCAAGGAAAATTTAAACCTTCACCACTGTTATACGCGGAAAGCTCCGCCTTCACTGTCAATAAGTACTGTTACAGGGAAGTTTTCTACCTCCATCTTGCGGATAGCTTCGGTACCAAGGTCATCATACGCTATAACTTCACTGCTCTTTATACACTTTGAAAGAAGAGCTCCGGCTCCGCCGGTGGCTCCCATGTAGATAGCTTTGTTTCTCTTGATGGCAGCCTTTACATCATCGCTGCGTCTACCTTTTCCTACCATACCGGCTAACCCCAGGTCCAGAAGAAGAGGGGTATATTTATCCATACGGGATGAAGTAGTGGGACCTGCAGATCCTATTACCTGCCCGGGCTTTGCAGGTGTGGGGCCTAAGTAGTACAGCACCTTTCCTGTTAAATCTATGGGAGTTACGCCGTTTTCGAATAATTCGGCGGATGTAACCTGATCTAAAGTCTTACCGGATTTTTGGAGATACTCGTTGATAGCGTCATACATTCTCTTGTGAGCTGCATCTCTGGCAGAATATATGGTACCGTTAAGGTATAAAACATCCTGATTCTTGATTTTTTCTATGTCTTCCGCACTGAAGGGAAGTGTTATGTTATAATCCATTTATTTTTCACCTCATCAGTCTGCTTCGCAGACAGCTTCCCCTCAAGGGGAAGCCTGAGGAGAGCTCTTTTTTATTTGTTAATTAATTTCAATCAAAGAACACCCATGCCTTTCCGGCGCACAGAATGAATGTGTACCCGGGATTCACACACTAACCGTCCCTCTGATTGAATGACAATCATAATACCATTTTCACATGGCGGTTTACGTGGCAGCACATGTTGACTGCCAGCGGCATACCTGCGATGTGGGTGGGATAAATCTCAAGATTTACACCTAAGCATGTAAACTTTC
>JAIKXA010000026.1 GCA_024684355.1 Lachnospiraceae bacterium
TAAGGCTGCTAAGGTTAAGGAAGTTATCCGTTAATCTTATACCGGTTACGCTAATGTATAGGCGCGGGTGCATGACATCCGCGCTTATTTTTTGACAATGGGGACAGTCCCTGTTGTCACATACATTGTCATTCTGAGCGAAGCGAAGAATCTTATAGCCTGTTCAGGATAACAAGAGGATGGGAAAATAATATGGCAAATAAAACGAAAATCGGCCTTGTTATGGAAGGCGGTTCCATGCGCGGCATGTTTACAGCCGGAGTAACGGATGTAATGATGGAAAACGGAATAGAATACGACGGTGCGATCGGTGTGTCTGCGGGAGCCACATTCGGCTGCAATTACAAGTCCAAGCAGATAGGCAGGGCATTAAGATACAATGTTAAGTACTGCAAGGATAAAAGATACTGCAGCTTCAGAAATTTCTTAAAAGAAGGCAATCTTTTCAGTAATGAATTCTGCTATAAGAAGCTTCCGAACGAACTGGATGTATTCGATACCAAAACCTTTTCTGAAAACCCTATGGAGTTCTATATTGTAGCTACAGATATTGAAAAGGGCTGTGAAGTGTATTATAAGCTTGAAACAGGGGATGCTGAGGATATAGAATTAATACGTGCATCTGCATCAATGCCTTTGGTATCAAAGATAGTGGAAGTGGACGGGACAAAGCTCTTAGACGGCGGTATAGCAGATTCAATACCGTTAAGAGGCTTTGAAAAAATGGGATACAGTAAAAACGTTGTTATCCTTACCCAACCGCTCGGATTTGTAAAAGAAAAGAATAAGCATATGAAGCTTATAAAACTTAAATACAGAAAGTATCCGAATCTGGTAGGGGCAATGGCAGACAGACATGTGAAGTATAATGCCGAAACGCTCTATGTATCACGCCAGGAAGCGGCAGGAAACGCATTTGTGATCAGGCCGCCGGAGGCTCTTAATATAAGTGGTATCATAAGAGACCCTGAAGAATTAAAGAGAGTATACAACATCGGCCGCAAAGTGATGACTGAGAGACTGGATGAGCTGAAAGAATTCCTTGAAAAATGTAAACTGTAAGAGAAAGATCCTTCGCATTCGCTCGGGATGACAAAATACCAGGCTGAAAAATGAAAAATATGTCATTCTAAGCGAAGCGAAGAATCTTAAAAAAGCGCTGTGGAAAACCACAGCGCTTAATTTTGCGTCGCGCAGACCGACTGCAGCACACTTCGTATGCTGCAGTGTCAAACGTGCTTCGCACATTTGACGAGTTACATAGCATTTACGATCATCTTCTGAAGTGTAGCAGGATCTGATGAAACCTTAAGAGCTTCAGATCTGGTAACGATGCCGTAATGAACGAGGTTAGCAAGGTCATCATTCATGGTATGCATGCCCAGAGACTTTCCTGACTGGATCATGGAAGGAATCTGGATGGTCTTTGATTCACGAATAAGGTTTGCAATACCTGTGGTAGCAATAAGAACCTCAGTAGCAAGTACACGGCCTGTACCATCGGCACGAGGAAGCAGGTTCTGTGTGAATACACCACGGATAACGTTAGCAAACTGAGCACGGATCTGATTCTGACCTTCAAGAGGGCAGGCATCAATGATACGTTCAACGGTCTGAGCTGCTGAAGTGGTATGCAGTGTAGAAAGAACCAAGTGACCTGTTTCTGCAGCGGTGATAGCAGCGGAAATAGTTTCGAAGTCACGCATTTCACCAACGAGGATGATATCAGGGTCTTCACGGAGGGCTGAACGAAGAGCTACTGAGAATGACTCTACGTCCTTACCAACTTCACGCTGATGGATCATAGCCTTGTTATGAGGATATACGTACTCGATAGGATCCTCAATGGTCATGATGTGACGTGCTGTATTTGAATTGATATATTCAACTATAGAAGCAAGGGTGGTTGACTTACCGCTACCGGTAGGTCCGGTAACAAGGATAAGACCTCTGGGAGTATTAGCCAGATCTTTTACAGCATAAGGAAGACCAAGTTCTTCGAAAGTGGGGATCCTGTTCTGGAAAAGACGGATGCTGGCTGCCAGGTTATTTCTCTGATGATAAATGTTAGCACGGATTCTGTTTCCGCCGGGAAGCATAACACCGACATCAAGATCCTTGCCTGAGCTAACATACTTACGCTGTTCTTCATCAAGGATGGAATAGATCATCTCTCTGGACTCATCGGCTGTAGGTACATCGTCCAAAATCATAAGAGTTCCGAAACGTCTGATGGCAAGATTGGTACCAACTGTAATATGGATATCGGAACATTCGTTATCTCTGGCATACTTCACCAGTTCTTCAAAAGTCATAAGATAAACCCTCCTAATATATTTTAAATACCTTCAAAAAAACCACTAAAACGTATTATAACACAAAAATCATAAAAACGAAACTATTTTTTTATATTTTTATTATTTTTTGATACTCCAGATAAATATAAAGAGCCGTTTTACCGAAAAAAATTGACTTGCATATAGGAATTTGCTATACTAACTATGTATGTAAAAAAATAGCTGAAGCAGGATTGCTGCTAAGTTTCGAAAGGAGAATGACATGCCGGATAAAAGATTTTCATGTTTGATTAAATTCGCCGCATCATTTGTTTTTGTCATAGTTTTGCTTCTTTTATCAGCTGCTGTTCCCATTAAAGCTGAAAACGAAGACAAGGTTCGCGTTTCTACGGCTAAGGAGCTTAAGCAGGCCATAAAACAGTCTGATGTTAAAACTATCGTTTTCAGAACAAAAGCATACCTTACATTTACAATAAAATCCGATAAAGCAGCGGCCGGCAAGGAACTTATCATTGATGCCCCCAATGCGGTTATAACAAATAAGGCAAAATTCAAGTCGATAAATATCATAAGCGGAGATTACACTGAAGCGGTTTCGGGCAATTCCATAACCATATCGAAATGGAATGTCAAGTTTTCGGTAGCAAAAAAGAAAACTGTGAAAGAGTTATCGTTTAAAGAAAGTCTTGATTTTGTGGACGTTACTAAAATCGTGGTGAAAAAAGGAGCAAAGATAAAGAAAGTCATTCCTTGGATAATTGATGACGGATCGGTTGATTTTTCTTATAATTCTAAAAAACGGACATGGACCTATTCAATCGGAGAATCCGATTTGTCAAGTTATAAACGTACATTTACGTATAAGTTTGATAAATCCGGACGTCTGATCAGTTATGTCAGAAAGACGGCGGATATCCCTTCGGGTTATATCATTATAGAAAAGAATAACTATAAATATAACTCTGACGGTTATATGATCAGATTCACCTCAGATTCTGATGATGAACATTCAAAATCTGAATATGTATATGATGCTAAGAACAGACTTATCAAAAATGTAAATAAAGCTGACGGAAAAACCAAAGAGATCATATACTCTTATGATTCTAAGGGCCGGTTGATACACGAAGAATCAAGAAATGCCGATGATGCTGAAGATTTTATGATCGTTGATTATAAATATGATAAAGAAGGCAGGAACACAGAACAGATTTATAAAGACAGTACAGGCGAATTAACAGTTTCCGAAATAATTGACTCTAAAGGGTTTGCGGTTGAGACGGGTTGGAGTTTTGAAGGCGAATATGCACCACAATACAGCATATTTAATGATAAAGGAGATCTGATAAGGGTTTACAAACCTGTTCGATTACATGTATCTTACGAAGATTATTATTATGACATTTTCGGTGAACGTCTGTACACTGTTTATGGTGATACCGAAGAAAGTGAACTGAAAAAACCGGGATCTAGGATCGTCAATTTTGTAAATGACAGATTTGGTAAATCCGAGCTTGTTGATATTAAGATTTTGGATGAGAAGAATAATATCATTGCAGGTACATTTAAGTATCCCGATGCCGGATTTACGTTTACCGTATCAAATTCGGAGATATCCGGAAATGATGATCTGCAATATTTCTGTGATGATATTTACAGTGATTTTTTAATAAAGTATTATTCGTGGAAAAACGAACAGATTAAGGATACATTAGAATTTTTCGGCATTAAATCATATAACAGTATTGATGAAAACAATTGCAGCGATGCCAGGTGTTTTTCTATATACGAGAGTAAACTGATCACCACTTCCGAGAAGGTAAAAGATGACATAAATCTTGTCTGTAATTTGGTGGCGGATTACAGTTCGTCGAATAGTTCTGTTCCCAAAATACTGAATAATTATTCGGTTAAAGTTTATTTATCGGATACAGGGGAGTATCTTGGGGAAAAATCAAAATTCAGTCTTAGTTTAGATGAATTAAGGAGTTTGTTGTGAGCTTTGAACCTAATTACAACCTTGACTATGACAGGCGTGAACTCAGGGATAAAATACTGCGTGTAACTGTCAAGGTTTTACTATGGGCTATAGTTCTGGGAGGTGTGATCTTCGGTGCCTGGGCTATAACCGAATATTGTATTGAAAAAACAAATATGACTGGTAACTCTATGGAGCCTGCACTTTCCGACGGAGAAAAAGTGCTTGTAAACAGACTGAGCTACAGAAGCGATGATCCGGACCGGTTTGATGTTATTGTATTTAACATTTCGGGTAAAGAACATGATTATTACGGTATCCGCCGAGTGATAGGCTTACCCGGAGAAAAGGTTCAGATTATTGACGGCTATGTTTATATCAATGATGAGTTTCTGGAAGAGATAAATGATGTTGAACCCATGCAGGTGTACGGATTGGCAGAATATCCGATATATCTGGATGATGATGAATTCTTTGTACTCGGTGATAACAGGAATGACTGTATAGACAGCCGATATACAGGTATGGGCAATGTATCCAGAGAAAGTATAATCGGAAAAGCCTGGATCAGGCTGGATGGACTTGCCATTATAAGCGGATTAAATAAGAAAGATTAAGAAAATGGGATTGTTTAAGCTTTCAGTTAGTTACAGCGAAAAAGAACAGGCTAAGGCATACGGTGCCAAATGGGACGCTATAAAAAGAACCTGGTATTTTATGGGTGATGATCTGCCGAAGGAGCTTGAGAGATGGTATGAAGCACCTGAGACAGAGACTGAAGCTGCGAAAGCCTCAGGCAGTTCAGCAGCGGATGTGTTACCTGACCGGTTTAACAAATATAAAACCGTATCGGAAGTAAATCGTCTGATAGCGGATAAATATGCTCATGTTCCGGATTTTTACGATATTCTGGTAAAGGGTGAAGTTACAAATTTCAGTGGGAAAAAGGGCAATCATTATTATTTTGATATTAAAGATGATAATTCACTTTTGCCATGCAGACTTTGGGATTCGGTGGCAGAACAGGTACTGAAATTCGAACTTGAAAAAGGGCAGTACGTTGCTATAGCCGGCAGACTTGAGTTTTTTGAAAAATTCGGACAGACTCAACTTATCGTTCGAGAAATTGAAAACATCGGAGAAGGCGAAAGCAACCTTGCATTATTAAAGCTTAAAAACCGTCTTCAAGCGGAAGGCTTGTTTGATCTGATCCATAAGAAACAGATACCGGGACATCCTGAACAGGTAGGTATTATAACATCTAAGAACGGACAGGCAATAAAGGATATCTGCAAGGTAGCAAAAAAGCGTAATCCGTATGTACAGCTTATACTGTTCCATGTGAATGTTCAGGGAGTTAATGCAGTAAACACCATAGTTCAGGGAATAAAAAAACTGGATGAAATGGGACTGGACTCTATAATAGTCGGACGTGGCGGCGGTTCGGATGAAGAACTGAATGTGTATAATGACGAGACGATAGTCAGAGCCGTGTTTGAAGCAAAAACTCCGATTGTTTCTGCCGTAGGACACGAAGGGCACTGGACGCTGATAGATTATGTTGCGGACAAGCGTGTGGCTACACCTTCGGAGGCGGCTGAAGAAACAATACCCGATGTGATGGCTGACATTAAAAGGGTTGAACTTCTTTCAAAAGCCATACAAGATTCCATGCAGGGACTGCTTAAAAGCAGAAAGCTGCTGCTTGATAGCATGATAGCCAACCTTTTGAAGAATAGTCCGCAGAACAGACTTAGGGAAAACCGGGAGAGATTAAAGCATCTGTCGGAAATGATGGATTTTAATATCAGAGCTGCTTATAAATCTTATGTCGATGCAACGGATATGCTTGCGGAAGGTATAAGCAGCCGCTTTAAGCTAATCTATCAGAGATTTAAGGACCTGCCGGATGAGTATCTTGAAAAGATCAAAATAAGCGCTGATCAGGCTTTTGAACGGAGATATCACAGACTGGAGGTTTTGCTCACGGAGCTTAACGGACTATCACCTACGGCGAAGCTTGTAGGAGGCTTCGGATATGTAACAAAGGATGGCAGACCTGTTAAAAACGCCGTCGATGTTAAGCAGGGTGATAATATTAACATTAAGATGCATGACGGAGATATTTCTGCTAACGTTATATGATCTGGTATAAAGGAGTAACGGATGAGTACAGCTAAGAAAAATGAAACAGAATTAAATGATGAGTTCAATATAGACAGAGCCCTGGATAGATTGGAAGAGATAAATGACAGGCTTGGAGCACAGGATATCCCCTTGAATGAATCCATTGAGCTTTACAAAGAGGGGACCATACTTGCTTCTAAATGTAAGGAACAGCTTCAGGGTATCGAGAAGGAATTGAAGATCCTTAATAAAGACGAGTGAGATCGGAGTAAAACATGTCAAAGACCGATAATATAAAAGGATACGAAAACAAAACAATTAACTGGTATCCCGGACACATGGCAAAGGCCAAGAGGATGATGCAGGAAAGTATCAAACTTATTGATGTAGTGGTCGAGATACTTGATGCAAGAATACCGTTAAGCAGTAAAAACCCTGATATAGACGAACTGGCTAATGGTAAGTACAGAGTGCTTCTGCTTAACAAATCCGATATGGCTGACGATAAAAAGACCGATGCCTGGAAGAAGTATTATGAAGACAAGGGATTCTTTGTCAGCATAGTTAATTCAAAAACCGGGGCCGGAGTAAAGGCAACTACAGAGGTTATACAGAAAGCCTGTCAGGAAAAGATAGAACGTGACAGAAAAAAAGGCATACTTCAAAGACCTTTAAGAGCTATGATAGCAGGTATACCCAATTCGGGTAAATCCACATTTATCAATTCATTTGCGGGAAAAGCCTGCACAAAGACCGGAAACAAACCCGGAGTGACAATAGGTAAACAGTGGATCAGGATCAATAAGAATGTTGAACTACTTGATACACCCGGTATCCTTTGGCCTAAGTTTGAGGATCAAAAAACCGGACTTCATATCGCATTTATCGGTTCAATAAATGATGATATATTATACCCGGAAGATATGGCTTTAGAACTGATCAAGATATTGATAAATGATTACCCGGGCATATTAAAAGAAAGATACGATATAGATGCATCGGATGACGATGCTGTCAAAATCCTTGAATCGATCGGACAAAAACGCGGCTGTCTCAAAAAGGGCGCCGAGATCGATATGGAAAAGGCATCAAAAGTGCTGATAGATGATTTCAGATCGTTAAAACTTGGAAGGATAACGCTTGAAGTTCCTCCGGAGGTGACCGAGAAATGACCAAAGCCGAAGAAAAAGAGCAAAAAGCACTGGCTAAGCTTGAAAAAGAGCGTGCCCGCATAGAGGGCATGAAGGAATTCGAATATAAATATGCGGAATTTCAATTTATCTGCGGTATAGACGAAGTCGGACGCGGCCCGTTTGCCGGACCTGTCGTAGCAGGTGCCGTTATATTACCGAAAGATGAAGAAATACTTTATCTGAACGATTCAAAAAAACTGTCCGAGAAAAAGAGAGAAGAGCTTTACGATATAATAATGGATAAGGCTGTAGCTGTGGGACTCGGTATGGAGACCAATGAAGTCATAGATGAGATCAATATAAAAAGAGCTACCCACAGTGCCATGAGAAAAGCAATAAGGAATCTCAAAGACCCCAAAACCGGAGAAATGTTTACACCGGATATTCTGCTGGTGGATGCAGAGCATATTCCCGATGTTGACATCAGACAGGTTGGCATAATCAAAGGCGATGCAAAGAGTATTTCCATAGCGGCCGCCAGTATAATTGCTAAGGTAACCAGGGACAGGATGATGGTGGAGTATGACAAGATATATCCGGGTTATGACTTCGCAGGCAATAAAGGATACGGTACCGCCGCACACATCGCCGCCATAAAAGAGCTTGGCATGACACCGATCCACAGAAGGACATTTGTGCATCTGTAGCCGGGCAGAGAGTAAGTTACATTGTCATCCTGAACGGAGTGAAGGATCTTTTAGACATAAAGGCTGTAAGATTCTTCGCTGCGCTCAGAATGACATAATCTTTAGCAGAGTGGAACTGCCGGTATTATATAGAAAAAAGAAAGGAGGAACATAATGGTTAAAAAGGTAAAGACAGCCGTGGCACTCGGCTTTGAGCCCGGAGATCAGGCGCCGAAGATCATTGCCACAGGTAAGGGATATCTGGCCGAAAAGATCATAGAAGAAGCAAAAAAATCAAATGTTCCTCTGCATCATGATTCTAAGCTTGCGGAAACACTGTCCAGGCTTGATTTTGGAGATTACATTCCGCCTGAGCTATACGAGGCTGTAGTTGAAGTGCTTATGTTTGTAGATAAAGTTGATGCTATCAAGCAGAAGATGGATCTTTGATAAGATCAGCAGAAACAAAAGGAGAAGTATTTGAACAAAAGACAGGTAGGGTTTGATAAGGAAAATACTGCTTCGGCGTATCTGGAGAATTCCGGTTACAGGATAATACAGAAAAACTTTTACTGCAAGGCCGGAGAGATCGATATAGTTGCAGAGGATGACGGATATCTCTGCTTTGTGGAAGTTAAATACCGGGAAAATGCCGAAAACGGATTTCCGGAAGAGGCGGTTGATATCAGAAAGGCACGAAAGATAACCAGAAGCGCTATGTTTTATATGACAAGATACGGTATACCAGAGGATTACCCGGTAAGGTTTGATGTGGTATCGATCTTGGGAAAAGATATAACTGTTATAAAAAATGCATTTGATGCGGTTATGTAGAATACATTGACTTTATGCAGCTTTTGACATCAGTTTCCGCATAAAAGAGGTGAAAGACATAGACAGATTACTTAATGAACATACAATATTAAATAATTCAGATACAGTACCTTATATAACATTTAAAAGCCTTGAAAACATACCCTGGCTGAAATGCGGTTTTTCCACCAGGCTCGGAGGAGTGAGCAAGGGGATTTTTTCATCCATGAACATGAGCTTTACCAGAGGCGACGTGGAAGCCGATGTAAGGAAAAATATCGGACTGTTTTCGAAATCAGCCGGATTTAACGGTGAAAATATTGTTATGCCGCACCAGTGCCATACAACAAATGTAAGAATAGTGGGAAAAGATGACAGGGGATGCGGTGTTACAAAGCCCGGCTGCAAAGATGAGATAGACGGACAGATAACAAAGGATAAAGACACTGTCCTTTACTGCATGGGAGCTGATTGTGTACCTGTTTTTATAGCTGATATCAAAGAAAAAGTTGTTGCAGCAAGCCATGCGGGATGGAAGGGAACAGTTGAGAATATAGTAAAAGCCACAGTAGAAAAGATGGTCTCTGAATTAGGATGCGATCCGAGGAATATGAAGGCTGTTATCGGTCCGAGTATCTGCAAGGACTGCTACGAAGTAAGCAAAGATGTGGCGGAACGTTTTATTGAAGTGTATAATACTTCTCTTGATGTTGTAAAACCCGCATCCGGGGACTTTAACAATAATCCTTCCGAAAAATACTTTCTTAATCTTTGGGAAGCAAACAGGATCAATCTGATGGGTGCCGGACTTTCACCGGAAAGCATTGAAATTAGCGGCTATTGTACAAGGAGTCACCCCGATATGTTATTTTCGCACAGATTTCACGGAGAAAAACGCGGAGTAAATATCGGATATATATTTATTAAAGAACAGACCTGACCGGAGTATACTTGCCGGCCGGGTAATGAAATAAGGTTATTTACAATTTATGGAACGTGATAAGACTTTTAAGAAAAAGAAGAATAAAGGACATATCATATCGAAAGTAAACCCGGATTCGATAGCCGAGGAGCTTGAACTTGAGCCGGGAGATACCGTGATCAGCATAAACGGTAAAGAGATCGAGGATATCTTTGATTACAGGTTTATGATGAATGACGAGTATATAGTACTCGGAGTCATAAAAAAAGAAGATGGCGAGTTTTGGGAATATGAGATAGAAAAAGATTATGATGAGGACCTGGGAGTTGATTTTGAATCAGGAATGATGGATGATTACAGATCCTGCAGCAATAAGTGTATTTTCTGTTTCATTGACCAGCTTCCGAAAGGCATGAGACCGACGCTGTATTTTAAGGATGATGATGCCAGGCTTTCATTCCTTCAGGGGAATTATGTGACGTTGACCAATATGAGCCAGAAGGATGTGGACAGGATATGTTATTATAAGCTGTCGCCGATAAATGTTTCTATCCATACAACAAATCCCGAGCTCAGATGTAAAATGCTGCATAACCGGTTTGCGGGTGAAGCTTTAAAGAAGATTAAGATATTCTGTGATGCGGGACTGGAGATAAACGGTCAGGTGGTTCTGTGCAAAGGCTTTAATGACGGAGCGGAACTTGACAGAACTATGAGCGACATTGAAGAGTATCTGCCGAACTTTAAAAGCATGTCGATCGTACCGGTAGGTCTCACTAAATACCGCGAGGGATTACAGCATCTTGATCCGTTTACAAAAGAGGATGCGGAAAACGTATTGCGGCAGATAGAAGCCAAACAGAAATATTATCTTGAAAAGTACGGTTCAAGGATCATATATGCTTCCGACGAATGGTATCTTCGTGCAGAGCGTGATATCCCGTCCATAGAGGAATATGAAGGTTTTCCGCAGATTGAAAACGGAGTGGGAATGCTCAGAAATATGATAGATGAGGTCGAAGCTGAGATATCATACCTTAAGGAAGAACTATCTTCGGATGTTACGGAAGAAGAACGCAGCGATGATGTTGGAGAGTTCATGGTTGATACGGTTTTCCATGTGGTGACCGGATATGCAGCATACCGTACCATAAAAATGCTTGCGGACAGATTAGCGGAAGAATTCGGACTTAAGCACATAAAGGTGCATCCTATTATCAATGACTTTTTCGGACATGATATTGATGTTACCGGACTTCTTACGGGACAGGATATTTTAAAGCAGCTGCAGGAGATATTCTCAAAAGAGAACGACGAAGATAAAAAGCTTGATTCATACATATTATTACCCTGCAGTACACTGAAGAGCGGTGAAGATATCTTTCTCGATGATATGACTTTGGAATTTTTAGAAAATGCTTTACAAAAGAAGGTACGTATAGTAAAATCGAGTGGGTCTGCGTTTGTGGGTTCTTTTATGAAGGACTACGAACGGGATTATTATTCCAACGAATTAAACAAATACGAGATAGACTGATAAAAAGGCTTCCACCTGAAGACAAGCTGTCAGCAAAGCTGACTGATGAGGTGGAACAAAAAAGGCTGTAGCAGGAAGGAAAGAGTAATGAGTAAACCTATAGTTGCTATAGTGGGAAGGCCCAATGTCGGAAAGTCAACATTATTCAATGCCCTGGCCGGTGAACAGATAGCCATTGTAAAAGACTATCCGGGCGTTACCAGGGACAGGATATATGCTGATTCTTCCTGGCTGAACCATAATTTTACTTTGATAGATACGGGCGGTATAGAGCCCAAAACAGATGATATAATATTAAAGTCCATGAGGGAACAGGCGGAGATAGCTATAGAGACCGCCGATGTTATCATATTCCTTGTGGATGTAAGGCAGGGTCTTGTGGATTCGGATTTCGGTGTGGCTGACATGCTGAGACGCTCCAAGAAACCGGTAGTCCTTGCCGTTAATAAAGTGGATGATTACAAGTCCCAGCAGGCGGATGTATATGAGTTTTATAATCTGGGTATCGGAGAGCCTTTCCCGATATCTTCATCCGGCAAAATGGGATTTGGCGAGCTGCTTGACGAAGTAGTTAAGTATTTCCCTGAAGATGCGAGCGAGGAGGAAGAAGATGACCGTCCGAGAATTGCCGTTATCGGTCGTCCGAATTCCGGAAAATCATCACTTATAAACAGGCTGGCCGGAGAAGAAAGATGTATTGTTTCGGATATAGCAGGTACCACAAGGGATGCAATAGACACTTTGATAAAATATGAAGATAAGGAATATATCTTTGTTGATACCGCCGGGTTAAGACGTAAGAGCAAGATAAAAGAGGATCTGGAAAGATATTCCATTATCAGAACGGTAGCCGCAGTTGAAAAATGTGATGTTGCGGTACTTATGATCGATGCAGTTGAGGGTGTTACCGAACAGGATGCAAAGATAATCGGTATTGCTCACGAGAGAGGCAGAGGTATCATAATCTGTGTCAACAAATGGGATGCGATAGAAAAAGACGATAAGACAATGTACCGATATCGCGATAAGATCGTTCAGATACTTTCCTTTATCCCTTATGCGGAGATATTGTTTATATCTGCACTTACAGGACAGCGCGTTACAAAGCTTTTTGAGTCAATAGATGTGGTACTTGAGAATCAGAGTCTTAGGATCAAGACCGGTGTACTTAACGAGATCATGTCTGAGGCAGTGGCACTCCAGCAGCCGCCCACAGACAAAGGCAAGAGACTTAAACTGTTTTATATCACACAGACAGGCATCAAGCCTCCCACATTTGTTATATTCTGTAACGATAAGGAACTGTTCCATTTTTCGTACCAGAGATATATAGAGAACAAGATCAGGGAAGCATTTGGTTTTTCGGGTACTTCGCTGAAGATCATAATCAGAGAGCGTAATGAAAATTCAAAATAACACAGTAAACGTGATAAGGAGAATAAAATGGCTCTGCAGATAATAATATGTTTAGTGCTCGGTTATGCGGTCGGGAGTTTTTCGACCGGTTATATCATCGGGCATATGAATAATGTCGATATACGTGAGATGGGCAGTGGAAATGCAGGTACGACCAATGCATTTCGTACTCTTGGCAAAAAGGCCGGCATTATCACTCTTGTCGGGGATATGTTAAAAGCCATCCTCGTAGTTTTACTGGTAAGATTTGTGATCTATAAGGATGTTGACTATGTTAAGCTGCTGGAACTGATATGCGGTTTCGGCTGTGTACTCGGACATAATTTCCCCGTTTGGCTTAAATTCCACGGCGGAAAGGGTATAGCGGTTACAGCAGGAGTATTTATAGCTATCGATCCCTGGATACTTCCTGTAGGTCTTCCTCTTTTTGCAATACTGGTGCTTACAACAAAATATGTATCGGTAGGATCACTTGCAGTACTTACTCTTTTTCCTATATGGAATGCCATAAGATTTACGGCTGAGCCTTACTACTGGGCGATCGTAGCTGTATCCTGCTTATACACCGCAATGGCGTTCTTCCAGCATAGACAGAATATTGTCAGACTTATGAACGGTACCGAAAATAAGATCGGTCATAAGAAACATGAAGAAAATGAAAGCGTTGTGCAGTAAGCAAAAAGCACGTTATACGTTGATAAAAATGAAAGGAAAGCCCGTTTCCGGGCGGTATATATCATGTCAGTATCAGTTATGGGAAGCGGTACTTGGGGTACTGCACTAGCAATCTTGCTTGCAAACAAAGGAATCAAGGTTATTCTCTGGTCAAAGATAGAAGCTGAGATCAAGGCTCTCGGAGAAAACAGAAAAGATATCAAGAATCTTCCCGGAGCAGAATTGCCTGAGTCGGTTGAGCTTACACTTGATGAAAAATATGCTGTATCAGACAGCAATCCCGAGATAATCGTATTTGCAGTTGCGTCTCCTTATGTCAGAGATACCGCTAAACTTGTGGCTCCGTATATTAAAAAAGGCCAGATCATTGTTAATGTTGCAAAGGGTATTGAAGAAAAGACATTAAGCACATTAACGGATATACTTCATCAGGAGATACCTGATGCTACTGTAGCCGTACTTTCCGGACCTTCACATGCTGAAGAGGTAAGCCGTCTTATACCTACGACTGTTGTAGTTGCTTCAACATCCGAAGAGGCAGCTAAAAAAATACAGGATATTTTTATGACGAAGACCTTCCGTGTATATACCAGTGATGATGTTATCGGCGTAGAGCTCGGAGGTTCGCTTAAGAACGTTATAGCACTTGCGGCCGGTATGTCGGACGGTTTGGGATACGGCGATAACACTAAGGCAGCACTTATGACCAGAGGTATAGCCGAGATAAGCAGACTCGGAAAGAAAATGGGTGCTAATATTGAGACTCTCTGCGGTCTTTCGGGAGTAGGCGATCTTTTTGTTACAGCCACCAGTCATCATTCGAGAAACTGGAATGCGGGCTATCTGATCGGACAGGGCATGAGTACCGAAGCAGCCATGGAAAAGGTACAGCAGGTAGTAGAAGGTGTTCATTGTGCCAAGGCAGCCAAAGCACTTGCTGATAAATATGAAGTGGAAATGCCTATAGTACAGGAAGTATATGATATACTGTTTAACGGACAGGACGTACATAAGGCTGTAGGAGAACTCTTTACCAGGGATAAGACAAATGAGCATTCCGCTGTTGACTGGGACTACACAAACTGATATATTTAAGCCTTGCTTTTATCAACAATGTTATAAAAACGATATATAGAAAACCACCTTTTTGGTGGTTTTTTTATATTGTTACGAGTTTATAAGTCTTTAATGTAATTTTTACGTAACAATTTATTGACAAATTTGTAATTCAGTAGTATAATACATGCTAACCTGACTAAAACTGTATCCATATGTAAAGTATATGGAAATCAATTAAGAAAAGGATGTATATATGAAGTCATATATTAAGGTCATTGCAGCAGTGCTGTTTTTGGGGCTGGCTGTAATGGCAAACACGGACACCAAGGTTAATGCGGCCGGTGTTATTACCGGTGAGAGACCTATCGAAGGACTTTCGTATTATCTTGAAAAATGTTATGAGGAAAACACTGATTTCAGTATCGCAGAACTTTTTACCGATGCGGCTGTGATTCCTGAGAATGTTGCTTTTGCAAATGTTAATGATTATCTGAACATAAGAAAGGCCGGCAATACTTCGGCCGCTATAGTTGGTTACCTTCCTAAAGACGGTATGTGCGAGGTTCTCGATACCAAAGACGGTTGGGCACATATTAAGTCCGGCAAGATCGAAGGTTATGTTTCTGAGGATTACCTCATTACCGGTGAAAAGGGTATTGAAAGAGCTATGTGTCTTTCAACACTGATGGCTACAGTAAATGCCGGTACCGTTAATTTCAGGTCTGAACCTGATTCTTCATCCGATGATAACATCATTGCTACCGTAAAGTGCGGTATACAGCTTCCTGTTATCGAGGAATGCGTTATTTCCAAGGAAGATGATACTATCTGGGTAAAAGCTTATTGTGATGACCTTGAAGGTTATATAGCAAAAGAGTTTGTAGATGTTGCATATGATTGGGACAAGGCAGTATCACTTGCGGCAGTACTTAACGGAGAGACTACGGTCGGAGCAAATTCATTAAGAAACCAGATCATAATCGAGGCTAAGAAGCATATCGGACTCAAGTATGTCTGGGGCGGAAACAGTCTCGTTACCGGATGTGACTGTTCAGGTTTCTGTCTGGCAGTATACAGAGCATGCGGTTATGATACCTCACAGCTTCCCAGAGCATCATACGATATAGCTGCTTCATCAAAGGGAAGAACAGTATCGCTTGCAGAAGCTAAACCCGGTGATATGGTATTCTACGGTTCATCGTCAGGTAAGATCAATCATGTTGCATTGTACATGGGTAACGGCATGATCATACACGAAAGCGGACGTAAATACGGCTGTATGGTTTCACAGGTTGATTACAGACACATTGTTAAGATTAAGAGTTTCCTTGATTAATAGTTTGGGAAGGCCTGCCTTTAACGGCGGGTCTTCTTTTTTTGCAAAAATTTATTAATGTTAATAGTTTTTTAAAGTTGACATCAATTTTGTTTTACTTGGACACATCACTGAGGTATACTTTATGTGAACAGTTATATGTAAGATATGATATCATTTTTTAAAACATTAGATTAAGAAAGGGGGAACGTTATGCCGTATGCAAGGAAAGCCGGTGCTGATTCGATATGGCAGGAGGATATATCGGAGAGCTCTTTTTTAAGAGCGGTTGAAAGGTTTTTATGATCCGTCGTACGTGCAGATCAAGGTTGATCCTTGATGATGCGGACGACGGATTTTTTATGGATTTTTAATAGAAAAAATTTTGACTTATTTCTTGAAATAAGGTAAAATAATATTCTTAAGGGTCTGAAAATCGGGACATTATCGAGACATAAGAAAAACAAAGCGAAAAGTTTGAAAAGGACTATCGGATATGGAATATATAATTGGTGCTGCCATCGTAATAATATGCATATTTGCGGGCGGATATTATCTGCAGAAAAAAGGTGAGAAAAAACTTGAAAAGCGGATAAGAGAAAACTTCGGAACTGTACCTGATATAGAGTACAAACAGGAAAAGTATGATTCAATAGGTTATTATTTCAGGGAAATGGCTGAAAGGCAGCCGGATGATAATGAGCATTATACAGTTGATGATATCACCTGGAATGACCTTGATATGGATGACGTTTTCCTTACTATGTGCAACACCCAAAGTTCTATCGGTGAGGAATATCTGTATTATCTTTTAAGGACACCGGTATTAAACGAGGAAACACTTGCCAAAAGAGAAAAGCTGATAAGATTTTTTGAAAAGGATCCGGAAACAAGACTCGGATTACAGGTGGAGCTTGCTAAAGCAGGTAAGATCTCGGGCGTGTCGGTATATGAGTATGTTAGCCGCCTTGACAGTCTGAAACCGGAGAATAATTTCAAGCACTTTACCTGTATTTTACTGATGATCGCAGCTATAAGCATGATATTTGTGTATCCTGCGATAGGTATAGTCGGTACGCTCGGAGTTTTTTTCTACAATGTAATAACATACTTTAAGCGCAAAAGCGAGATAGAGAACTACTATCAGGTAGTTGCATATATTCTTCGTACGCTCGACCTTTCACAGAAGATATGTGCCAGGAAGAATGAAGAACTTAAGCCTTATACCGAGCTGCTTTCTGAGGAGCTTAAAAGATACAGGAATGTAACAAAAGGTGCCGGTCTTATAGTATCTAAAAAAAGCAACGGAGACATATTGGAGGTTGCCCTTGATTATCTCAGGATGGCCACCCATATAGATCTTATAAGATTCAACATTATGCTGGCCAGACTTAAAGATAAAAAGGAAGATTTTGATAAGATATATGAGATCATAGGTATTATAGATGCCATGATCGCCGTAACATCCTACAGAGCATTAATGGGTGACTGGTGCGAACCGGAGCTTAAAAAAGCTGAAAAAGATCCGGCATCGGGACTTGTACGGCATAATGGGATAGAGACGGAGAATGTTTATCATCCGATGATATCGGAACCGGTAAAGAATAATTTTAAGGAATCGGGCAACGTACTGCTCACCGGTTCGAATGCTTCCGGTAAATCAACATTCATAAAGACGGTTGCTATCAACGCCATACTGGCTCAGTCAGTACATACCTGCATGGCGGATGATTACAGGGCATCATTTTTCAAATGCATGACGTCAATGGCGCTTACCGATAACCTTTCGGGCGGAGAGAGCTATTATATCGTCGAGATCAAATCATTAAAGAGAATATGTGACAGCTTAAATGATGATGTACCGCTGCTTATATTTGTGGACGAAGTACTTCGGGGAACAAATACCCTGGAACGTATCGCGGCATCCTCAAGGATACTGTCGTATATGGGAAACAGGAACTGCATGCTTTTCGCGGCAACACATGATATTGAGCTGACATATATATTGGAAAAAAGCTTCAGACTTTATCATTTTGAGGAAAGAGTTGAAGATGACGGCGTGTTCTTTGATTATACCTTAAGGGACGGAAGGGCTGTTACCAGAAATGCGATACTGCTTCTAAAGATGATGGGGTTTGACAAGAGTATTACTGATGCTGCCGAAAAAAGCGCAGATGAATTTGTAACTACCGGAGAATGGAAGCCGGAATCTTAAAGAGTTATACGGAGACCAAAAGTGAAAGAACAAAAGTATGAGCTGACACCGCAGATGCAGCAATATATGGGGATCAAAAACGGATATAAGGACTGTATCCTGTTTTACCGTCTGGGTGATTTTTATGAGATGTTTTTTGAAGATGCGAAAACTGCATCAAAAGAGCTGGAACTGACCCTTACCGGAAAAAACTGCGGTCTGGAGGAAAGGGCTCCGATGTGCGGAGTGCCGTTTCACTCATCGGAAGGCTATATATCAAAGCTTGTTGAAAAAGGATACAAGGTTGCCATATGCGAGCAGATGGAAGACCCTGCTCTGGCAAAGGGCCTGGTAAAAAGAGAGGTAATAAGGGTAGTAACTCCCGGTACCAATATCAATCCTCAGGCACTTGATGAAACCAAAAATAACTACCTGATGAGCATATATTATCTCGATGATACATTCGGCATGGCAAGCCTCGATGTATCTACAGGTGATTTCTTTATACAGGAGTTTGAAGGCCTGCAGAAAATACAGGATGAGGTTTATAAGCTTACTCCTGCGGAGATCATATGCAATGAAGCGTTCCTTATATGCGGAATGGAGATCAACGTATTAAAGGAAAAGCTCGGAATATCAGTAGGCACGGTTTCAGAGGATTACTTTGATTTAAGAAAATGCGAAAATGTCCTTTCGGGACATTTTAAATGTAAAAACTGTGCGGAACTCGGAATAGATATTTATCCTGCAGCCAAAGCTGCAGCAGGAGCGGTACTGAGGTATGCACTTGAAACCCAGATGATCTCTCTTGATCATGTAACTCAGATCATACCTTACGTTTCCGGTAAGTTCATGCTTATAGATTCCCAGACAAGAAGGAACCTGGAGCTGACCGAAACAATGCGTGACAAGAACAAAAAGGGTTCTTTACTTCATGTGCTTGATAAAACCGGTACCGCTATGGGCGCCAGAATGCTCAGGTCGTTTGTGGAGCAGCCGCTGCTTGAAAAAGAAGAAATAGAAAAAAGACTTGATGCCGTGGAAGAGCTTGGACAGAATGTTCTGGTACGTGAGGAGATAAGGGAATACCTTAATTCGATCTATGACTTGGAAAGACTTGCCGGCAGGATAAGTTACCGCAATGCCAATCCGAGGGATATGATAGCTTTTTCTTCGTCAATCGCCATGATCGCTCCCATTAAGCATCTGATGTCGGATTTCAGATCCGTACTTTTGAAAGAACTTTATGAGGGCTGCGACGTACTTGATGACTTAAAGGAAATGATCGATACCACGATCAACGACGATCCGCCGATCAGTATCAGAGAAGGCGGCATAATAAGGGACGGATACAGTTCTGTGATCGACGAGTTAAGATCTGCCAGATCCGAAGGTAAAAACTGGCTTGCCGAGCTTGAAGCAAGAGAAAAAGAAAATACCGGGATAAAGAATTTAAGAGTAAAGTATAACAAGGTATTCGGGTATTATCTTGAAGTAACCAATTCGTATAAAAACATGGTACCTGAAAACTGGATAAGAAAGCAGACTCTTGTACAGGCTGAACGATATACCACGCCGGAATTAAAGGAACTGGAAGATAAGATACTTCATGCTGAGGACAGGCTGGTATCGCTGGAGTATGATATTTTTACGGAACTGAGGGAAAAGATCGCTTCAAACATCGTAAGAATACAGAAAACAGCAAAGAAGATCGCGTATATCGACAGCTTATGCTCGTTAAGCTTTATAGCTGAACGAAACGGATATGTAAGACCTCATCTTAATGAGGAAGGGATAATAGATATTAAAGACGGCAGACACCCTGTAGTTGAAAAAGTATTGGGTGATACCGGATTTATCGCAAACGATACGTATCTCGATAACGGGTCCCAGCGTATATCGATAATCACAGGTCCGAATATGGCAGGTAAATCAACATATATGCGTCAGACGGCACTGATAGTGCTTATGGCACAGATGGGAAGCTTCGTGCCTGCTTCATCGGCAGATATAGGTATAGTGGACAGGGTATTTACCAGAGTGGGAGCATCGGATGATCTTGCCAGCGGTCAGAGTACCTTTATGGTTGAAATGAACGAGGTTTCCCAGATCATGAGAAACGCTACGGCAAAGAGCCTGCTCATACTTGACGAAATCGGCAGGGGAACCAGTACGTTTGACGGACTGGCAATAGCCTGGGCGGTAGTGGAGTACATAAGCGATGAAACAAGGCTTGGAGCAAAGACACTTTTTGCCACACATTATCATGAGCTCACCGAACTGGAAGAAAAGCTTACATGTGTAAAGAATTTCAGTATAGCGGTAAAGGAACAGGGGGACAGCATAATCTTTTTAAGAAAGATCGTCAAAGGCGGCGCGGATAAAAGTTATGGTATACAGGTGGCCAGACTTGCAGGCCTGCCGGAAGAGATACTTAAGAGGGCAGGCGAGATAGTTGAGGTATTGAGTCTGAATGATATCAATTCGCATGAAAGAAGCGAGATGATAAAGACAGCAAGTTCTGTCAGTGAGAAATACCGGCAGCCGGTCCAGAAAAGAAAGAAGCAGGATCCCGATCAGCTGTCGCTGTTTGCGGAAAGAAAATATGATAATATCCTTGATGACATCAGGGAACTTGATATCACATCCATAACACCGATACAGGCATTAAATAAGCTCTCCGAACTTCAGGAAGAACTGAAAAACCAGTCATAAGTACGAGTTTCATTTTATAGAAATAAGCGGATGATAATATGAGCAGAATTAATATACTTGATAAAAATACGATCAATCAGATAGCCGCAGGCGAAGTTATAGACAGACCGGCCTCAATTATAAAGGAACTGGTGGAAAACTCCATAGATGCCGGCTCTACCGCTATATCCATAGAGATTAGAGGAGGCGGTATAGACCTTATCAGGATAACGGATAACGGATCCGGTATAGACAAGGATGATGTAAAAGTGGCATTTGTAAGGCATACGACCAGTAAGATAAAAAATGCATCGGATCTGTCATATATCACATCTTTAGGGTTTAGAGGCGAGGCACTTGCGAGTATAGCCGCAGTTGCTGATGTAGAACTCATTACCAAAACCAAAGAAGAGTTTTCCGCGGTACATTATCGTATCCAGGGCGGTGAGGAGGTCCTGTTTGAAGAGATAGGTGCTCCGAACGGTACGACATTTATCATAAGGGACGTATTTTTACAGGTACCCGTAAGAAGAAAATTTTTAAAAAGCTCCGCTACGGAAGGATCATACTGTAACGAAGCGGTAGAAAGAATAGCTCTGTCACATCCGGAGGTAAGCATTAAGTATGTCAACAACGGCAGAAACGTATTGTTTACCAATGGCAGTGGGAAAATGAAGGATGTGCTGTTTGGCATATACGGAAGAGATATAGCTGCAGAAACAATAGAGCTTGACTATACCGGGACTAAGAATATAAAGATCACCGGATGTATCTGCAGGCCATCGGTAGTAAGAAGCAACAGAAATACCGAAAACCATTTCGTAAACGGCAGGTTCATCAAAAGCCAGATAGTATATAAAGCAATAGAGGATGCATACCAGCCTTTTCTCATGCAGCACAAGTATCCTTTTACGGATATTTTTATAGAGATAGACCCTGCGGCCATGGATGTAAATGTACATCCATCTAAACAGGAAGTAAGGTTTGAAAATCCCGAGGCTGTGTATAATACTGTATTTTCCGCAGTTTCCGAAGCTCTGTCGGGAAAGGCGCTGATACACAGAGCGGAACCCGAGCTTGTGTTCAAGAAAGAAGAGAAAAAGGAACCTGTAAAGTACATACCTGAACCTTATGAGGCGAAAAGAAGAAGCGAGGAAATATCCTTCGTCAGAGAAAAAGAGCCTGAGTACAGAGGGACCGTGGGTGGTCAAATAGTTAAGCCGGAAAGTAAGCCCGAAAACAGAACCGAGAGCAGACCGGCAGTTACACAGGAAGTAAGACAGGAAGCAATACAGGCATCATTAAACACGGAAACAAAGCATGAGATATCCGATAAGACAGAAAAAAATACAGTATCGGTACAGCAGGAAAGCACAAGTACGGTAAACGATAAAACTGATCATACTGTAAACAAGCCTGAAACCGTTTCGGAAAATAAGGACAAAGAATATCAAGAGGACAAAACAGAGGTAAGCGGTACATATACCCAGGGTTCGTTATTTGATACAGAGGAAAAGCATCTGGATACCAGACAGGAGTTTAACAATGTATTTAGCCGCGGGTATCGCATAGTCGGCCAGATATTCGGAACATACTGGATCATAGAATGTGACGGATGTGCTTATATGATAGACCAGCATGCTGCGCATGAAAAGATCCTGTATGAGAAGTTTATGGAAAATGTCGGGACCGAAAAGTCAACACAGCTGCTTTCTCCGCCGATCATTATATCATTATCGTCCCAGGAAGAGGCAGCTGCCGAAAAGTATAAAGACGTATTAAAAGATAACGGATTTGTACTCGAACATTTCGGCGGACATGAATATGCACTGTCTGAAGTGCCTTTAAACCTGTACGGGATAGATCCCAAAAACATGCTTTTGGAATTGATAGATGAGCTGCTTAAGGATATAAAGGGAAGTGTTATAAAGGGCATAAAGGAAAAGATCGCGACCTGTGCATGTAAGGCAGCGGTCAAAGGAAACACCGAGCTTACCGAAGCAGAGGCTAAGGAGCTTATAAAGCAGCTGCTGGCTGCCGAAAATCCTTTCAACTGCCCTCACGGCAGACCTATAATCATTGATCTGACCAAGAGAGAGATTGAAAAGAAATTTAAGAGGATTGTTTGATGGATAATAAAAAACCGTTGATCATTATCACGGGGCCGACTGCAGTAGGCAAGACAGCCCTGTCGGTTGATCTGGCGCTGAAACTGGGCGGTGAGATCATATCGGCGGACTCCATGCAGGTATACAGAGGTATGGACATAGGTACTGCCAAGATAAAGGAAGAAGAAAAGAAAGGTGTGCCCCACTATCTGATAGATATCATAAATCCCGATGAAGAGTTTAACGTAACGATATTTAAAGATCTGGCTAAAAAACATATAAATGATATCTGCTCACGGGGGAAGATACCGATCATAGCCGGAGGTACGGGGTTTTACATACAGTCCGTGCTTTATGATATTGAATTTACAGATTTTGACGAAGAAAAGAGAAGTGAAGTCAGGATGCTGTTAGAGGATACTCTTGAAGAAAAAGGCATAGATTTTATGTATGAGAGGTTAAAGGAAGCTGATCCTAAATATGCCGAGATCATACATAAAAACAATATCAGAAGAGTATTGCACGGTCTGGAGTATAATATAGTCACAGGAAATAAGCTTTCCGAGCATAATGAGGAACAAAGAGAAAGAACAAGTCCTTATAATTTCCTTTATTTTGTTTTAAATGATGACAGGGCAAAGGTATACGGACGCATAAACAGCCGCGTGGATGAGATGCTGAGAGAAGGTCTGGCAGATGAGGTCAGAGGCTTGCTTGACGCAGGATACAGCAGGGACCTTCCTTCGATGCAGGGCCTGGGTTACAAGGAAATGGCAGATTATTTAAGCGGTGAATGTTCTTACGCAGAAGCTGTAGAGCTGATAAAAAGAGATACCAGGCATTTCGCAAAAAAACAGCTGACCTGGTTTAAAAGAGAACGCGTGACAGTGGAATTGAACAGGGAAAACCTTGAGACAAATGAAAAGATGCTGGAACATATTCTTTTTTCGGCAAAACTGCGCGGACTGGTAAGTTAGATATAATAGAAAGATCCAAGAAAAGACAAAGGATGTAGAAAATGTACGAGACACGTGATTATTTAAGAAAATTCGGATTATCGGAAAAGGCGATCGAGCTTGGAGAAAAATATGAGGCCGAACTAAAGGAAAGATTTGACAAAATAGATGAAACAGCCGAATACAATCAGTTAAAAGTTATCAAAGCTATGCAGGATAACCGTCTGAGCGATATCCATTTCGCATCGTCAACCGGATATGGGTATAACGACCTGGGAAGAGAAACCGTAGAGAAGGTTTATGCATCGATATTCAATACGGAGGATGCCCTTGTAAGACCGCAGATAACATGCGGGACACATGCACTTACAATAGCGCTTTCGGCAAACTTAAGACCGGGCGATGAGCTCCTTTCACCGGTCGGAAAGCCCTATGACACACTTGAAGGAGTAATAGGCATACATCCTTCGGAAGGCTCACTTGCAGAGTTTGGCATAACATACAGACAGGTGGATCTTTTGCCTGACGGCGGCTTTGATTATGACGGGATAAAAGCAGCGATAAACGAAAAGACTAAGCTGGTAACCATACAGCGTTCAAAAGGTTATCAGACCAGACCCACCCTTTCGGTTGAAAGGATAGGGGAACTTATAGCATTCATAAAGAACATAAAACCGGGACTTGCCGTAATGGTAGATAATTGTTACGGAGAATTTGTGGAAAGGATAGAACCTACGGATGTCGGAGCCGATATGTGCGTCGGATCGCTTATAAAGAATCCCGGAGGAGGATTGGTAGCTTCCGGCGGTTATATAGCAGGCAAAACCGAATATATAGAAAAGTGTGCATACAGACTTACGGCACCCGGTCTGGGCAAAGAGGTAGGAGCAACACTCGGAATAAACCAGAGTATGTTCCAGGGGCTTTTCCTGGCACCCACAGTCGTGGCTTCGGCATTAAAGGGAGCCATATTTGCAGCCCGTATATATGAGGACCTCGGTTACAGCTGTATACCAAACGGCAAAGAGGAAAGATATGATATCATACAGGCAGTTACACTTGGCTCGGCGGAAAAGCTAATAGCATTTTGCGGGGGCATACAGGCCGCATCGCCGGTTGACAGCTTTGTAGTACCCGAGGGCTGGGCAATGCCCGGATACACAAGCGATGTCATCATGGCAGCAGGGAACTTCATACAGGGTTCATCAATAGAGCTTTCGGCGGACGGTCCGATAACGGAACCGTATGCCGTATATTTCCAGGGCGGACTCACATGGTATCATGCAAAGCTCGGTATTTTATCAAGCCTTGACAGAGTACTGAAGGTTTCCTGATCATCTTTACATTATGACTTTAATGTGGTAAAATAAACGGTGTGTGTGGTGTTTTCATGAGTAGGAAGGAAAGAGCTTGAAATATCTGACAATAAAAGAACTTCCCGAAAGTGAAAGACCTTATGAAAAGTGTGAAAAATACGGTCCGCAGATACTATCCGACAGTGAACTGCTGGCCATAATCATCAAAACGGGAAACAAAAACGAAAGATCCACAGAACTGGCTTACAGGATACTTAGGCTTAAGGAGGGCAGGTTTGGGATCAACGTACTTAATCATGTCACATTTAAGGAGCTTACATCCATAAAAGGAGTCGGCAGGGTTAAGGCGATACAGCTTTTGTCGTTGGCAGAGCTGTCCAAAAGAATGTCGGAGGATATAAAACAAGAAGGTATACGCTTTGAGGATGCAGACTCGATAGCGGTTTTTTTCATGGAACGGATGAGACATCTGGAACAGGAACAGGCTATGCTGGTGCTGCTTGATTCAAAATTAAGGATGATCGGCCATAAGGTGATCTTTGAAGGAACCGTCGGTATGTCACCCATGGAACCGAGAGAGATACTAAGGGAAGCATTAAGAGCCGATGCGGTATATTTTATATTGCTGCACAATCATCCGTCGGGCGATCCTACTCCGAGCGATGCCGATATTAAAGCGACCATCCGGATCAAAGAAGCCGGAAATACGGTCGGGATAAGGCTTAAGGATCATATAATCATAGGTGATAACAAGTATATCAGTATGAAAACCTTAAACGTGATTTAGGAGGAAAGTGATGGCAAGGGTATACGGAATAGATCCCGGGACATCAACGCTGAGAATATATCAAAAAGGTGCAGGCATAATATATAACCAGAAAAACATGATGGCTGTACTTGACGGTAAAAAGATAATAGCAACGGGTGATGAAGCCTGGGAGATGGAGGGGAGGACCCCTGCCAATATTGAGGTTGTTTCTCCGATACGTTCGGGAGTACTCGCTCAGGTAAAAAACATGCTCGCCATGCTGAATATCATATTTGACAAGCTTGGCGAAGAATATGGCAGAATGAACGGACAGGAGTTTATAGTGGCTTCTCCGTCATATGCGACCGAAGTTGAGAAAAAAGCTCTGGTCGATCTGATAGCGGAGTGCGATATCAGACCTAAGCGCATAAGAGTGGTGGACAGTCCGCTGGCTGCAGCTCTCGGAGCCGGAGTAAACTTAAGGGAGTGTTTCGGTGCCATGGTGATCGATATCGGAGCCGACACAACAGAAATAGCCGTGCTCTCGCTTGGCGGGACAGTAGTAAGCCGGATGCTGAAATTCGGAGGCAACAGGCTTGATGAAAGCATCATAGGTGCTGTCAGAAAGTATTATAATTTTGCAATAGGCAGAAAAACCGCCGAACAGATAAAGATAAAGCTTGGGGATGCCGAACATCCCGAAGAAGACAATACGGTTGCACTAAAGGTATTCGGTAGAGATGTTGTCAGCGGGCTCCCGAAGAGCATAGCGGTAGATTCTTTATTTGTACATCTGGCTATAAAAGAGCATCTGGATAAGATAGCAGAGGTTGTTTTTAATATGCTTGAACATATTCCGCCCGAGATGTCGGCTGATATTATGGAGTCGGGTATATACCTTACAGGAGGCGTTTCTGGGATAAAGAACCTCGATAAGGTACTGGCCGAAATGACCGGACTGAAAGTGTATAAATGCGATAACGGATCGGAAACGGTAGCGATGGGGCTCGGAAAGATAGCCGAGGATCCGGATTATGATTTTCTGGCGGAAAAATACAGTACGCTGCAAGTGGAAGATTTTCGATGAGATCATTAAATGGGGACTGACCCCAAAAGGAAGAATATGGGTAGGGAAAAAAAGAGTTTTACGATCAGCTCAAAGATGATATTTACATTTCTGGTGATCATCTGTGTCGGTCTGATAATTGTGTCATATCTCTTTTCGGATCTGCTCGCTCCGGTAAAGACAGCGGTAGGAAATTTCTTTGTACCGATGCAAAAAGGAATATCCACCATAGGGAGCGGTATATCGGATAAGCTGAGGCTTTTTTCGGATAAGGAAAAGCTGATAGAAGAGAATGACAGGCTGACTGAAGAAGTCAATGACCTGAAAATGGAAAGACAGATACTCATACATCAGAAGTATGAGCTCGATTATTACCGTGAGCTATATGAAAACGATTCTGTATATCAGAACGCGGAAAAGGTAGCGGCGAGGATAATAAGCAGGAATCCGAACGGAACCTGCGATGTGTTTGTCATCGATAAGGGTGAAGAGGACGGTATAGTTACCGATATGAACGTGACAGCCGGAGGAGCTTTGGTCGGTATCATAACGGATGTCGGTAAAAACTGGGCAAAAGTAAGGACGATCATAGCCGACGACAGCAGTGTAAGCGGCAGATTCCAGCCCACGTCCGATACCTGTATAGTTAAGGGAAACCTTAAGCGTATGGATGACGGATACATAGATGTGGAAATGATCAATCTGAATGCTGAAGTGTATGATAATTACGAGGTACTGACCTCGTATATAAGCGACAAGTTCCTGCCCGGTATTTTGATCGGATATGTGACCAATATAAGAAAGGATCCTTCCGAACTGAACAAACGGGCATACCTTACTCCGGCAGTTGATTTTGAACACTTAGAGGCAGTACTTATAGTAAAGACTTTGAGAGAAGAACTGGAAGGTTTTGAGTAATGTTTTTGGTAAAATCTGTAATTATCATTGTTGAGATAATAATTGCATATCTTCTGCAGACAAGCGTATTTACAGGGCTCAGACTGGCAGATGTGGTACCGGACATACTGATGATACTTACCGCGTCTTTGGCTTATATCTTCGGGAAAAAATCCGGAGCACTTACAGGCTTTTTATGCGGTATGATACTTGATTGTACGTTTGGATCGCTTATAGGTCTTTATGCTCTTTTATACTGCACGGTAGGATATATCTGCGGATATGCTCATCCTGTATATGATGAGACAGATTATACACTCCCTTATTTTGTGATCGGCGGAGCGGAATTTTTACTAAACCTTTTGTATTATGTATTGTTCTATTTCTTAAAAGGAGACCTCGATATAGGATATTTTATGGTAAGATACCTGTTCCCGAGGGTGATCTATACTGTAATAGTTTCAATACTGCTGTACAGGCTTATTAACCTTAACAACAACTTGTTTACCAAGCTGATGAAGAAAAAGAATACTCCGAAGGAAGCAATAATCTTCAAAGGCTTTGATGTAATAGGCGGCAGGCGGGATATATGAAGATATACAAGTATTTACTTTCAAGGATAAAAAAGATTCCTGCCAAGATCAGGGAAACTCTCCGAATACGACTGGTTTTCCTGAATATTACTGCTGTTGTATTGTTTCTGATCCTTTTGATAAGGCTTTATAACCTTCAGGTTTTAAAGGCACAGGAGGATTATGTGGCTACCGGTTCGTCTGTAAAAACCATGCAGACGAGATATATGGAAAGTGCCAGAGGAGAGATATACGACAGAAACGGGAATCTGCTGGCATACAATGTGCAAAGCTATTCGGTGGTCATGACCAACTCTGCACTGACAGCTACCAACGCACAGAAAAACGAGATGATAGTAAAGCTCTTAAAGATACTGGACGAACACGGTAATGAACCGGAGATGAGCTTTGCTATAGAACAGGATGAAAACGGCAAACTGGTATTTAACGTATCGGGTAATGCCGAGCTCAGATTTAAGAAAAACGCTTACGGCTTGCAGCGTATCTCCGATCTTTCAGAGGAACAGAAAAACGCTACTGCCGAAGAAGTATATGAGTTTTTAAAGAACGGAAGCAAAAATGTTACAATGTTCAGTATACCTGACGAATATCCGACGGATCTGGCATTAAAGGTTATGATGTTCAGGTATACCTTGTTTAATCTTTATCCGCAATATACCCAGTTTACGGTATGCAGTAATGTGGATGAAAGACTTATAGCCATTATTATGGAAAATGCAGGGGATCTGCCCGGAGTGGAGATAAAGCAGCAGACATCCCGTGTATATAATGACAGCACCTATTTTGCACATATTCTCGGGTATACCGGTATGATGAATGAGGATGAAGCCGAGGAAATGAATGCCGGGTATGATACTCCCATATATACAACCTCGGATGTTATCGGAAAAACCGGACTTGAAAAGGAATATGACAGTATCTTAAGAGGTACAAAGGGTGAAGTGAGACTTACGGTCAACTCCGGCGGTAAAGTCCTTTCAAGCGAGGTATACAAAGACCCCAAAGCCGGAAACGACGTATATCTTACCATAGACCGCGAAATGCAGATCGCATGCTATCATATACTTGAAAACAACATAGCTGCGATCCTGATATCGAAGATAGTCAATTCGGACGATTACGGAGGAAAAGGTACTTCCGCAAATAAGATTAAGATACCCATATATGAGGTATACAATGCATTTTTTGATAATGCCATGATAGACATACCTCATCTTTCGGCTGAAAATGCCACTACGGTTGAAAAAAGAACTTACAAGACCTTCTGCGACAGAATGGATCTTATATACAGCAGGCTTGAAACCGTTATGGCGTTCGGCTCAAAGGATGCAAACAACAGCCTGTCTGATGAGCTGCAGGGGTATCTGGATTACATCTACCAGTATTTAAAGAGAGAAGAGATAGTCTTAAAAAACAAAGTCGATTCAAATGACGAGATGTACAAGAAGTTTGCGGACGGAAAGATATCTCTCGCAGAGTTTTTAAGCTACTCCATAAATGCCGGCTGGATAAATTTGGAGCTTCTCGGTATAAAAGACGATTATAATACCAACGAAGAAATATATAAAAAGATCTATGATTTTGCCATAGAAAGCCTGAAGGACAATACAGAGTTTGAAAAGCTCGTATACAGGCAGCTGATATTCAATCATAAGATATCCGGAAGAGACTGCTGTCTGCTCCTTTACGATCAGGGATTCTTAAAGATGAATACCAGTGATTACAACAGACTGGCAAACGGCAACATTTCTCCATATGAGTTTGTTATAGACAAGCTTAAAAACCTGGAGATCACGCCCGGTATGCTGGCACTTGAGCCGTGCAGCGGTTCACTGGTCATCACGGACGTTAAGACCGGTGACATCAGAGCACAGGTCACATACCCCACTTATGATGTCAACAAGCTGGCAAATAAGATCGACTGGGATTATTACCAGAAGCTGCTGAACAACCAGGCAGCTCCGTTACTTAACAGGACCACTCAGCAGATGACCACCACGGGTTCGACATTTAAACCTCTTATGGCGCTGGCGGGTCTCGGAGAGGGCGTTATAACCACATCTACTCTGATAGAAGATAAAGGTATATTCGAGGAGGTAGATCCTTCACCTAAGTGCTGGAAATATCCCGATAACCACGGTAAGATCAACCTTACTTCCGCGATACAGCATTCATGTAACTATTTCTTCTATAAGGTCGGATATGAAATGTCCCTTGATTCTAAGGGAGAATACAGCGACAGCTTAGGTATATCAAAGATCCAGAAATATGCTACCATGTTCGGCTTAGCTGAAAAATCCGGAGTAGAGCTTCCAGAAAGCATGCCTACCATATCAGGTACGGATGCTGTACGTACAGCTATCGGTTATTATCACAGCTTTGCACCTATACAGATATCAAAGTATGTGACTGCCATAGCCAACAGAGGTACCGTATATGACCTTACACTTGTCGACAGGATAAACAACAAGGATAAGGGTATGATAGTCGATAACCAGGCTTCGGTATATAACAAGATAGATATTTATTCCCAGTCACAGTGGAATGCGGTACAGCTCGGTATGTACAACGTGGTAAATACCTCTGCCAATTCACTTAACAAACTATACGGGGATCTGGGATTCAGCGTAGCGGGAAAAACAGGTACCGCACAGGTAAGCCTGACACACCCCAGCCACGGTCTGTTCATATCGTTTGCACCGTATGAAAACCCTGAGATAAGCGTTACGGTAGTACTTCCCAACGGATATGCTTCTGCCAATGCGGCTAAGCTGGCAAGGGAAGTATACGGACTGTATTTCAACGGAGAAAATAAAGAGGGACTGCTTTCGGGTGATATAAAGACCACAACGGTAACAAATATCGACGTTTCCGACTAATATCGAGATTATATAAAGGATGGATTATTATGAACGGTTCAGTAATGATCAAAGGCTCAAAAAACGGAATAACACTGGTTCTTTCAGAAACGGAAGAATATGATGTCCTGAAAGAAAAAGTTGAGAAGAAATTTGCGGAAAGTGCTAAGTTTCTGGGGAATGCTAAAACTGCCATAGCTTTTGAAGGCAGGAAGCTGACGGAAGAGCAAAAGGAAGAGCTTATAAAGTGCATTATGGATAATACCCAGTTGGAAATAGTATGTATACTGGACAATTCGGAAGAGGGAAATGCCGTATTTAAGCAGGCTGTAGAGAAAAAGATCAACGAGCTTACTGCGGCAAATGCCAGGATATATAAGGGCAACCTCCGCTCAGGGCAGGCACTTGAAAGCGATACCGGCCTTATAGTACTCGGAGATGTAAATCCGGGTGCGAGCCTTGTATCGAAGGGAAATATCATAGTGCTCGGAGTGCTCAGGGGTACAGCATGGGCAGGTGCAGGCGGAAATGAAAACTGTTTCGTTATCTGTTCGGATATGATGCCCATGCAGATAAGGATAGCCGATATCATAGCCAGATCGCCCGATCATCAGGACAGTAAGTCCGGCAAGGATATAAGGATCGCATATCTTGAAAACGGTTCGATATGTATATCACCTTTAAGTAAGGATATAATTACCGGACTTGTTTTATAAAATACACCTCATCCGTCACGCTAAAGCGTGACACCTTCCCCTCGAGGGGAAGGCTTATAAAAAGACATTCTCTGGCTTCCCCTTGAGGGGAAGGCTTATAAAAAGACATTCTCTGGCTTCCCCTTGAGGGGAAGCTGTCAGCGAAGCTGACTGATGAGGTGTAAAACAAAAAAATATCTTGAATATTTTACCAAATTTAGTATTATATATATTAGGGTATTTTAGACTATTATACAGGAATAAGAACCCGGAAGTATTTATATACTTCAGTAATACGTAACACGTAATGGAGGAATAGGAAAATGGGTGAAGTAATAGTAGTAACTTCTGGCAAGGGAGGTGTAGGAAAGACTACCACTACGGCAAATGTCGGAACAGGTCTTGCAAAGCTTGACAAAAAAGTAGTACTTATCGATACCGATATAGGTCTTAGAAACCTTGATGTAGTTATGGGTCTTGAGAACA
>JAIKXA010000032.1 GCA_024684355.1 Lachnospiraceae bacterium
GATGAAAATAGAATAATCTGTTTTGCAGAAAACAACCGGCGGGACGGTTCTTTGATTGAAATTACATCAGAGAACCGTTCCGCTTTTGTCATTCATCCTGAAGTATCGTGATAATTCAAACAGGTATCTTGAAGCTTATAACTTATCTTGAATCAATTTTGAAGCGGATGAAAACATAAAATTTACATAATTACTACATAAATTGAACTAATATCCAGGTTATCATTAAATCATAATAACCAATACTCTGGTATTATCTTTCAAAATCTCTTTGCTGCAGATGAAGGAAATAATTGAAAGCTTGTCATGGAAAGAGTCTGAATAAAATAAATGGATGTAGAGGCACTCATATCAATCCTTTCTTTATTATTTCGATTTCTTTTTTGTAACTTTTTGTTCTGAGTTATCAAAATACCTTAATTTATTGGAAGAATGAGGCTTAGGTGGTAATTCGAATCACGTCACCTCGATTATATGGAAAAGGCAGTATATATTGGCGGGATATTTTAGTTGCCATAAAGCAAAAAAAATGTTATCATTACTATATATACCAACTATTAATCATCACGTCGAAAAAGCCGATATATATCTTATATATATTTGATGGAGAGAAAACTATGACAGAAAACAATATAGAGAAAGCGAAAAAGCGTCTCGATTCTGTTTTTGACGCGTTTTCCATCGTTGCGGACGATACATACGTATTCCTCTGCGATATGAAATATGATTATTCACGTTGGTCGAAAGCATTGGTTGAGACCTTCAATTTACCATCCGAATACATGTATGAAGCAGGAAAGATATGGGAGGAGCATATCCATCCGGATGACCGTCAGGCATACAAAGAAGGAATAGATGCCGTATTCAGCGGAAAGCAGGCAGGGCACGACATACAGTACCGTGCAAAGCTTCCTAACGGGGAATACGCCATCTGTACTTGCCGCGGTCTTGTCATAAAAGACAACGACGGAAACTCGGAATATTTTGGCGGCGCGATCAGAAACCACAGCCAGAAAAGCCAGATCGACACCTTAACGGGCCTGCGCAACCAGTACGGATTCTTTGCGGATCTGGCCAGCTACATCCGCAACAAAACCCCGATACATATCGGGATGATAGGCATAGCCAGACTGACGGAGATAAATGAAGTCTACGGATACGACGTAGGAAACAAGATCCTCCAGAACGTTGGCAGATACCTTATGGATAAAGTAACCAACCGCGGCGGCACATACCGCCTTGACGGTTCACGCTTTGCGGTCATAACCACCGTACAGACCGAGGATGAATTTGCCGGCCAGTACGAAAAGTTCCGTGCCAATTACAGAAAAGGAGTCTGCATCGACGATATGGATATCCTGCTGGAGCTTCAGGCAGGCATGCTGTCACTCAACGATTTCAACGTCGACACCGAGACGGTATATTCTTGTCTGACATATGCATATCAGCAGTCAAAGCTTAAGCAGCACGGCGACCTGGTCAAATTCCGTAACGACCTGATGGGCAATAACAGGCAGACCCTTGCAAAACTGCATGAGATAAGAGCATCCATCACACAGGACTTTGCGGGCTATTACCTTCTGTATCAGCCCATAGTCGATGCATCAACGGAAAAACTGATCGGCGTAGAAGCACTCCTTCGCTGGAAAAACGACGAATACGGCGTGGTACCGCCCGACATGTTTATCCCGTTCTTAGAGACTGACCCCATATTCCCCGTACTTGGAGATTGGATCATCGAAACGGCACTGCGTGATACAAAAGAACTGAACAAATACGTACCCGATGCAGTAGTCCATGTAAACCTTTCATATTCACAGATGGAAAAAGCAGGCTTCTCGGATACGATATGGAACCTGCTCGAAAAAGTGGAGTTCGCACCCAACCAGCTGTCCTTAGAAATAACCGAGCGCTGCAGACTGCTCGACATGGACCTGCTCAGAAACGTCATAGTAACACTTCGTGCAGGCGGTGTACGTATTGCACTCGATGATTTCGGTACAGGCTTCTCGTCACTCGGTCTGGTTAAAAACCTGCCGTTTGATACGATCAAAATCGACAGGAGCTTTGTGCAGCACATAGAAACCGACGAGAGAGAAAAGAAGCTGCTCAACAACTGCACCAACCTGGCAGGTAACTTCGGAGCCGATGTATGCGTAGAAGGCGTAGAAACCTCCGGCATGCGCGACATCATCAAGGATTACGGCATACACAGCTTCCAGGGCTACTATTACTCCAAACCCATCCCTATAGAGGAACTTCTGGAAAAGGTAAAAAGCGGAAGGGACTGTTTTGCCAAGTAAAAAAATAACAAAATAAACAAAGAGAAACAGCTAAAACAAAAGATAAATTAAAACATACTAAGCAAAACATACAAACGAAAGGACAGGCGGGAGGCAACTCCCGCCTATATATATGAAAAACAAAAAAATACTCGGAAACGGGCTCTTGCTGTTCACCGCCCTGATATGGGGTACGGCATTTGTATTCCAGAGAGTCGGCATGGAAAAAATAGAGCCCATAACATTCAGCGCAGCCAGGATGGCATTGGCGGCCGTTATGATAGGAGCGGTAGCGTATCTTACACGTAAAAGAAAGAAAACTCCGGCTGATACACAAGACCATGTCGATGCACAAGCTCCCGCCGATTCACAAACTGTCACCGAACAAAAAGAGTCTAAAAAAGAATCACAAACAGAATCCCAAAAAGAATACCGTAAAAACACCATCACAGGCGGAGTGATATGCGGCTGCCTGTTAGCCGTCGCAAGTATCCTGCAGCAGGCGGGACTTGTATACACCACCGCAGGAAAAGCAGGCTTCATCACGGCCATGTACATGCTGATGGTGCCCATATTTGGGTATATCATATTTAAGAAAAAAAGCTCCTGGCTGGTATGGCTGGCAGTACTTTTAGGCGTAGTGGGGATGTATCTGCTCTGCATAACCGACGGCTTTTACTTGTCGACCGGAGACGCACTCGAAGCGTTGTGTGCCGTAGTATTTGCCTTCCACATACTTTGCTGTGACCGATTTACGCGTAAAGGAGACTCTATCACCATATCTGCCATACAGTTTGCCGTAGCCACCGTCATATCGACCATAGCGGCATTCATAGCGGAGACTCCGAGCTGGGACGGCATAGTATCGGCACTCGTACCGATCATTTACTGCGGCATATTCTCGGGCGGCATAGGATACACCTTGCAGATGGTAGCACAAAAATACACCGAGCCTGCCATCGCCTCCCTGCTCCTCAGCATGGAGTCTGTATTCGCACTCATCGCCGGTGTCATACTCCTCGACGAATCCATAAGCATAAGAGAGCTATCCGGCTGCATAATCATGTTTGCCGCCATCATCCTCGTACAGCTCCCAAAACGTAATAATGAGTAGACAAATACTTGCATTTTGCATAAATATACATTAAACTGTATTTATAAAAAAAATATCATGGGGTCGGCTGAAACAGCACACCCCAAAGAAAGGCGGGACTATGAAAAAACATTCATTAGCTATCGCAGCTGTCGTGCTCATAGCTGCAATAGCGGCAATAGTGATCACCCAAAACTGTATGGATGCAGACTTTACGTTTGCAGGCACAGCATGGTCACTGTTCCCTGCGCTGGTAGCAATTATCCTTGCGCTCATCACCAAAGAAGCATATTCATCACTCTTTATCGGTATTTTCTTAGGCGCATTCATGGTATCGGAGTGTTCGATACTGACCACGGTAGATACAGTTACTACAGACGGTATCACCGCAGCCATATCCGACACCGCAGGCGTCCTGTTCTTCCTTGTAATGCTCGGCATCATAGTAGCCCTCATCAATAAATCGGGCGCCTCTAGAGCATTCGGCGAGTGGGCACAAAAGCACATCAAGACAAAAGCCGGCGCGTTGCTTGCCACATTCGCACTCGGCGTACTCATATTCATAGACGACTATTTCAACTGCCTGACCGTCGGCTCCGTAATGTCACCCGTTACAGACAGTAAAAAAATATCCAGAGTAAAGCTCGCATATATCATCGACGCTACAGCAGCACCCGTCTGCATGATCGCACCCGTATCCTCATGGGCAGCAGCAGTATCGGGCTGTGTGGATTCGGAAAAATATTCGAGCTTCGAGCTCTTCGTAAAAGCAATACCTTTCAACTTCTATTCCATCTTCACATTCGTATTCATCATAACCATAGTCATCTTGGGTATTGATTACGGAAAGATGAGCGGTTACGAGATCAAGGCAGAAAAAGACGGCGATCTCAGCATGCTCGCAGTAGCCCTCAACGATGAACGTGAAGAGATGAACGTAAAAGAAAACGGACCTGCAAATCCTGCAAAAGGAAAGATCTACGACATCATCATCCCTGTACTTTTACTTATAGGTACGTGTATCTGGGGCCTTATCAGAAACGGCTTCCAGAAAATAGAAGAAGGCGGCCTTCGCGAAGCATTCTCCGAAACAGACGCAACCGTAGGACTTCCCTGGGGCGGTATCTTCGCACTCGTAGTCATTATCATATATCTTGTAGCACGCAGGGTAGTAAGCTTTGAAGACGCCATGAAATGCATCCCTAAGGGCTTCATGGCCATGGTACCCGCCATCACGATCCTGGTACTTGCATCATCGCTTAAAGGCATGACAAGTACACTCGATGCAAAAGCATTTGTAGAAGAGATCATGGCAAACGCATCCGAGCTTGAGTGGGCATTACCCGCTATCGTATTCGTACTTGCATGTGTTATCGCATTTGCTACAGGAACATCATGGGGTACATTCGGTATCCTCATCCCGATCGTATGTGCAGTATTCTCCGAGGACAGCTCACTGTTCTTCGTAGGCATCTCCGCATGTCTGGCAGGCGCTGTATGCGGCGACCACTGCTCACCCATATCCGATACGACCATCATGTCATCGGCAGGTGCACACTGCGACCATATCGCACACGTAGAGACACAGCTTCCTTACGCTATCTCGGTAGCCGGCATCTCATTTGTCACATACCTTTTGGCAGGCTTGCTTGATAAGGCAGGATTGGTAGTGCTCTCCATCCCGATAGGAGTACTCCTCACCATCGGATTCCTCTTCGTAATGAAGTCGCTTACCAAGAAAAAATAAAAGGAGCATATCTTGATCAAACGTACATTTGACAGCCAGGATATAAGGATCCTTAAAGACAGGGTGGACCTTGCTTTCCGGACGGTAAAGGAAGGTCTTTCCCTGGAAAACAGCCAGCGTGCCGCAGTCATAGAAGCGGTCAGGCTGTCAGTGGAAAAGGAATACATAACGGTTCTAAAAACCATTCCCATAGAAGAGATCAACGCCGACAAATCCGGCATCCGTACCGGGCTCTTGAGGGATAACGGTATAGGGACCGTTTTTGATGTGCTCAAAACCGATATGCCCGCGCTCTCAGCCATCTACGGCATAGGTACGAACATGGCTGCCCGCGCGAAAGTCATTGCAGGGAAAATAGCGGACGACATAAGAAAAAACGTAAAGCTCCGTATAAACCTCGATAACAAAACTTTCGAGTACACCCGCATAGTACAAAGTGTATCGGGGTATCTTAAAACAGAAAGTTTAACCGCACAGAGCGGAGAGCTCGGACGGAAGCTCCCGCAGGATGCACAGGAAGAGCTAAAACGCATACAGGCGGCAAACAGCAGCTTTCGATGGTTTTTCACCAGAGGCTCGAAAAAGCAGGAAGCCATAGACGCATACAACAGGCTGCTCGGAAAAATGTCCGGCATCAATGCGCTGCCCCTGTACAACGAGATAAAGCACGCAAAAAACGTATCGGAGGACGAAGCTTGGGAAGACTTCTTCCTGCACTCCGTATCATTTTATAATGTACTGGAGCGCCTGGTACCCGAGCATTTCAGCTCCGGAAGCGACGGCTACGGCTTAAGCGATGAGATAAGGGGCGGGGTAGAAAGCACCGAGCTAGACTTAAACGGCTTAAAGTGTACACTCCGCGGTTACCAGGTATGGGGCGTAAAATACGTCCTAAGGCAAAAAAGAGTCCTGCTCGGTGACGAGATGGGCTTAGGAAAGACCATACAGGCCTTAGCCGCCATGGTAGCCTTAAGAAACAGCGGCAGCACGCATTTCTTAGTTATATGCCCCGCGAGCGTCATAATCAACTGGTGCCGTGAGATAGAATCAAAAAGTGACTTGAAAGTTATAAAGGTGCACTCCGCAGGAAAAGCGGAAGCCTTTAATAAGTGGCTGGAAGAAAGCGGAGTGGCAGTCACCAACTATGAGACTTTAGCCTCACTCAGCTTCCCCGAGACAGGATTTAATATATCCATGATAGTGGTGGATGAGGCACATTACGTAAAAAACGCAGCCGCAAAACGCAGCAAAAAAGTATTTGACGTCTGCACCTATACCGACAGAGTCCTGTTTATGACAGGTACACCCATAGAAAACAACGTATCAGAGATGATCCGTCTGCTCGAATTCCTGCAGCCGGCGGTTGCGGACCACGCAAAATCCGTAAGCACCACAGCATATGCGGACCACTTCAAAGAGCGCATATCGCCCGTATATTACAGGAGAAAAAGGGACGACGTACTGGCAGAACTGCCCGAGCTCATCCAGGTACAGGAATGGTGCGACATGACACCGGAAGACGAAAAGCAGTACGTAAACGACATCATAGCCGGAAATGTCATGGAAGTAAGACGCCTGTCCTTCAGAAATGCGGACTACTTAAACACCTCATCAAAAGTTGCCAGACTGCGTGAGATAGCGGACCTTGCAAAAGAAGACGGCAGAAAACTGATAGTATTTTCATTTTTCCTCGATACTCTTGAAAAAGTGGCATCCATCTTTGCCGGCAGATGCATAGGAGTCATAAATGGCTCGGTACCGCCCGCAGGAAGACAGGAGATCATAGACGAGTTTGATAAAGCACCCGCAGGCAGCGTCTTAGCCGCCCAGATACAGTCCGGAGGTACGGGACTAAACATCCAGACCGCAAGTGTCGTAGTCATCTGCGAGCCGCAGTACAAACCGTCCACAGAAATGCAGGCCATCTCCAGAGCCTACAGGATGGGTCAGACCAGAAACGTGATAGTACACAGGCTGCTGTGCACCAACACCATAGAAGAGCGCATCATGCAGATCCTCTATGCTAAGCAGGAAGAGTTCAACACCTTTGCGGACGAATCAAGCGCAGCTAAGCTCGACATGGAGATCGACAACAACACCATCAACAACATCATGGCTGACGAGATCAGGAGGATCCGCGAAAAGTATGCAGGTAACACAGAACCTGATGTCCCGATGCTTACCGTACAGCAGGACTTACTGCCGGACTATACGGAAAGCAGCACGGATACACACGTAATATAAGGAGAAAAGCATGAAGCAGGAGATCAATCCTTACTTAAAAGTAACCATAAAAAATGAGATATTACGTGCAGATACGTTCTTAAAACAATGCGAAGCCGCTGCCTTAAAAGACGACGGAGTAGTAACCAAAGAAGAACAGGAGATAATCAAAAAGCTTAAAAAAGCCATGCGGGAATACGTAAGATCCCTCGAAAAGATAATGGGATGACCTGATTTTAAGACTATTTTTCATATTCATAACCAAAAAAATGCAATCTGTGACCAAACAGTTGCATTTTTTCTTTTTTCACATATAATCGAATTATCAACGTTGAAGAAATCAGAAAGGAAGTGAAACATGAAGGTCAGACTTTCGGTAAGCGATAAAATATATGAAGAAACAAAAAAGGAACTCCTCGAACACGGGATAGAGATAGATGACGGATCGGAGCTGGAACTGATAGAACGTCAGGGGCAGACGGAATACCTGAACGTAAAAAACGAAGTGGGAGACAGACTGAAAATACGGGTGGATGAAATAGTATTCATCGAAAGCTTCGGACGGAACATGGACGTACACACGGAAAAAGAGGTATACAGAGCCTCGGAAAGAATGTACATCCTGGAAAAAGAGCTTGCAGGCAGAGGCTTCATAAGAGTAAGCAACTCATGTATAGTAGCCCGTAAAAAGATAAAAAGGATAAAACCTTCGATCACCATGAAATACGTCTTAGAGATGACGGACAACTCACTGGTGGACGTAACAAGAGGTTACTACTATTCATTTAAAGAAAAAATCGGAGTATAAAGCACAAAAGAAAGGAAAAACAAAATGAGAGCATACAGCATAGGAATCATAATAGCAGTGATACTCGTGATCGCCACAGCCATAGGCGGATTTGCAGTATTATTATACAGAAAAAGAATAAACAGAGCACTTGCAGAAGAAAAGAGTACGGTACACACAAAACTCCCCGCACCGGCGGACACATTAGGCGGTATCTATAAGATCGTCATACTCGGACTCATCATCTGGATATGCATAAGCATGGCCAAGTTAAGCAGCATCCAGGATGAGATCAATGACTTAAAGAGCCTCACGGTAAGCAACTCATATTCAGTCAGCGGAACAGTGGAAGCCCTTAAAGAAGAGATGCTTAAAGCAAACAGCAAAGTAAACAGTTACACAAGCACCTGCTCAGACATCAACACATCGGACAACACCTGTATGGTAAAGCACACCGTAAGATTAAAGAGCTTTGCAGATAACACCGAGGTAACATTCGTATTCGCCGACGGCAGAGAAGTAAAGATGGAAAAGACCGGAGAAGGCAGATACGAAGCAAACATTAAGACCGACCTGTTTAAGGCATATAACGGCGAGATCGGTATAACCATAAAAGAAAACGGCACCAACTACTACGAAGCACTTGAAGATGAAAAGTTCTACGGTACAGAGCTCGCATACTGGCAGCAGTACATCCCGAACTTAGAGGGAGAATTCGGAGTGGATGCAACATTCACCGATGACAAGATAAGCATAAGGAACATACTCATCTTCTCAATGCATAAGAGTGACTACAAAGTAGCATCCGCCAAAGTCGAAATAGTGAAAAACGACAGCGTGATCGACAACATCGATGCAAAGAGCAGCTTTGCAGTACCTTACGGACAGATAGAGATACCCGTAATGAAGGACTACGAGACATCAAACAAAGACACCATGTACGCAAAACTGATACTCACCACTGAAGAAGGCTACACACTCGAACAGCTTCTGTTTGAAAAAGCCAACTCGATGAACAAGACCTACGGAAACAACTTTATAATAAAGGATGACTCAGGAAACGTGGTATATAAAAGATAACTTTTGACCGGGTATGGCGTCAAAGTTTTACATATTGTAAAGTCGACGCAAAAAAAGCGTAACAGAGAACGAGTTGACTCTCTGTTACGCTTTTTTCCTCCTTAATGTGTTTGAATTGACTACTCTATTTATATTATTTCTTTCTACAAGAGCGTTTCTACAAGACCAATATGGCATTTTCATGGGGAATATGTTATAGTAATATAAGCAAGATAAAAAAGTTGTTAAAAGAAAAAAATTAAGTATTTATAATGGAAGAAGACACTATGGAATCAGATTCAAACAGAAAACTTGCAGTTATATTCCCTGGGATGGGATATAATACGTATGGACCGCTATTGTATTATTCCGGTAAGCTGGCTAAGGCTGACGGGTATGAGCTGAAGCTTGATATTGAGTATCATGATCTGCCTCAGAAGATTAGGGGTGATCTCAATCTTATGCAGGAAGCGGCATCTAAAGCCTATGAATGTGTGGAAGCCCAGCTTTCAGGTATAGATTGGACTGCATACAAAGATATCCTTTTTATAGGCAAGAGTATCGGTACTGTTGTGGCCGGTAAATACAATAAGGAACATAAGATCGGGGGCAAGCAGATATGGTATACCCCTGTGGAGGCTACTTTTAAAAATGCCGATGGGACAATAGAAGCTTTTATAGGTGATGCCGATCCGTGGTCGGATATTGAGAAAGTTAAAGAGCTGGCAGTAAGTTCCGGTATTCCGCTGCATATATATCCCGGTTGCAATCATTCGCTGGAGAGCGGTGATATTATCGCTGATATCCGGACCATATCGGATGTGATGGAGAAGACTCGTAACATATTGTAAGCGGTTAAGCATTAGAAGACTTATAGAGGTGATACTATGCCGTTTCAGATCATAAGAAATGATATTACAAAAGTGAAGGCGGATGCCATAGTGAATTCAGCTAATCCTAAGCCGATGTATGCTTCCGGGACGGATGGGGCGATATACAAGGCAGCAGGTGCGGACCTGCTTTTGGCTGAGCGCAGGAAGATAGGTGCGATCAAATGCGGGGATGCAGCGGTCACTCCTGCTTTTAGCCTCAAGGCGAAGTATATCATACATACTGTGGCTCCTGCATGGTACGGCGGGGATAAAGGCGAATTTGAGGCTTTAAAGAGCTGTTATAAGAGATCGCTGGAAAAGGCTTATGAGTTCGGATGTGAGAGTATAGCTTTTCCGCTTTTGGCTACCGGTGTATACGGTTTTCCCAAGGCGGATGCGCTTCGTATAGCTATGGATGAGATCGGCAGCTTTCTTATGCGGGATGAAGTTGATATGACGGTCAAACTGGTCGTATTTGATGATAAAGCGTTCAGGCTCTCGCGTAATCTGTTTTTCCAAGTGGAATCCTTTATCGATGATGAGGCGGTGATAGCTGCTCACAAGGAAGAATACGGTTTGAGCAATCGTGCATTTGAACGGGAGAGAGCGGGATTCCGGTTTGAACTTGGGGATTTTGCTACTCCGCTGTACCCTGCTCCAAAGCCCACAGGAATGTATCCGTTCGATCAGAGTACTTTTGATAAAGATCTCTATATGAATGATGGCAAGGATGACAATTCTTTCCAGGAGCATCTGCTGAAGCTTATTATTGAGAAAGATGTAGATAATACTACGGTCTATAAGAGTTCCAATGTTACCAAAGGTGCATTTTCCAAAATCATGTGCGGGGATACGAAAAAGCCGCAGAAGAAAACGGTCCTTGGGTTCTGCATCGGATTACGGCTCAACATGGAAGAAGCGGAGGGCCTGCTTGCCAGCGCGGATATGGCTTTTAACCCATATAACAAGAGAGATAAGCTGGTGATCCAGTGTATCCAGTGCGGTCAATATGATATATATGAGATTAATGAGATGCTGTTTATATGCGGACAGCCGTTGTTAGGAAACTGAATTCTACGGACAGGAGCGTTGGCTTCTGTCCTTTTTTATATGTCTCCCGGCAGGAGACCTTTTTGTTTTTATATGGTGCTATAGTATAGAAAACGAAAGGAGGACAAGGTTATGTACGGAGCTATATTAGGAGATATCATAGGCAGCAGGTTTGAATTTGACAGAGGTGGATGGACTAAGGAGTTTGAACTTTTAACTAATGAGGATAGCTGGACGGACGATACGGTGATGACCGTAGCCATAGCTGAGGCTCTGATGGACGCAGGCAGAAGCGCAAGCGTGGAAGAGATTGAGGCAGAGTGTGTAAAGTCCATGCAGAGATGGGGGCGTAAATATCCGGGAGCCGGGTATGGCGGCAGGTTTATTGGTTGGCTTCGTTCTAAGGATCCAAAGCCATACGGCAGCTACGGTAACGGTTCGGCTATGCGTGTATCGGCAGCAGGATGGCTGTATGACTCACTTGAGAGGACTAGGGAAGTGGCCAGAGCTACTGCAAATGTAACACACAATCATCCTGAAGGTATAAAGGGTGCTGAGTGTACAGCAGCAGTTATATATTTTGCACGTACCGGCTGGGAGAAAGAAAACATTGAGAGGTATGTGGTAAAAGAGTTCGGATATGACTTCTCTGAGTCACTAGAGGATATGCGTGCACGTCACAGACATGACGAGAGCTGTCAGGATGCACTTCCGAAGGCACTCCGCAGCTTCTTTGACGGTACGAGCTATGAGGATGTGGTAAGAAATGCAGTGTCTCTCGGTGGTGACACCGATACTATCGCAGCCATCGCCGGAGCTATGGCGGAAGCATTCTTTGACATGCCGATCATCTTAAGGGGTGAATGCCTGCACCGTATTGAGAAGGAAATGTGTAACGTTATTGGGCGGCTTGACCGTTTTGTAGGCAGAAATATAGCTGAGGAAACGGATGAGTATGTTGATAATGCTTCACTGGCTGCAGCTTTGCTGCTCTATTTCGATGAAGAGGATGAGAATAAAAAGTATGATGCCTTTATGACATTCCTTAATGTTCTTGCGAAAAGAATGAGGGAAAATGCAGAGGTTCCAATGCCTTTTGTGGATGTTAATAATGTCCTGGGTGAAGGCCTTGATGTTGAGCATTTAAAGGTGGGTGACACTGTGCAGATAAAGGACGAGATAAGGCTGCGTATGGATACCGTATTTGACAGCAATGGTAAATACTGGCTTCCTCTGTATATCAACAGACGAGAGCTTGATAAGGGTCAGACAGCTAATGTGATCATGCCGGTAGCTATCCTCGATGTACTGAAGATCGGCTTAAATGACGAGACCCTTCAGGGCGTAGTAATCAATCCTTTTGGCAAGCCTTATGTAATGCCGAAGGAATTGTTGCAGAAGTTTCTGGCTGATTACGAAACATTTGCAAAGTGATTGAAGCACCGGACTGACATATGGTATACTTATGTGTGTGAAATATGAATAATATAGTAAATACCGGAATAAAGAAGAGATGAAATGGAGGAGCTTATGGGCACTATTCTCGAATATAAATGTAAGAAATGCAGAAAGACGTACAGTGTTTCGGTAGGAATAGGTTATTTGCAGCCGATGATCTGTGAGGATACCGTTAAAGGTATTGCAGCTGGAAAGTACGGAAAAGAGTGGAAGGATGCATACGAAAATGGTGGAGAGAACCTTGCGGTGACTGCTGAAAAAGTGATTTACTGTTGTGAGAAATGTGGTAGTTGGGAAAATAAAACAGATATAACTCTGTATGCACCGGATAAGAAATCAGTGGAAAAAAGCAGACATTTTATCATGCGCGGTGACGAAGGGTTTCATGTATACAAGCAGTTTGTTCCGACCTGTTCACAGTGTGGCGGTGCAATGAAAGAATTGGAAAAGGTTTATGAGTTGTCGTGCCCGAAATGCGGAACAGTAAATGAACCGGGACCGATGATCTTGGCAGACTGAAAGCAGAGTATTTGAAATTGATGAAGTGGAAGAAAATATGGATGTTTTTTGCCTGGATGGATTCATAAATGAATTTTATGTTTCGAGCGAAAATAAATATTATACAGTTGAAGCCTTTAATCTGGATACATATAAACCTTATACAAAAAAATATCCTAAGGCCGCTAAACTGATAAAACTGTTAAAAGATCTTTCGAAAGTTCTTATACCTGAAGGTGTGGATAAGAGATGCTTTAAAATGAAGTGATATAAAGGTTTTTGTCAGCCTAAGATCAGAAAAGACTAATATGGCATTTTCACAGGGAATATGTTATAGTAATATAAAGGTAATCATAGAAAGGGCAGACAGTACTTAGTTATACGTGACAATGCGGGTGCTATTGTTGTTTTTAGTCCGATATTCGATAATAAAAGGAACGGAAATATAAGAACATGGATCATTTTTATTTTATAAGGCATGGGGAAACCGTTTGGAATGTAGAAAACAAGATCTGCGGAGCAACAGATATTGAGCTTACTCAAAAAGGGCATGAGCAGGCAATAGAGACAGGAAAAAAGGTATTAGAACAGGGCATTACTGCGGATGTTATCTTGACATCACCGCTTGTAAGGGCAAAGGAAACCGCAAGACATATCTCGGAGATAACAGGGATACCTATGGAAATAGAACCAAGACTTATAGAGCAGAATTTTGGCAGATATGAGTCTACCCCAAGAAATGGGGCCGAGTTCCATGAAGCAAAAAAGGATATGGCGAGCAGATTTGGAACAGGTGAATCTATGCTGCATCTGGCTCAGAGAATATATAATCTTTTAGATGATATAAAGGCCGGAGACAGAGTAGTTATTTTGGTGGCACATAACGGGATTGTACGTATGGTGGAATCCTACTTCAGGAAAATGGATAACGAGGAGTTTTCATCTTGTGGGATCAAGAATTGTGAGATCAAGAGATATAATTTTTGAAACGTGACAGGCGACGGTTCTCTGTTGCATAATTTCGGAGATCAGAGTTAATTTTACGTATAAGGGAGGTTTACAGATGAGTGTAGATGTTAATAAACCGGTAGAAAATCCGAGACTTAAAGAGTTGTTGAAACAAAGAGTATCGGTATCTCAGTCGGACGAGTTACAGGTATTAAATGCGATAGCGGAAGAGATGGCAATGAATGCCTCGTTCCTTGCTGTTGTTGATTTTGGAGACGATCATGTGGAAGATAATCAGGATGGTACAGCAGTATTCAAGAAAGATTGCGAAGTATCATTCCCTATGCTCGGGCTTAATGATGGAGGACATGTTCAGCCGCTGTTTACTGATTGGGAGGAGCTGAGAAAATGGGATCCGTTTAAGGAAGGTGATGTTAAAACCTTTATCCTATCGTTTGATGATGTGTATGCGCTGATAAACAATAATAAAACCGGGATTGTGATCAATCCGTTCGGGGATGCGTTTATGATCCCGTTTGATACGGTAGACCACATTAAGCATGTTAAAGATTTGCAAAAAAACAGTGCCCGGGTTCAGCAGCAGGTAGTTAAAAAAGATACGCAGGTCATGATCGGGGAGCCGAGAGAGTATCCTAAGCAGATGGTTGAAGCAATTTCGGCGCACGCGAGGACCATTTCGGATATCAATGCTATCTGGCTTAAACTTATGATGAAAGATGGCGAGCAGAACTTTCTGTTGATAGTTGATGCTAATGGGGATGCGAGAGCCTGCTTCCAGGGTATAGCTGATGCGGCAATACCTTATCTTCCTAAAGGGATGTATATTGATATGGTTCCTGCCAACGAGGGCTTCGGACAAAGTGCTGCTACAGGTACACCTTTTTACAGAAGGTAACAGTGGTCTCGGATGGTTCTCTGTTGCATGATTTAGGAGATCGGAGTTGATTCTCTGTGAGGAAAACATTATGGAGCAGCTTAGTTTATTTCCGGAAGCGCCTGACAAGCGTTCACCGGTATCAGTTACATGGAACCTCTGGCATGGATGTACCCGTGTCAGTACGGGATGTAAGCATTGCTATATGTATCGTCGGGATGAAGCGGTGGGCAGAGACCCTTCTAAAGTAGAAAAGACTAAGAGCTTCAACCTGCCGGTAAGCAGGTTCCGCGCGGGAGAATATAAGGGAAGGTTCAAGGTACCTGCAGGGTCTATGATTTATACCTGCTTCTCGTCGGATTTTTTCCATGCTGAAGCAGACAAATGGAGAGATGATGCCTGGGATATGATCAGGGAACGCAGCGACTGCAATTTTCTCATGATAACAAAACGTCCCGAGAGGATAGAAAAGTGTCTGCCGTTTGACTGGTATAACGGCTGGGAGCATGTCACGATAGCTGTAACTGTGGAAAATCAGGAAATGGCAGATAGGAGACTGCCGGTATATCTGGCTGTTCCCATGAAGCATTATTCTGTGATGATAGAGCCTATGCTGTCCGCTGTGGACTTAAGGAAATATCTTTCGCTTGGGAAGATAGAGGATGTAAATGTAGGCGGAGAATCCGGTCCGGAGGCAAGAATATGTGATTATGACTGGGTACTCGATGTGCATGAACAGTGTGTGGAGACCGGTATCGGCTTTTACTATCATCAGACCGGAGCCAGACTGCTAAAGGACAATAAAGAATACAGGATCAGCAGGGAACACCAGCATGAACAGGCTAAAAAAGCCGGGCTGGATAGATAATGTAAGCTTTTTCAGTGGTCTCGAACCGTCCTCTGTTGCAAAATTTTTGACCAGGCTCCGGTTAAAAGGTCTTTAATAGTATGCCTGCTTGTGATATACTGGAGTTAGTGAAAGCTAGAAAAACAGACCGGTGAGATGGGCTTTAAATCATTTTCACCGGACTAATAAAAGTATTTGGAGGTTGAAAAATGAGTAGAATTAATTTTGGAGCAAAACCTAATATGTTTCCGATGCCGGTACTGATCATCGGGACTTACGACGAGAATGGCGTTCCGAATGCCATGAATGCAGCTTGGGGCATGATCAGTGATTTTAAGGAGATCAGCATCAGTCTTTCGGAACATAAGACTACCGCGAACTTGAGAGCCAGAAAGGCTTTTACGGTAAGTATGGCCACAGAGGATTTTGTAGAGGCTTGTGACTATGTTGGCATAGTATCAGCCAATAATGTGCCTAACAAGTTTGAAAAGGCCGGGTTCCATGCCATCAAGAGCGATTTCGTAGATGCACCCCTGATAGAAGAGCTTCCCATGGCTCTGGAATGCAAGGTGAAGAGTTTTGAAGACGGCATTCTTGTCGGAGAAATAGTAAATGTCTGTGCGGATGAGAAGGTCCTGACTGATGGAAGGATAGATCCCGCAAAGCTTAAGCCCATTACATTCGATCCCGTAAATAACGTATATACAGGTCTCGGCAAGGTAGTAGGAGCCGCTTTCGGATCCGGAAAACAGCTTAAAGAAATAGGGCAGGTTACCGATCTTTTTGTGGAAGAACCATAGGTAACAGTAGCTGACAGGGGACTTTTTCAGTGGTCTCGAACCGTCCCCTGTCACCAAAAAAAAGGGGTTTAAGGATGAAAAAATGTGGAAGAATTAGTAAAGTATTGGCGTTTCTGTTGGCTTTCATTTTGGTTGCTTCACTTTTGGACTTCGTTCCCGCAGCAGCCGCAGATAATGCGTTTAAGGCTGTATATACAGTAAAGCAGCTGAAAAAGGCGATGAAAGCGAAGAGTGCATCATCCATAGTTTTCAGGACCGAGACATATAATGACATTACAATTCCTTATGTTAAGGCGGCCAAAAACAAAACTATTTACATAGATGCACCGCACGCAAACATTACCAATA
>JAIKXA010000036.1 GCA_024684355.1 Lachnospiraceae bacterium
GCTACTATGATAATATGGTAGCACTTCACAGTGATAAAGCATTTTTTGCAAAAACATAATATAAGGTGGTAATATATATATGAATAAGAGATTATACACTACTCCCGAAGGAGTAAGAGACATATATGACGGTGAAGCAAAGTTTAAGCTCGATCTGGAGGCGGAGCTTAGGCATAAACTTCATTTGTACGGGTTTGAAGATATTGAAACACCTACTTTTGAATATTTTGAAGTGTTCAGTGAAGAGCGTGGATCTGTAAGAGTAAGAGACCTTTATAAATTCTTTGACAGAGACGGCAATACTTTGGTACTCCGTCCCGATATGACACCTTCGATAGCAAGGTGTGCGGCAAAGTATTTTAAGGAAGAGACCGGACCAGTAAGATTCTGTTACTGCGGAAAAACATTTATAAACAATTCCGAGTATCAGGGAAAACAGAAAGAGACCACCCAGTTAGGCTGTGAACTCATAAATGATCCTTCGGTTACCGCAGATGCTGAAATGATTGCAGCTACAATAGACTGTCTGCTTGCTTCGGGACTTTCAGAGTTCAGGATCGACATAGGAGATGTTCGTTTCTTTAAAGCACTTATTTCAGAGACCGGACTTGATGATGAAAAGATTTACGAATTAAAGAATTATATCGTAGATAAAAACAGCTTTGGTTTAAAAGATTTCTTAAGGGAAGAAAATGTATCCGAAGAGTTAAAGACGATACTTGCCGACCTCCCCAATCAGTTTGGCGGAGCCGAGTGTCTTGATAATATAAGGTCGATAATAAAGAATAAGGATGCTCTTGCTGCTGTAGACCATTTAAAGTCACTTTATGAGCTTTTGAAGGTTTACGGATTTGAAAAGTATGTGGGCTTTGATCTGGGAATGATCAGCAAGTATGAATATTATACAGGGATTATTTTCCATGCATACACTTATGATGTCGGCGAATCTATAGCATCCGGCGGCAGATACGATAATCTGGTGGGACAATTTGGAAAGGATGCCGCTGCGATCGGAATGACAATTATCACAGATAAGCTTTTACTAGCACTTTCAAGACAGGGACTGATAAAGAAGACTATTGTTGAACCGGAAATAATGGATGCGAAATCAGATCCTGTAAGAGCCATTAAGAAAGCAATGCTTGCAAGAAGCCAGGGCAGAAGCTGTCAGATACAATGAGGATGACACCTCATCAGTCGGCTTACGCCGACAGCTTCCCCTCAAGGGGAAGCCGATAAGAATGTCAAGCCTTCCCCTTGAGGGCTGATCGAACCACGAAGTGGTTTGATGCCCGTCTGGCGAAGACAAGGTGGCACGAAGTGCCGGATAAGGTGGAGACAGAAAAATATAAGAGGTACGAAAATATGCGATATATAACGATAGCCCTTGCAAAGGGCAGACTGGCAAAACAGTCGATGAAAATACTTAATGAGCTTGGTATCAGATGTGATGAAATGAACGATCCCGATACAAGAAAGCTCATATTTGAGGACAAAGAACACGGCTTCAGGTTTTTCCTGGCAAAAGCAAACGACGTACCTACTTATGTAGAGTATGGGGCAGCCGACATCGGTATAGTAGGTAAGGACACAATAGTTGAAGAAGCCAGAAGTCTTTATGAGGTGCTTGACCTTAATCTCGGAAAATGCAGGATGTGCGTGGCCGGACCTGCCAGTGCAAAAGAGAGTCTGAAAAACGGTTCTCTTATAAGAGTAGCTACAAAATATCCCCGTATCGCCAAGGATTATTTTAATAATACAAAACATCAGACAGTTGAGATAATCAAGCTGAACGGATCGATAGAACTGGCACCTATAGTGGGGCTTTCGGAGGTTATAGTCGATATAGTTGAGACGGGATCCACATTACGTGAAAACGGACTTGAGGTTTTGGAAGAAATACTTCCTCTTTCTGCCAGAGTAGTAGTAAACAGAGTCAGCATGAAGATGGAACAGGAACGTATAACAAAGCTAATAACTGATATGAGACGTATAGTAGAGGAGAGCAAATAGCGAAGGATATTAGAAGGAGGAGTAACATGAGAATAGTAAAACTGGACGAAAATGCAAAGAAGGATCTGCTGGTCAAGCTTTTAAAGAGAAGTCCTTCACAATATACGGAATACGAAAATACGGTATCACAGATCGTGGAGAATATCAGGGCCGGAAAGAACAGAGCACTGTTCGATTACACCAAGCAGTTTGATAAATGTGATATAAATGAGAACAATGTAGAGGTAACCGAAGAAGAGTTTAAGGAAGCTTACGATACTATAGATCCCGCACTTGTGGAGACTATAAGAAAATCTGCTGCTAACATTAAAAAATTCCATGAGAAGCAGAAGCAAAGAAGCTGGTTTGACAGCACAGATGACGGATGTATATTGGGACAGAAGATAACTGCCATCGAGCGCGTGGGTGTATATGTACCGGGAGGAAGTGCAGCACTTGCTTCATCCGTACTCATGAACATCATCCCTGCTAAGGTTGCAGGTGTATCGGAGATCATCATGTGTACACCTCCCAATGCAAAGGGTAAGGTATATAATGCTACTCTTGTGGCTGCAAAAGAAGCGGGAGCAGACAGAGTGTTTAAAGCAGGAGGAGCACAGGCTATAGCTGCTCTTGCTTATGGTACCGAGTCGATCCCTAAGGTTGATAAAGTAGTGGGCCCCGGAAATATCTATGTGGCTCTGGCTAAAAAGAGAGTATACGGAAATGTGGGAATTGACTCCATCGCCGGCCCTTCCGAGATACTGGTACTTGCAGACGAAACAGCTAATCCCAGATATGTGGCAGCTGACTTGCTCAGCCAGGCAGAGCATGACAAGCTTGCATCGGCTATCCTTATCACAACCAGCGCTGAGCTTGCGGAAAAGGTATCCGACGAAGTTAAGGCATTTACAGAGAAGCTTTCACGTAAGGAAATAATAGAGCAGTCACTTGAGAATTACGGTTATATCCTCCTTGCGGATAATATGGATGAGGCAGTGGATGCTGTAAACGAAATAGCATCAGAGCACTTGGAGATACTTACCAAAGATCCTTTTGCTACAATGACCAGAGTAAGAAATGCGGGAGCAATATTCCTCGGAGAGTACTCAAGCGAGCCTTTGGGAGACTATTTTGCAGGACCCAACCACATACTTCCTACCAACGGTACCGCCAGATTCTTCTCGGCACTTTCAGTTGATGACTTTATCAAGAAATCAAGCATCATCAGCTACTCGTATGAAGCATTAAAAGAGGTACATAAGGATATCGAAAGATTTGCCAAGGCTGAGGGACTTACCGCACACGCAAATTCAGTAGCAGTAAGATTTGAATGATTAACACCTCATCAGTCAGCTAAAGCTGACAGCTTGTCTTCGCCAGACGGGCATTGCACCACTTCGTGGATGCAATCTGTCCCCTCAAGGGGAAGCCTATGATGTTAAAGCCTTCCCTTCAAGGGGAAGCCGATAAGAATGTTAAGCCTTCCCCTTGAGGGGAAGGGGGACCGCGAAGCGGTGGATGAGGTGTATTATAAATAAGGGGTATCACATGAGAACAGCAGAAATAACCAGAACAACAAAAGAAACAGATATCACCGTTAAACTTAATCTTGACGGAACCGGAAAGTCTGATATAAGTACAGGCATCGGCTTCTTTGATCACATGCTTATAAGCTTTGCAAAGCACAGTTTTATAGACCTTGAGGTAAAGGTAAAAGGAGACCTTCAGGTGGACGGACACCATACAGTGGAAGATACCGGTATAGTGCTTGGTGAAGCTTTAAAAACTGCACTGGGAGATAAAGCCGGTATAAAGAGATACGGAAGCAGCATTCTTCCTATGGATGAAACGCTTGTCATGGCAGCGGTTGATTTCTGTGGCAGACCTTACCTGAATTACAATCTGACATTTACCATGCCAAGGATCGGAGAGCTTGACAGTGAGCTTGTAAGAGAGTTCTTTTATGCCGTATCATATTCGGCAGCTATGAACCTGCACATTAAGCAGCTTGACGGAACAAATTGTCACCACATAGCAGAAGCAGCGTTCAAGGCATTTGCAAAGGCTGTGGACGAAGCAAAGACAGTTGATCCGAGAGTATCGGGAACGCTGTCTACTAAGGGAACACTATAATTGTCATCCTGAACGAAGTGAAGGATTTTTAAGAAACGATCACGGGACCGGTTTTCAGTTCGTCTGTAAAACCGGTCTTATATTTATTTGAACAGACCTGACTGTAAATGTTGGCGGCGTAAATATCTAACTGATAAGAAGGGTTCCCCATATTGCCGTTTGCCGGTTTGGTAATTATATTACAGGTCTCGGAATATCTTAAAGAACGTAAGAGTTCCGATGCATCCTTTTTGAAACCGAGAGTTCTCAGATAAGGCGGATTTTCATTACTTTCATTTATAAACCGGTATGCTTGTGTGTACAAAGGTGAGAGTAAGAGCTTAAAAACAGCTCTGCTTATAGCGGAATATGTGAAAGCCTTGCATTTTAATCCTGATATCAGCTCCGATACAGTGATCTGTTTTCCGCGGCAGTTTATAAGCTTGTTCTTTAGATCGTTATGAATATCGGGTATTGATCGGATCATTTCGTCCGAAGCCGAATTAAGACGCATATATAACATGTCGCTGAAATCATCTGCTGATACGGGCAGAGTTTTTTTGTTATTGTCATTAAGTATTTTAAATGCGCTTTCAGGCAGACAATCCTTTAGCACACTGATATCATTGTTTTGAAGAACGTTACGTACCGATGTTGCAGAAGGGTATTCGGAAATCATCTCGTCATGATAGGAAGAGCCTTCACGCTTAATGGTAATAGGCTTGGGAAGACTTGAATATAAGTTGCTTTTTTTCAAGCGGTACAGAGCGCGGCAGTATTCGATACCCAGAAGATTATTGGGGGAATAAAGAGTACTGTCGGCAGTGTTATATTTTTCTTTTATAACTGCTTCAAAGGCAGCCGGATATGACAACCCCTTTTTTATGGCTGAGGATATACATGTGCGGAATTCATCCGTATGCGAGTAATCTTCGGTATCAACGGCAAATCCGTAAAGTAAGTCTATATCGCCGCTTTCGCTTCCGAAGCAGATAAAGTCAATATTCAGAGTTGAAGAAAGAAGACGTACGGCACCGCTTGCAAACTGTTCGGCACTGCCTAACGCATAAAGGACGGGAAGTTCGAAAACAACATCGGCGCCGGATAACAGGGCCATGCGTGTTCGGAGATATTTATCACATACGGCAGGAGCTCCGCGCTGCACAAAATCGCCGCTCATAATTATCACGGCGGTATCTGCACCGGTAATCGCTTTTGCTTTATCGATCAGATATCTGTGTCCGTTATGAAACGGGTTAAATTCAGCAATAATACCTACGGTTTTCATATGGCTCCTTTCTGTATGTTTGATCAAGGTTATTATATAATACTTTAGGGGTTTTGTTAAGTGGGTTTATGATATAATTATTATAAAAGAATTTGGGGAAAAACTTGATAATCACGTTATAAATGTGGTAAAATATATAGATGGATTAAAATGAGTAAAAACCAGGAAGGAATTAAGAGAAAAAATGAGAATTTATCCGGCAATTGATATAAGAGGCGGAAAATGTGTCAGACTGCGTCAGGGACTGTTTGCAGATATGACAGTATATAATGATGATCCGGTCAGTGTTGCTCTGGGATTTAAGGAAGCCGGAGCAGAATATATCCATGTTGTTGATCTGGATGGTGCGCTTGAAGGATACAGTGTTAATGCTGAGGTGATATCACGCATTGCAAATGAGACAGGACTTCCCGTACAGACGGGAGGCGGCATCAGGACATTGGAGAATATTGAGACCAAGCTTAATGCCGGTGTATCCAGAGTCATCATCGGAACTAAAGCCGTAAGAGAACCTGAATTTGTCAAGGAAGCTATAAATGCATTTGGCGCGGAACATATCGTGGCAGGCCTGGATGGAAGAGGCGGCAAGGCAGCTGTGGCCGGCTGGGAGAAAGAGAGTGATCTTGATATCATAGAGCTTGCCTTAAGATTTAAGGATTACGGACTTCTTACCGTGGTATATACCGATATATCCAGAGACGGAATGCTTACCGGACCTGATTTTGATTATACTACCAGACTGGTAAATGAAACCGGGCTTGATATAATAGCTTCCGGCGGCGTCGGCTCTGAGGAAGATATTGACAGGATAGCCGAAAAAGGCGTGGAAGGTGTTATAACAGGAAAAGCCATATATGAAGGAAGGATCGATCTGAAAAGGGTACTTGAAAAATACAGAACCAATATCGGATAAAAATATACAAAATCCAAAAGATAAGATAGTTGACGAGAGGAAAACATTTCATGAAAAAGATCATAACCTATATCAATTGTGAGAATGAGACTATGGAGAGCTGTGTTAACAGTTCGAGAGAGTACGAGAATAACGGAGCTGACGAGCTCTTCATCTACAGTGCGGCAGAATCCGAGACGGAGATTGAAAATCTGCTGGCTATAGTAAAAGAAGTTGTAAGACGTGTGGATATTCCCGTTATGATAGGTACCCGGGTAAAGAGATTTGAAGATATTAAAAAAGCTTTTTACACCGGTGCAAAAAGCGTAGTCCTTCAGTACAGAGATATTAAAGATACCGATCTGATCAAACAGGGAAGCGAACGTTTCGGTAAGGACAGTATTATCATTGAAGTGAACATGGATCCGGAAACCGCTACGGACGTATTCGGGGATAATGATATATTCGGGTCGGAATACTATGGCGGACTTTTATTCAAGCATGTAGTAATATCCGAAAAGCTTAAAAAGACCATCACAAGTATGAAGGTACCCGTGATCATAAGAGACAGTCTTATAAGAAATGATATCCTTTCGTTAATATCTTTGGAAAATGTATCGGGCATAGCTACAAATTACTATGCAGAGAAGAAGCTTCCTTCTGATACTTTATATACCGATGGTCCCAGCGTACAGGCGGGTACAGGCATCATGCAGGTTAAGCGTAACCTGAAAGAAGACGGTATAGATGTCAATACTTTTGACAGCAAGCTTAAATTTGCAGATCTGAAGAAAAACAGTGACGGCATGGTACCGGTCATAGTTCAGGATTACAGAAATAATGAAGTACTGATGCTCGCCTACATGAACGAGGAAGCATTCAACAAGACCGTAGAGACAGGTATCATGACATACTTCTCAAGGTCACGCAAGGAGCTCTGGATAAAGGGCGGCACATCAGGACATTTCCAGTATGTAAAAGAGCTTATAGCCGACTGCGACAATGACACATTGCTTGCCAAAGTAGAACAGATCGGTGCAGCGTGTCATACAGGAAACCGTTCATGTTTCTTTAATGAGATGCTGAAGCACGAGTATGATGAGAAAAATGCATATGCAGTGCTTAAGGGACTGTATGATGTGGTGGTAGACAGAAAACAGAATCCTAAAGAGGGTTCATACACCAATTACCTTTTTGATAAGGGTATAGACAAGATACTTAAGAAATGCGGTGAGGAATCTACAGAGATAGTTATAGCAGCCAAGAATCCCAACGCAGAGGAATTAAAATACGAGATAGCTGATTACCTCTACCATCTGACAGTACTTATGGTTGAATGTAACGTTGACTGGGAAGACATCGTAGAAGAGCTGTCTAAGCGTTAACGAGTTGTCATCCTGAGTTTTAGCGAAGGATCTTAAAGGAGGCAAAATGGAAAAGGGTTTACTGAAATGTCCTTTCTGTGGGGCGGAGGACATTAAGATCATTGACAGAATTAATGTTTCTGACGGCATACATACACTTTACCATGCAAAATGTTCGGGATGCGGAGCATCCACGGATGAGCAGAAATCACAGTTTGACGCGATAATGGCATGGAATCGCAGAGTTTGAAATGTTATAAGGTTTTGTTCTAAAGAGGGAACAGGGGACGGTTCTCCGTTCCCTAACAGGGTTCGGGAACAGGGGACGGTTCTGCGTTCCCTCGGAATGAGAATATCTTAAAGAAAGAGGGCTTATTATGAGAATTCGAAACCTTAAAATGAGAACAGTCATCATATCTATAGTAGCCATATCAAGTGCCATAGGCATCATACTTCTGTGCCTGCTTGCAGCATATAATTCCAATGAGATGCTGAAAGACAAGATAAACGACAAT
>JAIKXA010000095.1 GCA_024684355.1 Lachnospiraceae bacterium
GAAAGAAAACGGATACCACAGGTATGAGATATCCAATTATGCAAAGCAGGGATATGAGTGCAGACATAATTTAGGCTACTGGACCGGAGAAGAATACATAGGGACAGGGCTTGGTGCGTCATCATATCTAAAGAGTGAAAATGCAAAGGTAATAAAGCACGTATCAGACAATGCATCTGATACGATGCTTCGTATAAAAAATACGGACGATATCAATACATATATCGGATACTTTACAGATGTAGATGCAGAAAGCATAGGAGCCGGCATAAGAGCCGATGCACCCGGTATATCAGAAAATGAAAGCCACAATGCTATATATACGATCGAGGAAACACTCGATAAAGAAGCCATGATGTCGGAGTATTGTATATTGGGGCTGAGGCTTACCGAAGGTATATCCGAAAGTGGGTTTAGCCTAAAGTTTGGTATCAGGCTAAGGGATAAATTTGGAGAGATAATAGATAAGTATCTTAATGCCGGACTTTTGGAGAAAATGGGCGACCGTATCAGGTTTACTGAAAAAGGAATGGACTTAAGCAATACGGTGCTGTGTGAATTCCTATAAAAGATTATGCTGATAAGTCAGCACAAAAATAAACATAATAAAGATAAAAAAGAAAAAGACAAAAGGATAAAAATATGAGATTACTGATCGTAAGACACGGGGATCCCGATTATATCAACGATTCCCTGACAGAAAAAGGTGAGCGTGAGGCGGAACTGTTATCAGACAGAATTGCAAAGGAAAAGATCGATGAGGTGTATATCTCTCCCTTAGGAAGAGCTAGGAAAACCGCAGAAGCATGCCTAAAAAAGAGGGACCCGGATATTAAACCTGTAACATTTGACTGGCTTATGGAATTTGCACCGCGTATAAAACGTCCCGACAAGCCTGAGCGTGAATCCATATGCTGGGACTGGATGCCTAAGGACTGGACCAAGGAAGATGTATTCTTCGATTTTGATAAGTGGACTTCGCACCCGGTATTTAAAGAGGCGGATGTAGAAAGAGAAGTTAAGTGGGTATATACGGAGTTTGAAAAGTTCTTGGCCGAGCATGGTTATGTGAAAGAAGGCAGGTATTTTAAAGCAGTAGAACCCAATGATAAGACGATAGTATTTTTCTGTCATTTCGGGCTTGAATGCGTACTCTTAAGCTTCCTGTTAAACATCCCGGTTATGCTTTTGTGGCATGGATTTATAGCGGCACCGACCGCGGTAACAACTATCTATACGGAGGAAAGGCTTCAGGGTGATGCATATTTCAGAGTATCATCATTCGGAGATATTTCGCATCTTTATGTAGCAGATGAACCGCCGGCTTTTTCAGGAAGGTTCTGTGAGCTGTTTACAAATGAAAACGAGAGACATTAAATAGTAAGAATCTTATATATGTAGGTATAAACTCTGAAAGTTTCAAGACTTTCGGAGTTTTTTGCGTTCACATTTTTTCCATTCTTTTTTCTCTATCGCTACAGAAATTGGCTTTATCATAGGAGTTAGTTTAGTTGAAAAGAGGTGAAGCCATGGATTTTAGGCATGAAGTAAAGCATGAGATTAACCTGTCGGATATGTACGAGATAAGACAAAGGCTGAGGGCAGTCACATATCCGGATCCACATGCCATTGATGGGAAATATCTTATAAGAAGCTTGTATTTTGACAACCTGTATGACAAGACATTGATGGAAAAGGTTAACGGACTGTCACGGAGAGAAAAATTCAGGATTAGGTATTATAACGGTGATACATCGGTTATAAATCTGGAAAAGAAAAGCAAGTTTGATCATTTGGGTAATAAGATCAGTGCACCGCTTTCAAAGGATGAAGTTCAAAATATTGTAGACGGAAATATAGACTGGATGGCTGATTCCAAGTATCCGGTGGTAAAGGAACTGTATACGAAAATGAAGATACAGGGACTTAGAGGGAAAACGATTGTGGATTATACCAGAGAACCGTTCATTTTCCCGGCTGGAAACGTCAGAGTAACACTTGATTATAATATAAGAAGCGGGATGTTTTGTACCGATTTCCTAAATCCCGATTGTGTGACGGTGCCGGTTTCGGATTCCATAATACTTGAAGTTAAATGGGACGGATTCCTTCCGGACATCATACGTGATGTGGTTGCGCTTGATGACAGGCGTGAAGGTGCATTTTCAAAATATGAAACTTGCAGGATCTACGGATAAATAAGTATATTTTTAGGAGGATATATATATGAATTTCTTAACGACAACCTTTAGTGATATTTTTAAATCCAACTTTCTGGAGAATATAACCAGTGTCAGCATACTGGATATGTTAGTAGCTATTGTATTGGCTTTTGGTCTTGGAATGTTTATATTCCTGGTATATAAGAAGACCTATTCGGGTGTTATGTATTCAGCGAGCTTCGGAACCGCTCTTATTGCGCTTACCATGATCACCACAGTAGTAATCCTTGCTGTAACAAGTAACGTTGTTCTTTCTCTTGGTATGGTTGGTGCTCTTTCTATCGTACGTTTCCGTACCGCCATTAAGGAACCACTTGACATAGCATTCCTTTTCTGGTCAATTGCAGTAGGTATCATCTTGGCAGCAGGCATGATCCCGTTGGCAGTTATCGGCAGTGTTGTAATAGGTGTGATCCTTTTGGTATTTGTAAACAGAAAAGCTTATAAGAATCCTTATATCGTAGTTATCCGCTGCAATGGACATGACAGTGAGACAAAAGCAAAGACATTCCTTTCAGAAAAGACAGAAAGATGTATCGTAAAGAGTAAGACAGCACAGAAGGGTTCTGTTGAGGTTAATATGGAGATCCGTCTTAAGGATGACAATACGGATTTTGTAAATGAACTTGCAGCTATAGAGGGTGTTCAGAGTGCAGTGCGCGTAAGTTATAACGGCGACTATATGGGATAAAATACTATTCAAGGATAATCTGTATTAACTGTGAATAGTATAATAGGAGGAACTATGTCATCACATAAAAGTATAGATAAAATATGCGTGACCATAGTCGTTTTCACAGTCATCATTGCACTTATTTTCTGTAACGGCAAAGCATTTGGCATAGAAACGCAGGCACGCACAATAGGCTATGAAAACAGACTGTTTGATAACTCAAAAGTTCATACTGTAGATATAGTGATCGACGACTGGGATGAGTTTATATCGACATGTGAAAATGAACTGTATTCCGTATGTAATGTAGTTATAGACGGAGAGCTGATCAAAAAAGTCGGTATCAGAGCCAAAGGCAATACATCTTTAAGCTCTGTCAGAAATATGGGCAGCAGCAGATACAGTTTTAAAATAGAGTTTGACCAGTATGATAAGACAAAGACCTATCATGGCCTTGATAAACTCTGCCTTAACAATATCATTCAGGATAATACTTATATGAAGGATTATCTTGCATATACACTTATGAGGGAATTCGGTGTTGATGCACCTCTATGCAGTTTTGTATATATTACGGTCAACGGTGAGGACTGGGGATTATATCTGGCTGTTGAAGCTATAGAGAATTCCTTCCTTGAGAGAAACTACGGTTCCAATTACGGCGACCTTTATAAGCCCGACAGCTTGAGCTTCGGTGGTGGCGGTCCCGGAAACGGAAAAGATTTCAGTATGACCGATTTTATGAATGAGAACTTCTCAAGTGATGAGGATTCAGACGGTGAGGAGGATGATGATAGTTCATCATCTGTAACACCCGGTAATTTCAATCCCGGAAACTTTGATATGTCAAACATTCCCAATATGGATTTTGGTGACATAGATATGTCAAATATCCCTAATATGGACTTCGGAGATTTCGATATGTCCAATATCCCTGATATGAGCTCTATCCCGGGATTTGGCGGAAACAGCGGTACATCTGAAGACACCGGCGACGGAGAGTCAGGGTCAAGAAACAGTTTCGGTGGCTTTGACGGCTTCGGCGGCGGAATGCCGGGTGGTATCATGCCTGACGGTTTTGATCCGTCGCAGTTCGGAGGCAGTATGCCCGGTAATTTTGATTCCTCACAGTTCGGTGGAAATGGTTCTAAGGATTCCGAAACTATAGAGGATGCAGGGACTACCGATACGACAGGCGATTCCGGTTCAGCTGAAAAAGAATCAAAAACAGAAAGACCGAGTAGCGGAAAGAACGGTTCCGGTGACCGTTCTTCTTCAGACAGAAGTTCATTTAGTTCAAGCAGCTTTTCAGGGTTTAGCGGAAGCGGACAGAGCAGTGACAGTACAGAATATATACTTCTGGGAGTATCCGCAGTGATCCTGCTGGCAGGTGTTATATTTGCAGCGCTTTTTAAGAGAAGGAAATAGAACTTGAAATAATCTCCATATTCGTATATAATCAGATTAGATTCAGGTAACCGATTTAGGGTAACTGAATCTAATTCTGGTTAACGGGAGGAAAATACTATGGAACAGTATAAGGTAACAGGTATGAGCTGTGCGGCATGTTCTTCCCGTGTGGAAAAGGCGGTATCGAACGTACCGGGGGTTACTGCCTGTTCCGTAAGCTTACTGACCAATTCAATGGGAGTGGAAGGCACAGCAACCTCCGGTGATATAATACGTGCAGTTGAGGCTGCCGGCTACGGAGCTTCTCTTAAGGGGAGCAAGGATAAAGGATCGGCATCAAAGGATCCTTCGTGGGCGGATGCTTCGGCGTTAAAGGACAGAGAAACACCGGTACTGGTAAAACGACTTATGTTATCCGTACCGGTTTTGTTAGTGCTCATGTATTTTTCAATGGGTCATATGATGTGGAGCTTCCCAGCACCCGCTGCATTTGATAACCATGTGTTTTTAGGTCTTTTTGAGATGCTTTTGGCTATCATAGTCATGATTATCAACGGCAAGTTTTTTACCTCGGGATTCACATCACTTTTACACAGAGCCCCGAATATGGATACTCTTGTTGCACTTGGTTCGGGAGCTTCATTCGTGTACTCGCTGGCAGAACTGTTTTTAATGATACTTGCACAGGGTGAAGGTCAGACAGAAACCGTTATGAAATACGGGATGAACTTGTATTTTGAATCGGCAGCCATGATCCCTACACTCATCACAGTCGGAAAGATGCTTGAAGCAAAGTCAAAAGGCCGTACTACGGATGCCTTAAAAGGCTTGATGAGTCTGGCTCCGAAGACCGCAGTGATACTTGCGGACGGTGCTGAAAAAGAGGTAGGTATAGAAGAAGTCCGTGTGGGCGATGTATTCATAGTACGTCCCGGAGAACAGATCCCGGTGGACGGAGTTATCATAAAAGGTATGACCGCAGTCGATGAATCGGCTCTATCCGGAGAAAGCATACCTGTGGATAAGGCTGAGGGCGATAAGGTGTCTTCGGCGACCATGAACCTGCATGGCTATATTGAGTGCAGGACCACAAAGGTGGGAGAGGATACCACGCTGGCACAGATCATCCGTACGGTTTCGGATGCGGCGGCTACTAAAGCTCCTCTTGCCCGTATAGCTGACAAGGTATCCGGCATATTTGTACCTGCGGTGATCGGTCTATCACTACTTACGCTTTTCGGATGGCTTATAGCAGGGAAAACATTTGCTTTTGCTGTGGCAAGAGCTATTTCGGTACTGGTTATCAGCTGTCCGTGTGCACTGGGACTAGCAACTCCTGTAGCCATAATGGTTGGCAGTGGTGTGGGAGCAAAGCACGGGATACTGTATAAAACGGCTGCAGCACTTGAGGCTGCCGGCAGGATACAGATGATCGCGTTGGACAAAACCGGCACCGTGACTGAAGGACAGCCTGTAGTAACGGATGTCATACCTTACGTGGACAGAGCTTTAGACAATGATTCTAAGCTGTTGGCAATTGATAGAAATGAACTGTTGAAATATGCAGCTTCCATTGAAAAAAACAGTGAGCATCCCTTGGCAAAGGCAGTCACCGAAGAAGCAAAAGATATTGAACTTATAGAGGTGAGCGGATTTGCGGCACTACCCGGGCATGGACTAAAAGCCGTACTTAACGGACAGGAGTTAATTGGAGGCAGCCTAAAATACATTTCATCAAAAATCGAGCTTGATTCAGACTTTAAACAGCAGGCAGACGATCTGGCAAAAGCCGGAAAAACACCTCTTGTATTCGCATATGCGGGTAAGCCACTCGGCATCATAGCTGTGGCGGATACCATAAGGGATGATTCCGCAAAGGCTATTTTAGAGCTTAAAAACATGGGCATACATCCCGTAATGCTTACCGGAGATAATGAACGTACCGCTGCGGCCATAAGCAAGCAGGCAGGAGTTGATTTTGTGGCAGCCGGTGTACTTCCCGAGGGAAAGGCTGACGTTATAACAGGGCTTAAAACGCTCGGAAAGATCGCCATGGTAGGAGATGGTATCAATGATGCTCCGGCGCTTACTGCTGCGGATAATGGTATAGCTATAGGTGCAGGTACGGATATAGCCATTGATGCGGCCGATATCGTGGTCATGAAAAGCAGGCTGACCGATGTGACAGCGGCTATACGTTTAAGCCGTGCAACTATCAGAAACATACATCAGAATCTTTTCTGGGCATTCTTTTACAATGCGATATGCATTCCACTGGCTATGGGCCTTTACGGTATAGAAATGAAGCCTATGTACGGAGCGGCAGCCATGGCTCTATCGAGCTTTTTCGTATGCATGAATGCCTTAAGGCTTAATCTTGTAAAGCCTCATGATGATTCTAAAGATAAAAAGATAAAAACAGTAAGTACGGAAGAAATAGAAAATGTAATTAATTCAAATAAAGGAGAGGAAAAAACTATGAACAAAACACTTAAAGTTGAAGGTATGATGTGTGGACATTGCGAGGCACGTGTTAAAAAGGCTCTTGAGGCCTTACCCGGTGTAGAAAGCGCGGTATGTGACCATACTGCCGGAACAGCTGTCGTAACATTAAGCGGAGATGTTTCCGACGAAGCTCTTACAGCTGCGGTTGAGGCACAGGATTATAAAGTACTCGGAGTAGAATAATAAGACTAATTTTAGATGACATTTTAGCCTAAAAGTGATATTATAACCATATATACAGCTTGTGGAAAGGTGGGTAACGGAATGTTTAAAAGTCTAAAGGTTAAAATGACCGTTATGGTCGTAGTCATTATTCTTATATGTACCGTTATTCTTTCAATAATAGGCTACCTGAGGGCAAAGAGTATCTTGACGGAGGAGACTGAGTCCAACTGTAGCTCTGCTGCCGAAAGATATGCATTGGAGCTTGATGCCTGGATCGATCATAATGCCATGATCATAGAGACTATGGCATCCGATATAGCTGTACAGAAGATCTTTGATAAGAATAAGGAAGATTTTCATAAGTATCTTGAGGAAACCTTTAATAATCTTAACAGTGACGGCGTGATCTATGATATATATTTTACCGATCCCAATAGCATTATGGTCTGTGCATCGGATTATATCTCGGACGGTTCCGTAGTATTTACCGAGAGAGAATGGTATAAAAAAGCTGCCGAGACTGGAAAGCTTTATTATTCCTCACCGTATATGGATGCTGATTCGGGACTGCCCGTAATCACTATTTCAAAGGCTGTTAAGGTAAACGGGGAACTGCACGGAGTATTATGTGCGGATATTTTCGTAGACACTCTGGTCAAGACTATCAATGAAGCAGTACTTCCGGAAAAAAGCTATGCATTTCTCGTGGACCAGAATATGGGTATGGTAGTCCATCCCGATAAAAGGTATGCTTTTGACGATGAGCCTTACGGTGTTACGGAAAGAAACGGAGATCTGTACAAAAAACTTGTTACATATATAGAAGCAAGCTCTAAAGATATAGTTTATCTTGACGACTATGACGGTGAATCAAGAGGCATAGCGGTCTCAAAAATGGAAAAGACCGGCTGGACGGTAGGAGTAGCCACAAGCTGGACCGAGATGAGAAGAAATATAAACGACCTTATCCTGGGCTTTATCCTTGCGACTGTTATTTCTGTACTCGTAGGGATACTGATCTCAGTCCTGTTCTCCGGAAGGCTTATGAGAAATATTGATAAGCTCGGATCGATCGTGGCCAAAGGTGACATCTCAAAGGATATCGATGTTAACAGCAAGGATGAGATAGGAGTACTTTCTTCCAATTTCAATTCCATGATGCATAAGCTGAGATCCGTAGTGACTTCGGTAGTGGAAGTGTCCGATGATATGAATAAGACAGCCAATGTACTTAAAGGCCATCTGAACAATATCGATGAGACTACCGGTGCTACTTCGAATGCCATGAATGAAGTATCTGAGTTGATGGCAGGTCAGGTTGAGGCTGTAACCAACGGCAGGCAGTTCCTTAATGATTTTAAGGATAATACCGACAGCTTCGGCAGAAAATTCGGAGAGCTGTGCAATACCGTTGAGAATCTGGAAAAAGAGATTGAAGATAACAAGATTGTTATAGAAAAGATGAAGACCAATACAAACAGGTCTTCCGAAAAGATAAATGAGTTTGCATCTATGATCAAGTCGATACATGCCAACTCGGATGAGATTATGAATGTGGTCGAGACCATAACGCAGATCGCCGGCCAGACTAATCTTTTGGCACTCAATGCTTCTATAGAGGCTGCCCGCGCGGGAGATGTCGGCAGAGGGTTTGCGGTAGTTGCGGAGGAGATCAGAAACCTTTCCGAGCAGACCAGAAATTCTATAGGTATCATCACGGATATTACCAACAGGCTGTACGGCGGTATGAATGCAATTGCAGAAGAGGTGCTGGCGGTTAACAAGCTTTTCGCGGAAAACGAGAACAGTACCGATGAAGCTGAGAACCTGTTTGTAAGCCTTATGAAGGGCCTGAACGGGATATATGCGGATGTTACTTCACTGTCTGGTGAATTAAATAAGGTAATGGATGCGGAAGCCACTGTTTCCGTAACCTTAAAGGAAGTAACCTCAAATGCCGAAAGCTGCAATGAAATGATAGTAAAAGCCAATACCAAGCTAAAGGCTCAGGAGGGAAGTATAGCGGATATTTCCAGACAGGCCGAGTCGCTGGGCAAGATGGCAGATAACCTTCACAGGAAAGCAGATAATTTCGTAGTATAATGTTAAAGATATAATATAATAAGATATAATATTATAAGAATAATTATGATTATGAAACGGGCCGGTCAGTTTGTTGACCGGCTTGTTTTTTTTGTAATTATAAACAATTTGTAAAATTTGAAAAAGATTAAAAAAACTGTTGACAAAGCATATATTTGGTGTTATCTTATAACAGGAAGGTGTTAGCACTCTATAAAGTTGAGTGCTAATAAATGAAGGAAGGGGTAAGGATATGGATCTTGATGACAGAAAACTAAAGATACTTCAGGCTATAATTAAGAACTATCTCGAGACAGGTGAGCCCGTCGGTTCCAGGACCATATCGAAGTACACCGATCTCAACTTAAGCTCCGCTACCATAAGGAATGAGATGGCAGACCTTGAAGAGCTCGGCTACATAGTACAGCCCCACACCTCTGCAGGACGTATCCCTACCGATAAGGGCTACAGGCTTTACGTAGACACCATGATGCAGGAAAAGGTGGACGAGGTCAACAACATGCGTGACGACCTCTTGGAGAAGGCAGACCGTATGGAGAATCTCCTCCAGCAGGTAGCAAAGATGCTTGCAGCCAATACCAATTATGCGACCATGGTCACGACACCCAAGTACAGAAGCCGTAAGATAAAGTTCCTGCAGCTGACCGATGTTGATGAATACCAGGTACTCGCAGTCATAGTACTTGAGGGTAACATCGTAAAGAACAGGATGTTCAAGTCGGACATAGCACTGGTAAAGGAAGATGTGCTCAAGCTTAACTTGGCACTTAATACTTTCCTTCAGGGACTTGATATAGAAGAGATCAACATAGGCCTGGTACAAAAACTTAAGAGCCAGGTGGGAGCATACCAGGAGCTCGTATCCGAGATATTGGATGCGATAGCTACAGCCATTCAGGAAGAGGGCGACATAAGAGTTTACACCAGCGGTGCTACCAACATTCTTAAGTACCCCGAGCTTTCCGATATGAATAAGGCACGCGACATCCTTTCCACATTGGAGAACAAGGAAGAGCTTACACAGTTCGTTGACAATCCCGACATACAGCCGGATGAAAAGCGTGGCATACAGGTATATATCGGAGATGAGACAAGAGTTGATTCGATGAAGGATTGCTCCGTAGTTACAGCCACTTATGAGATAGAAGAAGGTATATACGGTAAGGTCGGCATCATAGGACCTAAGCGTATGGATTATGAAAGAGTAGTCGGAACCCTTCAGAATATGATGGGACAGCTTGATGATATATTTAAAAACAAGAAGCCATAGAAACCTCAGAACGGTGTTTCCGAATAAAAGGAGGCAGGCGATATGAAGAAGAAAAAATTTTTAAGAAATAAAAAGGAGCACAAAATGGCTGATATAAGGGAAAAGCTTCTAAAAGAGTCCATGGAAGCAGCCAAGAAAAAGGCAGAAGCCGAAGCGGAAAAGGATAAAGTTGAGGAAGTAAAGGCCGAAGAAAAAGAAACAGAAGAGAGTGCTGCAGCGGAAGATGAGGCAGCAGAAGAGGTTGAGAAAGCCGAAGGCACCGTAGAGGATGCAGCAGAAACAAGTGAGGGTGAGGCCGGAGAGCTTCCACCTGACGACGGGCCGACTTCCGTATTTATTAAGGGCGAGCACGACAAAAAGGACGAGAAGATCGCAGAACTTAACGACAGGCTGATAAGAAACCTCGCAGAGTTCGATAACTTCAGAAAACGTACCGACAAAGAAAAGTCCCAGATGTTTGAGATGGGTGCAAAGAGTATCATAGAAAAGATACTTCCGGCGATTGACAGCTTTGAGCTCGGTATGGCAGCCATGAGTGAAGAGGACAAAGCCTCAGGCGTAGGTCAGGGCATGGAAAAGATATACAAGCAGCTGATGACCATACTTGAAGGTGCAGGAGTAAAGCAGATAGAAGCTTTAGGAAAAGAGTTCGATCCGAATCTCCACAATGCGGTAATGCATGAGGAAAATGAAGAGTTCGGTGAAAATACAGTATCACAAGAGTTACAAAAGGGTTATATGTACAATGACACGGTAATACGTCACAGCATGGTTAAGGTAGCCAACTAGTACATAACACCACATCAATCAAAAATGTAAAATAAGGAGTGCCCGACAGGGCAGATTAGGAGGATAAAATCATGAGTAAGATTATTGGTATCGATTTAGGAACTACAAATTCATGTGTAGCAGTTATGGAAGGCGGAAAGCCTACAGTTGTTACAAATACAGAAGGACAGCGTACTACTCCTTCAGTAGTCGGCTTTGCAAAGAACGGTGAGAGACTTGTCGGTGATGCAGCTAAGCGTCAGGCAGTTACCAACTCGGATAAGACAGTATCATCAATCAAGCGTCATATGGGTACCGATTTTAAGGTTACCATCGATGATAAGAAGTATTCACCTCAGGAGATCTCAGCTATGATCCTTCAGAAGTTAAAGAAGGATGCAGAGAACTACTTAGGCGAGCCTGTTACCGAGGCAGTTATCACAGTTCCCGCATATTTCAACGATGCACAGCGTCAGGCTACCAAGGATGCAGGTAAGATCGCAGGTCTTGATGTTAAGCGTATCATCAACGAGCCTACAGCAGCAGCTCTTGCATACGGTCTTGACAATGAAAACGAGCAGAAGATCATGGTATACGACCTTGGCGGCGGTACATTCGATGTATCAGTTATCGAGATCGGTGACGGCGTTATCGAAGTTTTAGCTACAGCCGGTGATAACAGACTTGGTGGTGATGACTTCGATGAGAGGATCACCAGATACATGATCGATGAGTTTAAGAAGCAGGAAGGCGTAGACCTTGGCCTTGATAAGATGGCTCTTCAGAGATTAAAGGAAGCAGCAGAGAAGGCTAAGAAGGAGCTTTCATCAGCTACCACAACCAACATCAACCTTCCTTTCATTACAGCAACAGCAGAAGGTCCTAAGCACTTCGATATGAACTTAACCAGAGCTAAGTTCGAAGAGCTTGTATCAGACCTTATCGAAAGAACAGTTATCCCTGTACAGAACGCACTTCGTGATGCAGGTATCAAGCCAAGCGACCTTTCAAAGGTACTCTTAGTTGGTGGATCTACCCGTGTTCCCGCAGTACAGGAGAAGGTACGTCAGCTTACCGGACATGAGCCTTCAAAGACACTTAACCCTGATGAGTGCGTAGCTATCGGTGCTTCTATCCAGGGTGGTAAGCTTGCAGGCGATACAGGTGCAGGTGATATCCAGCTTCTGGATGTAACTCCTCTTACACTTGCTATCGAGACCTTAGGCGGTATCGCTACACCTATTATCAAGAGAAATACAACCATCCCTACCCGTGGCAGCCAGGTATTCTCTACTGCAGAGGATAACCAGAGCGCAGTTGACATCCGTGTTACCCAGGGTGAGAGACAGTTCGCAAAAGATAACAAGTTACTTGGCCAGTTCAGACTGGACGGTATCCTTCCCGCAAGACGTGGTGTTCCTCAGATCGAGGTTACATTCGATATCGATGCCAATGGTATCGTAAACGTATCAGCTAAGGATAAGGGTACAGGCAAGGAGCAGCACATCACCATTACTTCCGGTACTACCATGAGCGAGTCGGATATCGAGCGTGCAGTTAAGGAAGCAGCTGAGTATGAGGCTCAGGATAAGAAACGTAAGGAAGCAGTTGATACCAGAAACGAAGCTGATTCTATGGTATTCCAGACAGAAAAGGCTCTTGCAGATGTAGGCGATCAGCTTTCAGATGCAGATAAGTCACAGGTACAGGCTGACATCGAGCACTTAAAGAATCTCTTAAACAAGACCAATCCCGAAGTTATGAGCGACGGTGAGGTTGAGGATCTTAAGGCAGCTAAGGAGAAGCTGATGACCGATTCTCAGGCACTTTTCCAGAAGGTATATGAGAAGGCACAGGCACAGGGCGGTCCTCAGGGAGGTCCCGGACCTGATATGGGCGGATTCAATCCTAACCAGGGCTTCGATCCCAACATGGGCGGATTTAATCCCAACCAGGGCGGATACCCTAACCAGGGCGGATATCCCGGTGGTAATGACAATGTAGTAGATGCTGATTTTAAGGAAGTTTAATGGAATATTAAATATCCCTTAAATGAGCACGATATTACTTGAAGAGTAGAAATATTGTGATATAATAATGGGGCGCGGTGTGAAAAACACCTCGCCCTAATACAGATTATAACGGTGACATTTATCATATGTCATCAGGGGAGAAACATGGCAGACAAGAGAGATTATTATGAGGTGCTCGGCGTCTCAAAAGACGCCAGTGCCGATGAGATAAAAAAAGCATACAGACAGCTCGGTAAGAAATATCATCCGGACGTAAACCCGGGAGATAAGGAAGCCGAGGAAAAGTTTAAAGAGGTCGGTGAAGCATATGCAGTGCTCAGTGACCCGGATAAACGTCGCCAGTATGATCAGTACGGTCACGCCGCATTCGAAAACGGCGGTTCCGGCGGAATGGATTTCAGCTCCATGGATTTCTCAAGCATGTTCGGAGATCTTTTCGGAGGTCTGGGCGGTATATTCGGAGATCTCTTCGGTGGCGGAAGCCGTTCGGGCGGACCCCAGCGCGGTGCCAATACAAAAGTAAGAGTACGTATTACCTTTGACGAAGCCATGAAGGGCGTAGACAAAGAGATAGATGTTACATTAAAGGAGCAGTGTGAGACCTGTAAGGGTACCGGTGCTAAGCCAGGTTCCAATGTGGAGACCTGTTCGCAGTGCGGAGGTAAAGGTCAGGTAGCTTATACACGTCAGTCACTGTTCGGCATGACACAGAGTATTCAGGCATGTCCTCAGTGCCGCGGTACCGGAAAGATCATTAAGGAAAAGTGTACTGCATGTCTTGGAAACGGCTACATTTCCAGAAAGAAGAAGCTTTCGGTATCGATACCCGCAGGTATTGATTCGGAACAGTGCATCAGACTTGCAGGTAAGGGTGAGCCCGGAGCCAACGGCGGCGGATACGGCGATATGCTCGTAGAAGTTGAAGTAAGCGATCATCCTATCTTCCAGCGTGAGGGCATGAATATCTATTCAAATGCTTATATGAGTTTTGCCCAGGCAGCACTTGGAGGGGATGTAAGGATACCTACCATAGACGGTGATGTGCTTTATGAGGTTAAACCCGGTACACAGACCGATACAAGGATCAGACTTAGAGGTAAGGGTGTTCCTTCGGTAAGAGACAAGTCATACAGGGGCGACCATTATGTAAATCTGGTGGTACAGGTTCCTACCAAGCTTAATTCTGAGCAGAAAGAGCTCTTAAAGAAGTTTGACGAGTCTTATTCGGGCAAAAAGCCTGATGAAGGAACTGAGAAGAAAAAGAAGGGTTTTTTCAGTAAATGAACAGATTTGTGATCGGTATTTTAGCGCATGTTGATGCAGGAAAGACCACTCTTTCGGATACCATACTTTATTTGTGCAAATCAATAAGAAAGCCGGGAAGGGTCGATAAAAAGGACTCCTTCCTGGATAGCTATGCCTTAGAAAGAGAAAGAGGCATTACCATATTTTCGAAACAGGCCGTTTTTGAATATGGTAATGCCTCTTTTACGTTGCTTGACACCCCCGGGCATGTGGATTTTTCGACCGAGATGGAAAGGGCTCTTTCGGTGCTGGATGCCGCCGTGCTTGTCATAAGCGGTCCGGAAGGGATACAGGCACACACGCGTACATTATGGAAGCTTCTTAAGGCATATGACATACCCGTTTTCATATTCGTTAACAAGATGGACAGGGAAACCGCATTAAAAGGAAATATAGGTGCAGAGCTTAAAAAAAGCCTTTCACCTGAGTGTATAGAGCTGACTCCTCTTGTAAATGAAAATGCGGGACGTGCGGAAAAGCTGTCGGTCATGGAGGAGCTTTCCTTATGTGATGAGAGCATACTTGAAAGTTTTATAGAAAACGGGCATATAGATGACGAAGATATCCGTTCTATGATTGTAGAACGCAAACTTTTCCCCGTCGTATACGGATCGGCATTAAAGCAGGACGGTGTGCTTGACCTGCTTAATGTTATGTCCGGATTTTTACCGGAGATCACCTATGATGACAGTTTCGCAGCAAGGATATATAAGGTGGGCCGGGATCCTTCCGGAAAACGTGTGACATACATGAAACTGACAGGAGGCAGGCTTTCTAACCGTGAGCCGGTAAGTTATACGGCAGGCGGGGAGGAAATAAGCGAAAAGATAAATGAGATCCGTTTGTATAATGGAGAAAAATATGAGAATCTGGACAGCGCCGCGGCGGGCATGGTAGTGGGAGTTACGGGACTTACACGTACGGAAGCAGGTATGGTGCTCGGAGATGAAGAACCGTTACCCGGACGTAATCTTATGCCTGTATTAAAGTATAAGGTGGCAGAGAAGGATATTTCAAGGCTTAGATTACTGATCCCGAAATTCCGTGAACTGGAGGAGGAAGAACCGGAGCTCCACGTTATGTGGAATGATGAAACAAAGGAGCTGGAGATAAGCGTAATGGGCGAGATCCAGCTGGAGATACTTAAGGGCAGGTTTAAGGAACGCTTTAACGAGGATGTGGAGTTCGACAAAGGCAGCATCATATACCGCGAAACGGTGACCGCACCGGTACTCGGGATAGGACATTATGAACCGTTGAGGCATTATGCGGAAGTGCAGCTGGTGATAGAACCGGGGAAGCCCGGGACAGGTATTGTGTTTAAATCCGAATGTACCACATCGGAGCTTGATACAAACTGGCAGAGGCTTATCATGACGCATGTCTATGAGAAAGAGCACAGGGGATGTCTGATCGGAGCCCCACTGGATGATGTTGTCATCACGCTTGTTGCGGGAAGAGCACATCTTAAGCATACTGAAGGCGGAGACTTCCGCCAGGCTACATACAGGGCTATAAGACAGGGGCTTATGAAAGCGGCGGTGTCGGGTATTGAAACTATACTTGAGCCCTACTACGAGTTTACGCTTTCCATACCGTCCGGGTGCATCGGAAGAGCTATGACGGATATAGACAGAAGACATGGTAAGATAACCGGGCAGTATGAACAGCAGGAGGAAGGGATGACCATTCTTTCCGGGCTGGCTCCGGTTTCCGAGATGATGGGATATTCCAAGGACGTGACCGCATATACGGGGGGACTCGGAAGCTTTTTCTGTACATTTTCAGGATTTTCGGTATGCCATAACCGGGAAGCGGTAATACTTACATCCGGCTACAGACCGGAAAACGATATGAGAAATCCCGTATATTCCGTATTCTGTGCTCATGGTGCAGGTTTCCCGGTCGACTGGAACGAGGTGGATAAGTATAAACATCTGGATGTCAAATTGAAATTTGATGGTTCCGGCAAGGGAAAGAGCTGGGAAGCAGTGAATACCGACAGCACCGGGGGATCGGTCAGGATCGCACCGGCCGGTTCAAACGAAACATTTGTGACTGTGGAAGAAGTGGACAGTATAATAGATAAAACATTCTTTGCAAACAGAAAACAGGGCTATCGGAATCCCTTTAGAAAACATAGGGAAAAGGACGGTACAAAACCTGTGTCATCGGATATGGTGAAAACACCGGCGGCAAAGAAAACGGAGGATCTTCCCAAATACCTTTTAGTGGACGGGTACAATATCATTTTCGCCTGGGAAGAGCTTAAAGCCCTGGCTGCGGTCAACCTGGATGCATCCCGAGACAGGCTGAATGAGATACTGTGCAATTACAGAGCGCTCAGTGACAATGAGATAATAGTGGTATATGATGCGTACCGCGTGCAGGGGCATCCTACGGAATATCTTAAGCTGAACAATATTAATGTGGTGTTTACCAAAGAGGCTGAAACCGCCGACCGTTTTATAGAGCGCTTTGCTCATGAAAACATTGGAAAAAAGAAGGTAACCGTTGCCACCAGTGACGGCTTGGAGCAGATCATCATAAGGGGTCAGGGAGCCGGTCTTATGACAGCTATGGATTTTTACGATGAGGTCATGCATAAAAATCATATATTTTCGGAAAAGTATCTTTCGGATAATAATACCAAAAAAACAACTGTACCTTTAGCAATAATTGGGCATTTTGATACTAAAAAGTGAATAGAGATTGAAAAAACTTTGTGATATTATGGTAATGTTCGCGCGGTGTCGGCTTTTATAATAGCAGACAAAAGTAAAAAGCGCGTGGAAAGAATTATTCAAAAACGGAGAGAGCAATGAAAAAAAGTAATACCGGAAAAAGAATAATAACTATGACAGCTCTTCTGTGTGCATCCTCTATGGTCCTTGGCGGATGCGGACTGTTCTCCGGCGAGGAGGAAAAACAAAGTATTTCCATCGTCAGAGAGAATATGGCAGATGACTATAACGTGATCAACTGTGAGAAGAGGGATGTAGTTCTTACAAGCACGGTTTCGTGCTCATATACACAATTGATGGAGGAAAACCTCGCATTCCCCGTAGGTGATAAAACCGTCGCATTCGTATATGTTAACGAAGGTGATGAAGTAAAAGCGGGGGATCTTCTTGCAAAGCTTGACGTAGAGCAGCTTGAAAAAGACAATGTCACCATGACTGAAGAAATAGAAAAGAATGAGTTCCTGATCAAACAGGCAGATGAGATGATAGAGTTCTATGAGAATAAATTGAATTCCCAGAGCTTAAGCCTTTCATCAAAGGAAAGCTATCTTTCAAAGCTTCAGAAGCTTCGTGAAAAGAGAAGGGATTACGGAGATGCAAACGAATTTGACCGTATAAAGATCTCCGCAAACGAGCAGCAGATCACGGCAGGTTCGCTTTATGCAGGCATGGATGGAAATATCTCCTTTATCAAAAACGACCTGCTCGGAAGCAATGCAAATGCGCAGGAAAAGGTTATAACCATTCTTAATGCCGGCGTTTGCGGTTTCCAGACAAATGACAGGTACGCGGTTGATTACATTAACGTTGGTGACAGGGTTACGGTAGAGATCAACTCATCAGAAGTGACTTATGATGCTACCGTTACACAGGTTGATAAGGACGCATTTAAGATAATCTACGAGCTTGATCAGCCCGATTATTCGATACCGATGGGTACCAGAGGAAAGATCACCGTAGTAAGAGGTGAGGCAAAGAATGTTTGGGCACTTCCCACAAACTGTGTATTCCAGACTGAAGATTTTTACTACGTATATATTCTTAATGATGACGGAGTAAGGGAAATGAGAAAAGTCACCGTAGGTATTGTCGGTGATGAATATGTAGAGATTACAGGAGGAATCAGCGAGAAGGAGACGGTTATATTACGTCAGAGCTGATGCGGAGGTATTATGTATAAAAAGATCCTGATACCGGTTTTACTGCTGGTATGTATGTGTTTGTTTACGGCATGCAGTGCGGATGAAGAAAAAACGGAAGATGTAGCTCTTCTTGAACCGGCAAATGCCAAGATTGAAACAACCTATGTTACCAAGATGGATATCAGTCAGGTTGAACTTCATGACGGAGCGGTCATTCCGTCGATAGAAGAGTTTTCATTTGAAGAAAACGGATATCTGTACGGAGTATTTGTAGAGCCCGGCGATAAAGTATATAAGGGAGATGTTCTTGCAGGTCTTGTAGGACACGACCATCAGACCATACTTGATCTTGAGGACGAGATCAAGGAGCTTGAGGAAAACAAGGTCAAGCTTTTCGAAGGTTATGATCTTGATCTTGAACTGGTAAAGCTTAACGGCGGGGACGTTTCGGAAAAAACTCTGGAGATCAAACAGAAAAAAGAGCTTGCTGAGTTTGAGATACAGCAGAAAAAAGACAGACTCGAGAAATTAAAGGAAACCGATATAGGTTATGTCAGTCTGGTCGCACCTTATGACAGTGTTGTGGCAGCAGTATCATCGGCCGGCCGTAACAGTTATTTATCAAAGGGAACTGCGGTAGTGGCTCTTGAAACCGGAGAAACACCCATGATCACATGCAATGATTACATTGCCGAATCGGCATATGCAAAAGTTTATTCATGTTATGCCGTAGTAAGGGGACAGAGGCTTGAGCTCGAATATATCCCTTATACGAAGAACGAGCTTAAGGTTATAGTAAACAACGGTATTACTCCTGTTACCAAGTTCAATATATCGGGATATGACGATCAGGAAATATATGTTGGTGATTATGCCAGTGTCATAGAGGTCAAGAATTTTAAGGCTGATGTGCTTGCAATCCCCCAGAACGCAGTGTATGCGGATGCCACCGGTGATTTTGTGTATGAGATCAAAGACGGCGAGAGGATCAGAAGACCTGTTATCCTCGGCATCAGCGACAATGCAAACATAGAGGTACTTGATGGATTAGAGGAAGGAGCATGTATTTATGTCAAGAACTAAAAGTACGCTTTTAAAACGGGCAGCATGTCTTCTTGCCTGTGTGGCCATCTGCCTTCCGCTGACAGTAAACGGAAAAGCGGCAGACGGTGACACTCTGTATTTCGGAGCTTTGGAAGAAAAGGTTGCCCAGAATGTAAATACCGCTATAGTCACAAAAGGAAACTTTTTTGTATCGGGTGCTGTTCAGGCAAGCCTTGAATTTGCGAGCAACCAGTATGTCGGTAGTGACATCACGGAGGGTGTCGTTCATTTCCAGGAGTTCCTGGTAGGACAGGGAGATATGGTAAAAAAAGGCGATCCCATAGCTTTGATCAGTGTTACGGTGGATGAGATCGAAAGAGAAGAGGTTCAGATGAACCTCGATGCCGCAAGAAAGAATCTGGAAGATTATAAAGCTGATACCAAAATTTTGCTCGATCAATATAAAAAAGCACTTAACCAGGGCTCGGACCGTGACAGAAGACTGGCCCAGATATCTTATGACAAGCTTAAAAAGTCCTATAAAGACGAGCTGGATAAAAGAGAGTCAAGGATAGATGAGTATGTTATAAGACTTGAAGAGATCGAAAACCTTGAAAAAACACAGTACATAAAGGCACCTGCCGACGGAGTTATCGGTTTTACCAACAGGATCAGAAAAGGTGAGGTGCTCAGCCGCTGGAGCTTCCTTTGCTCCATAAGCGACCCTTCAAATGTAAGGGTTGTGGTTGAAGGCGGTTCCGATCTTTTACGCTACAACATGCCTGTAAAGATCGTACAGTCTACCGGTAACAGAAGCGTGGAGCTTACGGGAAGAGTTGTTACATTAAAGAGTACGGCGTCATCGGTGAACCTCATGGCCAGGAATGACATCATCGAGGTATATGGGGATACTTCCAATCTGTACCCCGGAGCCGATGTGAATGTAAGATTTGATAAGATATATGTCGAGGATGCTTTACTGGTACCCAAGGCAGCAGTAAAAAGCGATAAAAAAGGTAATTATCTGAATGTATATGTTAACGGCTTTACCAGCAAAAGATATGTTGTTGTAGGCGGAGTCGACAGCATGAACAGCTGGATCGTTTTCGGAGTAGAAGAAGGCGACACTATCATTCTCGATTAAAAGGGGACCATTATGTTTCATTTAATGCTGCAGAAAGTTCTGCATAAAAAGTGGATGGCTATCAGTTTGCTGATAGGTAATATACTGCTTGTTGCAATAGCGGTAAGCCATCCCATGTATCAGGATGCGTCAAGAAACAGGATGCTTACTGATGAGTTCACCAATTACATGAAGGATAACAACGCATATCCCATGACGATCGATGTAAACGGACTTATCAGAAAGCAGAACGGTTTGGAGGAAACAGAGCGCATCAGGGACTTTGCCAATACAGTAGCCGAAAAGTTCGGTGTGCCGGAAGTGGAAAAGATCCTTATGAGAAGCCTTGTATCCAGTACTGCTACACCAACTACTCTGTACAGTGCCGGCAGTAAAGAGTTTAAGCTCGTTATCGGATACATGTCTGATTTTGATAAGCATACAGAGATCGTTTCGGGTAAGATGTATTCCGATGAGATCACATCGGACGGTTATATAGAGGCGGTTATAAGCCAGAGTGCCATGGTCGAGCATAATCTCCTTATAGGTATGGAGATAGATATGAAGACCTTAAAGTACGCCGGAAAAGATAAGGTTAAGATAAGGATCGTCGGCGTATACACTAATTCAAGCGACAACGATAATTACTGGATTAACTCACCCGGTTATTATAAAGACCATCTCATTATATCCTCGAAGGTATTTGACGATGGTTTTATGGGAGCATATACAAAATCCAACAATATCAATGAACATTGGTACACAATGCTTGATTATTCAAAACTCGATCCCCAGAGGATAGATGAGATAATCGAGATCACGGATGCTGCATATGATCAGAACAATACAGTTTATTGTAAGATGGCAGAACCTGCATACATCGGTCTTTTAAAGGATTATGCGGTTAAGGAAAAACAAATATCGGTTACACTTCTGATACTGCAGGTACCCGTTATAGTGCTTCTGTGTGCATTCCTTTTCATGATCTCAAGACAGATGCTTGAGATGGAAGAAAACGAAATAGCTATTTTAAAGTCCAGAGGTGCCGGCAGACTTCAGATCATAAGACTGTATTTCTTCCAGTCACTGTTCTTAAGTCTTATCAGTTTCATCGTGGGGCTTCCGCTCGGAAAGTTTATATGCAGACTGCTCGGAACATCAAGTGCATTCCTGGAGTTTTCGGCAGGAAGAAGCCTGAATGTAAGATATTCCGGCGAAGCACTTTTATACGGACTTGCAGCAGTGCTTATTTCCACATTCATGACGCTGCTTCCTGTACTTAAGAAGTCAACTTCTTCGATAGTAAACGTTAAGCGCAGACGTTCAAGACAGGCTAAGCCCCTTTGGCAGAAGCTTTTCCTGGATGTGATCATGCTGGGAGTGTCCATTTACGGATATTATTCGTTCAGTTCCCGTGAAAATGAGCTTCTGGTCCAGGTTTTAAGCGGTGAGTCACTTGACCCGATCATTTTCTTAAGCTCATCACTTTTCATACTTGGTGCGGGACTGTTCAGCTTAAGAATTCATTCACTTTTGATACTGTTATTGTTCAAGCTCGGAAAGAGCAAGTGGAAGCCTGCAAGCTACACTTCATTCCTGCAGCTTATACGTACGGGCGGTAAGCAGGCATTCATTATGGTATTCCTTGTACTTACCGTTGCATTCGGTATGTTTAATACCACTATCGCAAGGACGATCCTTGCCAATGCCGAAAAGAACAACGATTACAACATCGGTGCAAACGTAGTATTACAGGAATACTGGAGAAACAACCAGGTATTTGCTTCGCATGATCCTTCACAGAATGCCGAGCTTTCCTATACAGAGCCCGATTCGGGAAAATATAACGATATCCCGGGTGTTAAAGCCATAGCTAAGGTATATAAGACATCCGATGCTACCGTTACCGTTAACAAGAACGAGAATCCCATTACTATCATGGGCATCAATACCAAGACCTTCGGTGAGACAACCGATATGGATCCTAAGCTCCTTCAGTACAGTTATCATCAGTATCTGAACGTATTATCACAGAATTCCGATGCTGTGCTTGTATCAATGAACTTTAAGGAAAAGCTTGGTGTAAAGATCGGCGATCAGATAACATATACCATTAACGATCCGATAAAGACCGGTACGGGAACAGGTATTGTATACGGTTTCTTTGATTACTGGCCCGGATATAACAGAAACAGCATTGTTATCGCATCGGACGGTACATCCAAGAATGAAGAGCACTATATGGTAGTGGCTCACCTTTCGGCTATCCAGGAAAAGGTTGGCGTATTCCCTTATCAGATATGGCTCAACATGGACGGAAATACCGAACCCGTATACGAATTCATAAATGAGAGAGGCATCAAGCTTACAAGCTTTACCGATGCGGTTGAAAGAAAAGAAGCTATAGGAAGAGAGGCACTCTTCCAGGGTACAAACGGTATCCTTACCATGAGCTTCATCACCATACTGCTTATATGCGGTATCGGTTACCTTATTTACTGGACACTGTCGATACGTTCGAGAGAACTTCTCTTCGGTATCTTCAGAGCCATGGGTATGGGAAAGAACGAAGTCATTCATATGCTAGTAAACGAGCAGGTACTTACCGGTGTGGTAGCAATCGCATTCGGTCTGGTAATAGGCTGGATATCCTCGAGGATGTACGTTCCTATCATCCAGATAGCATACTCGGCTACCGACAGGGCACTGCCGCTTGAGCTTATCACAAGAAATTCGGATATAATAAGGCTTCTTGTGATCATAGGTCTTGTATTTGTAGCATGTCTGGCAGTTCTTATCAAGCAGGTATATAACATGAAGATATCTCAGGCATTGAAGCTTGGTGAAGATTGATAGTTTGGAGTTTAAGATGAAATACATTTTAAAGACAGAAAATGTTGATAGAAGCTTCCCGATAGCGGGAAGGGAGCCTGTTCAGGTATTAAAGCAGGTTTCGGTTGAAATACCGGAGAAGAGTCTGACGATCCTTCGAGGACCTTCCGGATCAGGTAAGACAACTCTTATGAATATAATAGGTGCTCTTGATACTCCGACAGCCGGCAAGGTATTTTTTGACGGACAGGATATCACAAAGATGTCCGATTCGGAAAAAGAAAAGCTGAGACGTAAAAACATCGGCTTTGTATTCCAGTCGGTATCCCTCATCCCTATGATGACCGTGTACGAGAATGTTGAATTCAGTCTCAGGCTTTCCGGTTATCCGGATGATAAAAAGAAAAGAGTACATCAGTGCCTTAAGATGGTCGGACTGCAGAACAGAGCAGATCATATGCCTCAGGAGCTTTCCGGCGGTGAACAGCAGAGAGTTGCCATAGCCAGAGCTATAGCACATAAGCCCCGTGTGGTATTTGCCGACGAGCCTACTGCAGAGCTTGACAGCCAGACAGCCATCACTGTCGTAAACATCTTTAAAAAGCTTGTAGCCGAAGAAGGTGTTACGATAGTCATGACTACACATGATACGGGCCTGATGGATGCCGGTGATATTGTATACACCATAGAAGACGGCAGCGCATCCGGAAAGATAATCAATAAAGAGATCGAGTGATTTCGGAGGATAAAATGGGAAAATCCGATAAAAAGGTAAAAGATTTAAATAAAAGTACCGAAACCGTAACCGAAGAGAATGACAGTGCAGAGAGCATGTCAGCCATTACTTCGGATATGGCTAACGAAGCTACCGACAATGACATCGTGACAGGCGAAAACGCTCCTATGGTGCTTGCGGAGAACCTGGTTAAGATATACAAGACTTCGGAACTTGAAGTTTTGGCTCTTCAGGGTCTTGACTTAAGAGTTGAAAAAGGCGAGCTGACAGCCATAATCGGTAACAGCGGTTCCGGTAAATCAACATTCCTTAACATGCTGGGCGGACTTGACGAGCCCAGTGCAGGTAAGCTTTTCGTAGACGGTAAAAACCTGTTCAAGCTTACAGCCAAAGAAAAAGTTTTATATAAGAGAGACACCGTAGGTTTTGTATGGCAGAATAACGGAAGAAACCTGCTTCCGTTTATGAATGCCATGGAAAACATCATGACTCCCATGCACCTGACCAGCGAAAAGAATAAAAAGGAAAGAGCATTGGAGCTGCTTGATCTGGTAGGCATGTCTCACAGAAAATACAGCAGGATGAACCAGCTTTCGGGTGGTGAACAGCAGAGAATAGCGATAGCGATAGCTTTGGCCAATAAGCCTAAGCTGCTGCTTGCCGATGAGCCTACCGGTTCCGTAGACAGAAAGACAGCTGACTATATCTTTGATCTCTTTAAGAGACTTAATAAGGAATACAACCAGACCATCATCATAGTTACACATGATGTAGAGCTTTCCAAGAAGGTAGCCAGAGTAGTTGCTATCAGGGACGGTAAGATAAGCAGCGAGAGAATACTGAAGGAACACTACAGTAACATCGGCAACGGCGAGATCAACTGGATGGAAGAGGAAACTCAGGACGAGTTCACCATAGTGGACAGGGCAGGCAGAATCCAGATCCCCCGCAATATGCTTGATTCTCTCGAACTCAAGGACAACAAGATAAAAGTTACCATAGATGACAGTATTATAAAACTTCAGAACCCTCAAAAAAAATAATTGACATTTTGGATTTCTATGGTATAATAGCGTATGTGCGATTTTGGACGAAAACTTTAGAAAGTTTTAAGGAGGTGTGAAGAATGGGAGCTATTTGCCCGAAAAACAGAACTTCAAAGGCCAGAAGAGATAGCCGTCGTGCCAACTGGAAGATGACTGCTCCGAACCTTGTAAAGTGCAGCAAGTGTGGTGCACTTATGATGCCTCACAGAGTATGTAAGGCTTGTGGATCTTATAATAAGAAGGAGATCCTTGTTAAGGAAGAAGCATAAATTCTTGAACGCATATGCCGGGTTTCAGCCCGGCACTTTTGCTATATGATGCACTTGTTTCATAAGTGCATCAGTCGGTTCGCGCGACACTTGGCGCGATTTCCTTTCTGCACCTATAGTGGAATGGATACCACGCAAGCTTCCGAAGCTTGTACTATGGGTTCGAATCCCATTAGGTGCGTTACGGTTCCCCTCGTAGTATCATTAGGGGATTATTTACGGGCTCTGTCCGGACAGCATCCCGACTTAATTGTCACCAAAGACAATTAAGTTCGGGAACTATCCGTCACGAGCCCTTTTTTTATCGTGATATGAGGCGGATTTTTTTGGTGCCATGCCCTTATTCTTTTTTCTTGATACTGTCCGGCGTTTGTGGTAGAATATACTATGTATGATTATGCGAAGACGTTGGGGTTGATCCGCATTTTCAAAGCGTCACAATACTCATAATACGGGGTGACTTTTATGAAGCTATCATTTAACATATTAAGCGGTCTTCTGGATCTTCCGAAGCCTGTCATAGTAACGATTTCCTTAAGCGTTTTTGCGGTGCTTATGCTTGCCGTATTTGTCTACTATATGTGGAGGAACCAGGAACGTTCGGCAGAGATCGCACGCGAGGTTCAGAGCATTACAAATGAGATAGGTGCCGGAGTTGTAGAGTTTATCGCGCATGGGGACGGCTATATCACATATGCGAGCAAGGGCTTTTATAAATTTATAGGATATGAATATGAGGAGCTTAAGGAACTGTTTGACAACGGCATTTACAGGATGCTGGAGGAAAAAGATGCCGTTAATCTTAAAAGCAAAGAGATAGCAATAGGTACACATATAAAAGAAGAAGTGGCGATGAAGACCAGACAGGGTACAAAGTGGGTCATCATCTCCGGTAATGCGGTACAGAAAAAGAAAATAATCACCATCAGTGCAGTTATAGTTGATATAACGAATGAAAAACTTCTGAATGAAAAGGTGGCTCTGCAGAGAGAAAGATACAGACTGGTTACGGAGCTCTCAAACGACGTTATTTTCGATTACGACATATCCGATGATATAATGAATATGTCGGAAAACTATAATACATTCTATATGGGGTCTACCTGCATAAAAGATTTCCTTGCCGGCGGGCATACCAACGACCCGTTTGTGGCTCCTGAGGATACGGAAAAATTCGCGGAGCTTTTCCGTATACTGGTATCAATGGGTGACAGAGTTGATGAGCAGTTAAGGATCCAGAACATAAACGGCAATTATGTATGGTGCAGAATTATTGCGATGCCTGTTAAAGACAGCTATGGCATGGTAAAAGAGGTTATCGGTAAGATCATCAATATCGATCTTCACAAAAAAGAGCTGGCCCGTCTTGAGACCAAGGCTATGCGCGATCCTCTGACAGGTGCATTGAATAAGGAATACACCAAGATATTTATTGAAAGATACATGGAAGAGAATCCCGATAAGAACGGTATGCTGTTTGTAGTGGATATCGATAAATTCAAGGAAGTAAACGATACTTACGGACATATAGCGGGAGACAATGTTATTATCGAGGTTATCAAGGCTATCACCAAGTCGTTCCGTTCAAGCGATATCGTAGGACGTATAGGCGGTGACGAGTTCGTAGTATTCGCATGTAACGTTCAGAAGAAGGAAGATCAGATCAAGCAGGCCAAGAAGCTGCAGGATGTTCTGCGTCAGCCGGTAGAGTTTAACGGCAGGATCATACATAAGTCTGCAAGTATCGGTATTTCAATGTTCCCCGATCACGGCAGTACATACGAGGAGCTTGTGGAATGTGCGGACAAGGCTCTGTATGCGGTTAAGGGAAGCGGCAGGGATGCATTTATCATGTATGACGACTCAAATGAACGTGTAAAGAAGGATCTGTGATCATATGTATTTTGATAATGCGGCTACGACACGTATGGATGACAGGGTACTTGAAGCCATGCTCCCATATCTGAAAGATGCATACGGCAATGCTTCCGGCAGGTATTCGCTGGGGTATGAAGCCAGACGTGCGGTTAATGAGGCAAGAGTTCAAGCAGCTTCCCTGATAGGGGCAGAGCCGGATGAAATATACTTTACATCCGGAGCTACCGAGAGTAATAATATAGCCCTTAAAAATGCTGAGGGTGCGCTCATCACTTCGGAAGCGGAGCATCCTTCGGTGGTAAATACGGCATTGTATTGCAAAAGCACAGGCAGGAATGCGGCTTTTGTTAAGCCTGACGTCAAAGGAAAGGTTGAACCCAAAAGTCTGGAAGAAGCTTTTAACAATACTGCAGCGGGCAGGACAAAGGACGGGCTGGTTTCAGTTATGTTTGTGAATAATGAACTGGGCACCGTAAATCCCGTAGCGGAACTGGCAGATATCGCACATTCACACGGATGGATGTTCCATACCGATGCGGTACAGGCAGCAGGGCATATCCCGACAGATGTTAAGAGTATAAAAGCCGATCTGTTAAGTATCGGCGGCCATAAGCTGTATGGCCCCAAAGGTACCGGACTTCTCTATATAAAAAGAGGAGTAAGGATACCGGGACTTTTTAACGGCGGCTCTCAGGAACGGGGAATAATACCCGGTACCGAAAACGTCGCAGGTATAGTAGGACTGGGAAAAGCCTGTGAAATAGCAAAGCTTGAAACATCGGAAAACTTAAGAAAAGAAAAAGAGATAAGCAGCTTTATTAAAGAGGGCTTACTTAAGACAATACCCGGTACCGTTCAAAACGGAGACGGAGAATGGATACTTAATTTTTCATTCCGAAAGGTCAACGGAACATCACTTACGCTGCGGCTTGACATGGAAGGTATATGCGTTTCCACCGGGTCGGCATGCAGCCTGGGTACCGAGGAGATATCACATGTTTTAAGGAGCATAGGGCTTGAAAAAGCTCTTGCTGAAGGTTCGCTTCGCATCAGTATCGGGAAATACAATACAATGGATGAGGCAAAGATCCTGGTTAAAAAGATACAGAGTCTTACAGAGGAATTAAGAGTTTTTGCGGTTTAATATTATTTTTATGTTTATTATGGGGGAAAAGTGATATGATTAAACATGATTTTCATCTGCATTCGTTTTTTTCGACGGATTCGGAAGAAAAGCAGGAGAATATCATAGAAGAGGCTCTTGAAAGGGGCTTTGGCGGCATATGCTTTACCGACCATATGGACCTATATTTCCCTCCTGAATGTTCAAAAAAGTCCGGCGGAGACTTTACCTTCGATACGGATGAATATTATGACTGCATAATGAAGCTTAAATACAAGTACCGCAATATAATAAAGATATATTTCGGTATGGAGATAGGTTTAAGAGACGAAGAGGATATTAAGGATAAGTGTGTAAATGAGTATAAGGAGATGATAGATAAATATCCCTTTGATTTTATCATCGGCTCTACGCACTGTCTGGAAAACATAGACCCCTACTGGGAGGAATACTGGGATGAAAGAACAGCGGAAGAAGGGCTTCGCAGATATTATGATGCCATTGATAAAAACGTTTCTGACTATGATTGTTTTGACTCCCTGGGTCATCTTGATTATCTTGTCAGGTATGTCTCACAAAGTGCGGCATTAAGAAGCTTTAAAGCAGGGCAGCCTTGCAGAAAAGCTGTGGACAGTATTGCACCTGACTTTTCCGAAAAGCGTTTTTACGGTAAATATATGTATGATCCGAAGGACTACATGGATTATACCGACAGCATCATGAAAAAGCTGATCGATAAAGGGCGTGCCTTAGAGATCAATACGGCAGGCTTAAAGTACGGACTCGGGTTTGCACATCCGAAATTAGAGCTCCTTAAAAGGTACAGGGAGCTCGGAGGAGAGCTTATCACCATAGGTTCGGATGCCCACCGTGCGGAGCATCTTGCATATGACTTTGACAAAGTAAGAGAGCTTCTTATCAATCTGGGATACAGGTATTATTTTATATATAACAACAGAAAGCCTGAAGGAAATCTGCTTTAGGCGAGGTAACATCATGGCATTTGACGGAATAGTAATATCGGATATAGTACGTGATATGAAGGAAAAACTTGTAGGGGGCAGGATACTTAAGATCCAGCAGCCCGAAAAGGATGAGCTCATCATCACGATAAAGAATTACGACCAATACAGACTTTTTATTTCGGCTGATGCGAGTCTTCCGCTTATTTATTTAAGCTCATCGAAAAAGGAAGCTCCGATCACGGCACCGAATTTCTGTATGCTTCTTCGCAAATATATAGGTACCGCCCGTATCACGGACGTGTACCAGCCTGATTTTGAGCGAGTGGTCGTGATCGATCTTGAGCATCTCGATGATATGGGTTATGTGGCTAAGAAAAAGCTCATAGTCGAGATAATGGGAAAGCACAGCAATATCATTTTCTGCAGCGGGGATGAGGATGGATTAAAGATCATAGACAGTATAAAGCATGTCTCCTCCGCTATGAGTTCGGTAAGAGAAGTGCTTCCGGGCAGAGATTATTTTATCCCAAAACAGGCGGATAAGATAAATCCTCTGACAACTACGGAGGAAGAGTTTGTAAAACATATTGGAGCTTCTCCCGATAAACTGGGGAAGGCCGTATATATGACGTATATGGGATTCAGCCCTCTTATGTCAAACGAGCTTTTGTATAGGGCCGGGTTTGACGGGGAAACCAATGCGAAAGAGCTTTCGGAAGATATGCTCATACATCTTTACAGGCGTTTTGATGAGATGGTGAGCGATATAAAGGACGGAAAATACTGTCCCTGCATCGCTTTTGAAAACGATAAGAGCATATCAAAGTCGGGAGAGAGCCCGGAAGGCTCGCCAGTAGAGTTTTCGGCGCTTTTACTTACCATGTTTGAAGCTTCCTCCGATATGCTCGTAAAAAAGTATGACAGTATCAGTCAGGTACTTGAAGAGTATTATGCGGCTAAAAACGTTATAACCAATATACGTCAGAAATCAGCCGATCTGCGTAAGGTGGTAGCCAATGCCGTGGAAAGGACTGTGAAAAAGCTTGAGCTTCAGAAAAAGCAACTTTCGGATACCGAAAAGAGAGATAAGTATAAGCTGTACGGTGAACTTCTTACCACATACGGATACGGGTTGGAGAACGGTCTAAAGGAGTGTACTCTAAATAACTACTATACGGGTGAGGATATAAAGGTCCCGCTTGATAAGGACATAAGCCCTCTTGACAATGCAAAAAAGTATTTTGAGAAATATTCAAAGCTTAAGCGTACGTATGAGGCCGTATCGGTGCAGGTTAAAACAAGCGAAGAAGAACTGGAGCATCTGGAATCGGTAAATATGGCTTTGGAGCTTGCCACCCTTTCCGATGATCTGGAAGCCATAAAAGCAGAGCTTATAGAATGCGGATATATAAAAGGGCATTACGGTAAAGGCGGTAACGGCAGGGCACAGGGCGGAAAGAACGGTGCAAAATCCGGAAAAGCTCCGAATAAAAATGCCGGAAGCCGTGAGAAATCCAAGCCTTTGCATTATGTGACCGAGGACGGTTTCCATATGTATGTGGGTAAGAACAATTACCAGAATGATGAGCTTACCTTTAAGCTTGCAAACGGCGGGGACTGGTGGTTTCATGCCAAGAAAAATGCAGGCTCGCACGTCATAGTTAAGACTGAAGGGAAAGAGCTTCCCGATAAGGTATATGAGCAGGCTGCAGCACTTGCAGCTTATTACTCAAAAGCTTCGGAAAACACGAAGACTGATGTGGACTATCTTCAGAGAAAAGACGTAAAAAAGCCCAATGGGGCAAAACCGGGATTTGTAGTGTACTACACCAATTTTTCGATGACGGTGGTACCTAAAATAGATGGTCTGACCCTTGTTGACTGATGATCATACGCTATTATCGATGATCGTGAGAGACGGGCCGGAGACAGGAGTTATGTACAATGATTGACAAACTTGAAAAAAAGTTCGGAAAGTATGCCATAAAGATGCTTATGAAATATGTAATATTTCTTTATGCGACAGGCTTTATAATAAATCTGATAAATCCGGATCTTTACTATGACTGGCTTATGCTGGACATAGATAAACTTTTATCCGGGCAGGTATGGAGACTGGTAACTTTCATTATCCAGCCTGTAGATACGGACAATATCTTCAGGGTGTTCCTCAGCATGTATGTGTATTTTATGTTCGGTATCGCACTTGAAGGAATGTGGGGTTCGTTCAGGTTTAATCTCTACTATTTTTCGGGTATATTCTTTAATATACTTGCGGTAATCGCAATATATATCTTTACATACAATGTCATAGGATACGGATACAGCTATCCTATAGACTTAAGCTACCTCAACCTGACACTGTTTCTTGCTTTTGCAGCTACATTCCCGGAGACCAGGTTCGGCATCATGGGCGGAAACGGCGGGATAAGCATGTTTACCATTATCTACATGCTTGCAGTGGCTGTTGACGTAGCGCAAGGGTTCAATATTGATTTTAAGACGGGCGTACTTACGCTGGCAACCAGTCTGGTATGGCTTGTTATCTTCTGTCTCGGACCAAAGGCCAAGTTTATGCTTATAGCATATGTGGTACTTATTGCGGTTGATATCATACAGGCATTTGGCAGCGGATGGATCGTCGGAACCATTATTTTGATAGCTATCGGTTTTTCGCTTTTAAACTTCATTATTTTCTTTATCTCGTTAAAGAAAAAGCATTTCGCACCTATGAACCCTTTGCGAAAACAGTTTAAAGACAGTATAAGAAATGCCGAAAGACGCAGTGAGCCAGGTGCGGATGGCGGTGCTGTAAGACATGGCAAGATAGTCAGCATCTACAGACCGTCGGCGAATGCTCCTAGACACAGATGTGCTGTCTGCGGACGCACGGAGCTTGACGATGACAGCCTGGAGTTCCGTTTCTGCAGTAAATGTAACGGTAGTTTTGAGTATTGCAACGATCATTTATATACACACGAACATAAAACCTGACGGACGGGGAGCAATATGCTTATAAAAGATCTTAAGCTGATCTTCAGCGATAAAAAGATGCTCATCCTGCTTGGACTTCTGGTACTTTTGAGTGCGGCGGCCATATTCTTCTGTGTAAATGAAACGGGAGGTACTGCAGCCACACTGGGCATAGTGGATGAGGACAAAACAGAACATTCGGCGCTGCTTACCACCTACTTTGACGAAAACAAAGTTTTTACTTCCTATTTCAAGGTTGTCCGGGGTACCCGGGAGGAAATGGAAGAATGGTTCGACAACGGAGAGGTGGACATATATGTTATTTTGCATGAGGGCTTTACCAATAAGCTTGTCGGACTTGAAAATACTCCGGTATATACCGTGGTAAACAGTACCGACAAAACAAAGATGGTACTGCTCGCAAACCTCATGCATGCATATTCGGATTATATCACTTCGGTTGAGATAAACTGCCAGGGTCTTATCGATATCATGAGAGCGGAAGGCTACGACAAAGCTACGATACGAGACAGAAATGTAACGATCTCATACGACCTTCTTTTTACGGCTCTTGGCAAAGATGATCTGTTCAAACGCGAATATATAGAACGTTTTGAAGGTATTTCACTGGTAAATTATTATGTTTATTCGGGTATCATACTGCTGATCCTTTATGCGGGGCTCTTTGCAGGACTTAAGGTTTTAAAGGAAAAGCTCGGACAGGTGGGTACCAGATTAAGATCCGCAGGTATAAGCGGGGTAAGGTATTTCGGAAGCAGCCTTATGGCATTTGTGATCGTCTACGGCTTTATCATGATGGTTTCGATGCTGCTCGTGATGTCGGTCGGAGACTTAAAGATACCGCCCAAAGCCATAGTATTTATACTGGGTGCCATAGTTATCTCGTGTATCATATTTATGGCTGTCTCGGCATTTATCAAGTCGGTATCGGGCTATATGATACTCGGCAACATGCTTATACTTTTTACTACCATAGCCGGAGGCGGTATCATCCCTATCATGTATCTGCCCGAGGGCTGCGCGATGGTGGCAAGATTTACACCTACTTACTGGTTTATAAAGCTTATACTTAATTCCGGGATCTGATCGTAAAAGGATAAAAAATGAGTCGTTTTATACTTAGATTAAAAATATGTTTAAAGGATAGGACTGCGGGCATATGCTATGTTATATCCGCAGTGGTCATGTTATGCCTGCTTCTGGGGTTGAGTTCAGCATCGGAAGAAAGAAGTGCCGTCCCTATAGGACTGTATGTGGCAGATGACAGTGAAGAGGCTACGCTGCTGGTGGAACAGATGCGGAAAACTCCTTCGCTGTATATATATGAAAAAAGTCTCGACGAGTTAAAAGAGCTTTTGCTTGACGGGTATATAGACAGTATCTATGTGGTTGAAGAAGGTTACGGAGCAAGAGTCAGAAGTACTGACATAAAAGGGCTGATCACGGTTATTTCCGGTAAGGATGACCAGACATCCGTAATGATAAGTGATATCATTGCGGGGGACATGATGTATGAGATATGCTTAAATAAAAGCTACAGGCTTTACGCGGATACGCTTGAGACCAATGCCCTTGACAAGGACCAGTACAGTGCTTATATAAGAGAGCTGTATGACAGCAATGAATTTTCTTTTAACTTTGCTACGGTATATAAGGATCCGAAGGTTAAAAAAATCGAGGAACGCCAGGTAACAAACGGCATGATATATGAACAGATGATCGCCGGAATGCTTGCCATGCTCTTATGTCTTATGGCCTTTGTATCGTGCAACTGTTTCTGTGTGGAGTATGAAAAGGGAGTGGCTTACAGATTAAAGGAGCTGCCCGGCAGCAGAATTCCGAAGGAAATTATGGACTTTTTCGGAATTTTCATGTATACTTTACCTTTGAGCATAGTAGCGGGAATCCTTTTTTCGGAAGTATATGCGGTTATGGCAAGTGTGGCATATCTTCTTATTATGTGTGCCTTATGTACATTTATTTCCAAGACGGCAAAGAAAACAGAGAGCTACCAGCTGGTAGGTGCGGTGCTTGTCATAGGTTTGGGAATACTTGGATTTGTGAGTGTATTTGCGGGGATCATCGGAGGACCTGATTTCTTAAGGTACACAACGAATGCCATATATATAAACCTGCTTGTGAAATGATGCTTAATCAGGCCGGCAGGATACGGAGGACTAAGAAACTTGAGTAAGAGCGTTAATTATGAGTTCTATTTCAATGAACTTGAAAACACATATTTTGAGCTTGCATTTACCGAGCTGGCACTTGATTATTACTGTTTTAAGGAAAGAGACCTTGAAAGAAAAGATATTTCAAAAGACGGCATGTCCGAGGATTTCAGGGTACGCCTTGAAGCACTGGTTGAAAAAGCTTTAAAAGATTATGACGGATGGGAAGAAACATCCCGCGAAGCGGAAGGATTAAAGAATGAGATCCGAGACGAAGTTGAAAAGCTGGTTAAGCTGATAGACCGTCTGGAACTTGATAAATATGTGGTTGAAAGAGAACCCGTAGAGGGAGAAAGTTTTGATTATCCGAGCAACGATGAGGCTGCAAAAGTAGTACTCAGAAGCATTTTTGCGGTAAACGATAATGCCATTATCAATGAGCAGATCAAAAATGCTGTATATGAGCTTCCCGTCAGGATGACAAAAGTAAGGTTTTTTGATATAATCAAAAACGGCATGAAACTTTATATCGGTTCGGACCGTGACATACTTGAAAGATTCATATATATGTTTGAAAGCAGTACCGGTCTTTCCGGTGACGAAGAACTTAAAAAGTTTGAAGAAAAGCCGGACCTTACCAATATAAGGATAAGATATGAGTATCTTAACGATCTGGCAGGCATATGTAATTACCTGTGTGTTATAGGAAGTGCGGGCAAGGCGGTAAGAGAAGGCAAAAGAGAAGATGTGCAGAAATTACTTGACCTGATAAAGCTTTCATCGTCTCTTAACGAATCTGATGCCGAAAACGCAGAAAAGATACTCGGAAGCCTCGAAGGAAAGCTGGAAGATATGTCCATGAAGGTACCTGCCCTGGAGGCAAAACTGGCAGGTTACATTGAATCCGAGACAGGCGAGCTTTCGGAAAAGGCAGTACTTCTGGAAAGACTTAGAAGGCTGATGTCATCATCGCTTTATGCGGACCTGGATACGGAAGTGCCCGAAAATGTTGATGAGACAACTGTAGAAAAAGAGTTCGGAGTACTGCAGGGTAAGCTTGAAGCGGCATTTAAGGAAGGAGACAGAGCACTTAATCGTGCAAGGATGGCAGCAGCATTGTCATCCCTTCCCGTATTCTTCAATTCACGTACGGAAGTCATGAACTATGTGAGAGAAGCTCTTGACTCCTGCAGTAATAATCACGAGAAAAACATGGCGGTATCTAATATTTTGGCTTCCGGTTCGGAAGACATGGAGGAATAGGACGAAGTGATCGAGTGGAGCGAAAAGCTGTTTCTTACGGACAGTGTTAAGAAAAAAGTGAATAAGATCAGGAAAAAACTCGAAAAACCGAAGAGACTCCGTTTCGGCGCTTATCTGATCACGCTCAACAATAACGGGACCGATCTGTTCGATATATATAATATCTTTATGTTCCCTGCCAAACATTTTAAAAAGGAAACGGAAAACGTAAAGATAGTCGGGGTGGCCAAAAACGAGGACGAGGCTAAGGAGCTGGCAGGCGTTATGATAAAAAGTATCCTGCAGGAGGAGCTGCCGCTTACCCCCGACGGACTGAAAGAGTATTTTAAGACGACGGCAAAAGAGTAATAAAAGCCGGGTTAGGAGCAGGCTGTGCTGACAGTTATTCTTACAATCTTAAAAATATTGGGAATAATCATAGCGGTATTAGTTGGACTGATACTGCTTATTGTGCTGCTCGTAGGCTTTGTTCCGATAAGATATAAGGCTGCAGTAAAGTATCCTGAAGAGGGTTCTTTAAATGAGGATGTTATAAGCAGGAGAAAAAGAGATGCACTGAAAAACAAGATAAAAGGTGCAGATGAAAAAGAAGCGGCCGGTGAAAAAGAGGAAGAAAAGAAGAAGGAACTGCTCATAAAGGCAAATGCCGTAGTATCCTGGCTGCTCCACATAGTGCACGTAAGACTCGATGTTGACAGTACGGGGTTAGTGATAACGGCCAGGCTGTTCGGGATATTTAAAGTATATTCGACCGATCCGGAAAGCGTAAAGAAACGCGAGGAAAAGCGTAAGAAAAAAGAAGAGAAGAAACGCCGTAAGGAAGAGAAAAAGAAATTAAAGGAAGAAAAGAAAAAGCCTAAAGAGCCGGATAAAAAGGAAGAAACGACCGCCGTTTTAACAGCAGCCGAAAACGAAAAAGAAACAGCTGCTAAAGATGAAGTGAAGGTTGCGGAAACAGAAAAAACCGGTGAGGAAAAAGAAAGCGGCGAGTCAGCCGATACCGTTTCGGATGAGGATGACTTCAAGGATTTTGAAGAAGCATTCGATTTTGATGAGGATGATGAAAAAGAGACCGAAGCCTCCGATGAATATAAAGGCATAAAGGGTAAGTTTAAAAAGATAAAAGATAAGTTCGGTAAGATCAAAGAAAAGATCATATCGATAAAGGATAAGATAAAATCCTTAAACAAAAAGAAGGATTATCTTATACAGATGAAGGACAACGAAAGAGTAAGGCACGGCGTCGGATATGCCAAGGATAAGTTCTTACTTATATTAAAGAGGATACTTCCTAAAAAGTGCGCCGGATATGTTGCCTTCGGAATGGATGACCCCGCATCCACAGGAAAAATATTGGGAACCGTCAGTGCGTTTTTCCCGATATGGGGAGATCACTTCACCGTAGTACCGGACTTTGAGAACAAACGACTCGAGGTTGATGCGGACGTAAGGGGAAGGATCATGTTGGCATTGCTTGTTATACCTGCCTTAAAGGTATGGTTTAATAAGGATATAAAGTACATCCGCAGGAAAGTGGATAAATTCAAAAAATTGTAAAGCAATCAGCAACTTAAAAATATTTTAACAAGGAGAGTACAAAATGGGACAGAACAATTTTGCAGACACAGTCACATCATTATTCAAGGGTATGGATTCTTTTATCTCTACCAAAACGGTTGTAGGTGATGCGGTAAGATTCGATGACGGCACCATCATCCTTCCTCTTGTGGATGTGAGCTTCGGGGTTGGCGCAGGCGCATTTGTTAAGGACGAAAAGAAAAACAGTGCCGGCGGCGGTATGGGAGGTAAGATATCACCTAATTCCGTACTTGTTATCAAGAACGGCGAGTGTAAGCTTGTAAGCGTTAAGAGCACTGATGTGGTATCCAAGGTCATCGATATGGTACCCGGTGTTATAGATAAGTTTAAGAAATCACCCAAGGATAAAGCCGAGGAGAAGGAAATGATCGCTAAGGGCGAGGAATTCCTTAAGGAACAGGAGAAATAAAAGAAAATGAAAAGAATAAAAAAATGGATAGCCATACTTATGGCTTCTGTCATGGTACTGTGCTGTTGTACGGGCTGCGAAATGCTGCTCGAGGATGACGGTGGCACCGATATAGTCAGCGGTCTTGTCGATGCATTTTTAGACGATGACGGCGGCGGAGCTGTAGGCGGCGAATCGGGCGATATTGTCGGTTCACTGTTTGACGCATTTTTTGGCGGAAGTTCATCTGATTACGGCTGGGGTGAGTCATCATACAGCGGAGGTTTTGATAACCTTTTGGAGGAAGCACCGTCTTCTTCAAACTTCAGCTATGCCGATGTGGACAGTATCCCCCAGGGTACGGGTACAGGCAAGGCTACCATTATGGTATATATCATCGGTTCCAACCTTGAGTCGGAAAACGGCTGTGCTACCATGGATATCCAGGAGATGTGCAAGGCTGAGATCGGTGAAAACATAAACCTGATATTGGAAGCCGGCGGTGCCAAAAAGTGGCAGAATAACATCATGACTTCAGGCAGTGTCGGAAGATACAGAGTAGTCGGAAGCGGTATACAGAAATTAGAAGACCGCGGAAGAAAGAGCATGGTAGAGCCTTCCGAGGTATCTGATTTTATAAATTATTGTAAGACCAATTATCCTGCAGACAGATATATGTTTATCTTCTGGGATCACGGCGGAGGAACTCTTGCCGGATTCGGAAGCGATGAGCTTGCTACCGGAGAGCTTTCACTTGATGAAATATCTTCCGTATTTAAGAGTTGCGGCATTAAGTTTGATTTTATCGGATTTGATGCGTGTCTTATGGGTACTGTTGAGACAGCATATGCTCTTAACGGAAGTGCCGATTACCTTATAGCTGCAGAGGAAGAGGAGCCCGGATACGGCTGGTCATATACGGGCTGGCTTAAGGCTCTGAACAAAAATACAAGCATTGAAACAGAAAAACTCGGAAGTATCATAGTAGATGACTTCGTGGCTTCTAACGGCAGACAGAATGTAACATTAAGCGTTATCGATCTTAAGAAGATCGAGAATGTTTATTCGAAACTCTGTGAGCTTTGTTCTGCAGGAAATAAAGAGATAGCATCAGGCAATTATGCAGGACTTGCAAAAGCCAGAAAAAATACAAAAGCATACGGCGGCGGACAGTTTGAACAGATCGACATAATAGATTTCTGTAACAAGTGCGGTCTTAACGGTGCGGACGCGGTTGCAGCTTCCGTAAAGGAAGCAGTGGTATATCATAAGACTAATATAAGCAATACCAACGGTCTTGCGATGTATTTCCCTTATGATTATCCGAGCTATTATAAGTCAGTAAAAGCCATGATGAAGAGCTTCGGTATGGATGATGGAAAGGCTACCGGTTTCTTCGGCAACTTCCTTTCTGCAAGGTCCGGCGGCAGCAGCCATGGGGCATCATCCTCACCTTTCGGTTCATTCTTCAGAAGCATGGATTACAGCGGTGAAGAGTGGTACAGTGCAGATGCTGCAGCTACCGTCAATCCCGCAGGCTTTGACCTCACAGAAGAAGGACTGCTCGCTCTTACTGATGTTAACGGCGGAAAGGTACTCGAACTTACCGACGAGCAGTGGGACGAGATCGCTTATGCGGATATAGGCGTATATCTTGATGACGGCGAAGGCTATATAGACCTCGGCCGTGA
>JAIKXA010000073.1 GCA_024684355.1 Lachnospiraceae bacterium
GAACGCAGCTATCAATATCCTGCGTGAAGGACTCCGCATACTAAACGAATCTTTCGAAATAGCCTAAAGATAAATATTCAGTAGGGCAGGAACTGTCCTAACTTATACGCCTGTGGACACTGTGTAAGACGCTGAGTTATGTATATCGTAGCCAACGTAGTAGTGGTTGAAGCAGGAAGCTCGGTTACTTGTAGCCGAGTAGTTCACAAAATATTTGCGTCTTAGGCGGGGCATATGATATTATTTAGAAGTATTAGTAATTATGTGATTTTGACAAGAGATAGAAAGTGGGAACAGATATGTTTGAAAATGTACAAACGCCTTGCTATATAGTGGATGAGGCTAAGATAAAGAAGAATCTTGAGATATTAAACAGAGTGGAAAAGGAAAGCGGAGCACATATCCTGCTTGCCCAGAAAGCTTTTTCCATGTTTTCCCTGTACCCTGTTATCGGGCAGTATATCAGCGGGACTACGGCCAGCGGATTATATGAAGCAAAGCTCGGGTACGAGGAGATGGGTAAGGAAAACCATGTGTATGCACCGGCATACAGACCGGAACATATGGAAGAGCTAGTAAAAATATGCGATCATATCATATTTAACAGCTTTGCCCAATACGACAAACATATAAATACTATAAGGAAGGCAAATAAAAAAGACGGCCTTCATGTCAGCGCCGGCATCCGTATCAACCCCATGTGCTCCACGCAGGAGGGACATGAGATATACGATCCCTGTGCTTACGGCTCAAGGCTCGGCGTTACAAAAGAAAACTTCAGGTTCGATGCAGATTTCGGTGAGGGCGGTATCGAAGGTCTTCATTCCCATACTTTATGCGAGCAGAACTCAGACGCTTTGATCACTACTTTTAAGGCTATAGAGGAGCAGTTCGGAGATATATTGTATAAGGTAAAATGGCTTAACCTCGGAGGTGGACACCATATAACAAGAGATGACTATGATGTGGCAAGTCTCATAGAGCTTGTAAAATACATCCGTGAAAAATATGATGTCGAGGTGTATCTGGAGCCCGGCGAAGCTATAGCCCTTAATGCCGGTTACCTTGTTACCGAAGTTATGGATAAGGTTAAGAACGGAATGGAGATCCTGATACTTGACGCATCGGCAGCCTGCCATATGCCGGATGTTCTTGAGATGCCTTACCGTCCTCCGTTAAGAGACGGCTATGAAGCAAATGAAAAAGCACATACATACAGATTATCTTCTCTTACATGCCTTGCTGGAGATGTGATAGGTGATTACAGCTTTGAGAAGGAGATCAATATCGGCGACAGGCTGATATTTGAAGACATGGCTATATATTCCATGGTAAAAAACAATACATTCAACGGTATCCCGCTTCCGGATATATTACTGTTAAAGGAAGACGGAAGTATAGAGACGGTAAAAACCTTCGGGTATGAGGATTTCAAAGGAAGATTATCATAAAAAGAGGAAACAGGATGTTATATATAATCAGACACGGCAGAACAGACTGGAATGACAGAAAAAAGCTCCAGGGCCAGACGGATATACCGTTAAATGATGCCGGAAGGCAGATGGCAGCAGAGGCAGCAGAAAGGTACAAAGACATACATTTTGATGTATGCTACTGTTCGCCGCTTATACGTGCAAAGGAAACTGCCGAGATACTGCTTAACGGCAGGGACATACCCATCATATGTGATGATCGGCTTAAGGAGTTTGGGTTCGGCATCTATGAAGGGACGGAAAACAGCTTTTCAATTCCCGATTGTCCTGTAAACGAAATGTTCTTTCATCCCGAAACCTACAATATTAAGGTAGAGGGCGGCGAAACAATGGATGAACTGTTTGACAGGACGGGAAGTTTTATAAATGAGGTAGCCCTTCCTTTGGTAAGGGAAGGAAAAGACGTACTCATAGTAGGTCACGGAGCCATGAATTCATGTATAGTCTGCCAGATAAAGTATGATTCAGACAGGACTAAGTTCTGGGCGGACGGAATCCCCAATTGTGAACTGATGAAGCTAGATTTATGATAATCACGGATTGGAAAATTGTGGGCTGCCTGTTTTTGCGTATTGCTGCATTTATACTGGTATATTTTGCAGTGAACACCATTTATTATCGACAAAAACATGATATAGTGATTATAGTAGCAATAAAACGGAGTGAGATCGGCGGAAGTTGACTTTTCCGGGATTATTGGCTACAATGTGTTAGAATCTTAAGTAGGGAGGTACTTGCGTATGAAAAATAAAAACATGATCTGCAGGGTGATAGGAGCGATAATGATCCTGGTCGGCGTAATTTTGTTCGCACTTTCTGTTAAGGTTAACTCAGGTTACGGCTATGGTTTCAGATTTGTAAGATGGGGAAATGTAAACCTTGGTGCAGTACTTATAGTACTTCTTGTATTTGAGGTTGTAGCTTATGTGGCGTTGTATAATATCCAGCCGTGGATGCAGATACTTAAAGTAGCAATGCTTGGTACGGCAGTGGTATTCGGTATAGTTTTCATCGTATCTTTGAACTTCTACTTCGAGAGAATGAGCCTGCTTCAGTTTATAATATATCTCGGACTCATCGGTATTGGTGCAGGATTACTTATAAGAGGCAGACTTGCAGAAAGAAAAAAGGATACGGATAAGAATTCGGAAGAATGATCGATCATAGTTTATAACCGGTAACGGGAAATCCGTTACCGGTTTTTTTATGCAAAATGATAATTAGTTGAGAAAAACATCTAAAAACAATTATAAGTAGAAAAAACGAAAAAATTCTATCTAAAATAAAATTATAGTAGAATAAAACTATGGCACACAACTGTAAATTGTGTTATACTGTGGTCAAATCAAAGGAAAGTTGAATTCAATTTCTCGAACAACCGATAGGAGGTATATAAAATGGCAAAGATAACAAATGCATTTTCGACTAACTTACAGACTTTAAGAAAGAAAAAGGGTGTAACACAGGAGCAGCTGGCATCATACTTAGGAGTCAGTCCTCAGGCGGTATCGAAATGGGAGAACGGAAGCTACCCGGAAGGCGACCTTCTCCCTAAGATATCGGAATACTTTGAGGTTTCCATATCGTATCTTTACGGTCAGGAATCGGAA
>JAIKXA010000161.1 GCA_024684355.1 Lachnospiraceae bacterium
CTGACAACGAGTATGTGGATGCAGGTGCTTCTCTCATCGACAACGCAGCAGATGTATGGCATCTTTCAGACATGATGATCAAGGTTAAGGAGCCTCTCCCCGAGGAGTACAGTCTGTTCCATGAAGGCATGATCCTTTATACCTATCTTCATCTTGCAGCTGACAAGGAGCAGATGGACGCATTGCTTGAAGGCAAGGTTAAGGCAGTAGCTTATGAGACCATCCAGGAAGACCGTTTTCTTCCCTGCCTCGCACCTATGTCACAGATAGCCGGACGTCTTTCAATCCAGGAAGGTGCTAAGTACTTAGAGAAGAAATTCGGCGGAGAAGGCATACTTCTTGCCGGTGTACCCGGTACACCCAAGGCAAACGTTGTCATCCTCGGCGGCGGTACAGTAGGTATGAATGCCTGCAAGATAGCAGTCGGTATGGGTGCAAATGTTACTATCCTCGATGTCAATTTAAAGAGACTTGAAGAACTTGACAATATGTTCGGAGCTCATATCCAGACACTTGTCAGCAATGACAGCAATGTAGAAAGAGTAGTTAAGGATGCAGACCTCGTGATCGGTTCGGTACTTATCCCCGGCGGATCCACTCCTAAGCTGTTCAAGAAAAAATATCTTCCCGAGATGAAGAACGGTGCTGTATTTGTAGATGTAGCCATCGACCAGGGCGGATGCGGCGAAAGCAGCCATGTTACCACTCATGACGATCCCGTATTTATCGAAGACGGCGTAGTTCATTACTGTGTAGGAAATATGCCCGGTGCGGTTCCGAGAACAAGTACCATAGCTCTTACCAATGCTACTCTTAAGTATGGTCTCATGATAGCTAAGGACGGCTTAGAGGAAGCAAGTAAGAAGAGTGCAGCCATCTATTTAGGTGTTAACTGCTACTTAGGTAAGCTTACCAACAAGAATGTTGCTCTGGCACATGGTTATGATTTTACAGAGCTTTCTGAGATGATCTGATAATTAAAAATTTAAGGCTGAGAAAAAGGGTTCAATACCGATTTCTCAGCCTTTTTATTTTTTCCACCTCATCCGTCAGCTGCGCTGACACCTTCCCCTCTAAGGGGAAGGCATAGATGAATCATAATCTCCCTAGTGCATGTCTGGCAGCGATCATGCCGACAGTGTAGCATCTGCCAAGTGACAGTCCTGTCTGATGGAAGGGATAATCAGCTCCGCCGTAGAACGGTCCGCCGAGGTTGCCGGCACAATAAAGACCGGGGATGATATTTCCTTCGCTATCCAGTGCCTGTGCGTTTTCATTTACCACTACTCCGGATACTTCCGCGGATACACGGATATGCTTTCTTGCGCCCCAGAAAGGTGCCTTTTCGATCTTATGCATGTATTTTGCAGGCTTTCCGAAATCAGTATCACAGCCCTTATCGCAAAGCTCATTATAGCGGTCGATCGATGCCTTCATTTTGTCATAGGGGATATCTAACTCTTTTGCGAGCTCCTCTAACGTATCGCATCTGTGAAGGTCGATCAGGTTTTTAAATACGCCCTGGGGATTCTCCACTGCTCCGGGGATAAACTTCTGCATGACTACAGGCGGAACCTTTCCGCTTACAAATTCGTCCGCCGGCCAGTCCATATAGCTGTCATCATATATGGTGCAATACCAGCCCCTTGAGCCTTTTCCCTTATGCTCCTCGTCAAGCATGCTGCCCTTGTATGAGGGCTGGAACTTTAAGATATTTCCCATATATACAAAGCCTGTATATTCGTTGGTAAAACGCTCACCGTTCATGTTAAGGTAAAGGAACGGCTCCTCCCACATAAGTGCGGAGTCAAAGTCATGCATCATCTTGGTATGTCCGAGGTTCTCCATCTTTGCGCCGGCACTCATGGCAAGCACGTGACCGTCGCCGGTCTTGCCGAACTGCTTCTTGTCAAACTCATCTATGTCGGGGCACCAATGCTTTACCATGGCCGAGTTATTGGTGTAATCACCTGTGGCAAGGATTACCGCTTTTGCGGCATTAAACCGGATGTACTTACCCTCTGCGTTCTTTCCTATGACACCGGTTACTCTGTCCCCTTCTTTTACAAGCTGTATAGCAGGTGTCGAGAAAAATGTCTCTAAGTTGGGATTCTTTGCTTTTACGTTCTCTACTATATTTTTTAAAGCATTACCGACATTCAAAGGTTTGGGACCTACCCAAGGAGCCCAGAAATAGCAATGGTCATCACCGTACTCATAGCTGTTTTCCCTGTCCTTCCAGGTACCGGTAAAATCACCGCTGGTGCTGATAAATGCACAAAGTTTGTCTCCGTCATTAAGGAGCTTAGCACTGTCAGTGTTGCTGTCCACCTTGCTTCCGTCCCCATACTCTGTCTCCTTGGTAAAGCCTCCGCGGTTCCAGAACCACATCATGGCTTCCTCGGAGTAGTCAGCATATGCCTGAAGCTGCTTAACGTCAGCTCTCCAATCGCACAGACCGTTGGTATGATGTATCCATTTCTTGATGCCGGCTTCTGTAGAACGTGACTTGATGATAGCCGAACCGCAGTTACCCTGTGATACCACAGTCGGTTCCTTCTGGAGCAGCGCGGTCTTTGCACCGAGCTCTGCTGCCCAGCCTGCTGCCGGCACACCGGATGCACCCGCACCTACTACTACGATGTCAAAATCAAGCACCTCATCGGGTACTATCTCCTTAAGCTCACAGACTGATGCTGCCACCTCACTTTCGGTTAAGCCAAACGGGATTTTTTTAGTTTCATTTTCCATGATCTTCTTTTTCCTTCTCCATTACTTTTGATATATTTTATTCTTTAAGATCCTTCGTCGTTACACTCCTCAGGATGACAAACAAAAACACTCTCCATTGTCAAAAATATGACAAACAGAACCGTCCCCATTGTCATATTATTTTTCAAATCCTTTAAGGAGCTTCATTTTCAGCTTGCCCTTTGCTCCGGAATATGGATGCTCGCGAAGAGGAAGGTTAAAATGTGTCTTTCCTTTAAGTACGGTCTGGGGATGGGTAAACTCCCTGAAGCCCCATTCGCCGTGATATGCCCCCATACCCGAGTGACCGGTACCGTTAAACGGCACACCCTTTACCATCATATGGAGCACTACTTCGTTGATACATCCGCCGCCATACTGCTGGGTGGACATCACTTTATCGGCCCACTTCATATCAGAAGTAAAAAGGTACATAGCTAAAGGATGCTCACGTTCAGCGATAATATCAAGTATTTTGTCCACTTCTTCATCCTTAAAAGGTACTATGGGAAGTATCGGGCAGAACAGCTCATGCTGTACTATATCCTCATATGCATCTACCGGGTAGATAATGGTCGGTGCAAAACACCTTGTCTCCGCATTACCCTTACCACCGAATACGACTCTGTCGGAATACTCTTTTGCCAGTTTCTCACATTTCTCATACGCTTTTGAGGTAATGAGCTTCGGATAATCCGGATTATTCTCCGGCTCCTTGCCGATCATGCGGATAAACTGTTTCTTTAATTCTTCAAGGAATTTATCGGCCACTTCTTCAGCTACTGCTATCTGGTTGATATTTATACATATCTGACCTGCATTGCACAGCTTGAAAAAGGCTATTTTTCTGGCTGTGTCCTTGAGATTTGTATCCTTACGTACGATCGCCCAGTTACCGGTTTCGCCGCCCAGCTCCAATGCTACGGAAGTAAGGTTCTGCGATGCTCTTTCCATAACATGTTTAGCTACCTGTGGCGAACCCGTATAGAATATCTTGTCAAAACGCTCGTCAAGACAGATATCGGCTATGTCATGTCCTCCGCCTATAACGGTGGCGAACTTCTCCGGGAATGTATCCGCTATAAGCTTCTTTAACGCCTCGGTGGTGGCCGCAGACTTAGAACTGGCCTTTATTACTGCAGTATTGCCTCCGCAGATTGATGCAGCAAGCACACCCAAGGTAAGTACCACCGGGAAATTAAACGGGCTTATGATAAGGGATACTCCGTAAGGCATCTTGTATACAGTGGTACTGGTGCTGGGGAAGCACATGAGTCCGCTAAAATGTTTCTCCGGCTTAGCCCACTTTTTTAAGCCTTTTACTATCTCGTTTATCTCTACGATCACCGGGCCTATATCGACAAGATATGCCTCCAGTGGGCTTTTGCGCAGGTCCTCGTATAAAGCATCCTGAAGCTCTTTCTGATGTGTGATAAGTGCCTGCTTTAATCTTAAAAGCTGTCTGATGCGCCAGTTTACATCCAGAGTTTTCCCTGTACGGAAGAATTTTCTCTGGGCAAGAACTATGTCATGTATTGATTCTTTTGTGTATTCCATTTTGGGTCCTTTCTATTCAACACCTCATCCGCCCTCCGGGCACCTTCCCTTCGCCAGGGACGGCATCCCTCGCCGGGACGGCATCCCTCGCCGGGACGGCATCAAGCCACTCTGTGGCTCGATCTGTCATAGCCACTCTGTGGCTCAATATATCCCCCTCAAGGGGAAGGCTTTCAATCAGAGCCATCAGTCAGAGAAGCGTCCCTCTGATTGATTTCGAATCATCACCATCAAAATCCTCTGCGGATCTGGTCTAAGAGCATCCGGATCTCACTGTCGGTCAACAGATCCGATATCTCTTTACGCCCCTGCTCACCGAAATCATAATCTTTCTTTTCCAGATCGTATTCTGCGAAGCCCTCTTTGCCTCTTGCGCATTCCGCAAGAGTCTGCCCCGACCTGCCGAATACAGCTGTAGGTGCTGTCTGATAAGGCTTGGTAGTATTTGCGGTAATAAAGGTGCAGACATTTTCAACCGCACGGGTCTCAATGTGCCCTTTTATCATATTGTATCTGTCGTTGTTTTCCTCATCCGTGACATCATAGAAAAGTACTGCGTTAAGGTCTGTTTTCTCTTTATACAGTTCTCTGAAAAACTCCGGGAATCTGATCTCAAAACATATCCTTATACCAATGCGGAAACCTTTATGATCAACTATCCCCGGAACACTGTTCCTAATATTGTGTTGTGTACAGCCATCTTCCATGCAGCCACTGTCATATACATCTTGGGGATTTTCAGATGTAAAATTATCTCTGTCCCAGCCCCATAATGCACGCTTATCGTATGTCACAGGAGCTGATTCCGGTCTAAAGAATACCGCACGGTTATAGATTTTATCATTTTCTTTTGCGATTGTTCCAAGTATAAAAGCCACATCCGTCTCATCACATAATGACTGAAGTTTATTGCAGCATTCCTCAACCTTTAAAAAATCCACATCGGATGATGAAGCCATGTCCCTGGGAGGATAACCGGTCAAGGCACATTCAGGAAATACCACCAGTTCTATACCTTTTTCTTTTGCTGTCCTCACCGCTTTTACCACAGTTTCAAAATTGTTATCTATATTGTGTGTAACCGCAAATTGATATGCCGCAATTTTCATGACAACTCCTTAACATTATCCGACTTTGTTATTTCAATCAATCTTAGTCCCTATGATCGATCTTATTTCAGAATTATGCTCTCCCCATCCCTGCATATCAGTTCCATTTTACCATCAAGTATCCTGTATGCTTCACCGAAAAGCGTTTCTTTACCGTCTTCTATAACTATATAAGTTCCGTCATTGAGTGCTAATATCTCATGCCCCATACTGTCGGCAAATGTTATGTCTTCAACCACTCTGAGCCCGTCTAAGACATCATCCCGCAGCATCTCAAAGTGAGGGAATATGTTTACTTTCGTTATCCCAAGACCCGGGATCCAGCGTTTAAAGTCGGGGTCCAGCGCTTCACCGTCAAGCTCCGGTGCCGAATATACCGTATCCGCGCAATTCATTGAACCCGCACTCCACGCTAAGATTATACCTTTATATCCTTTTAGCTTATCTTTTAATCCTATCTTTTGGAAAAATGCATTCTGAGTAGGTACATGTCCGCCCGTTAAGATTATCACGTCTGTCCCGCTTATGTCATCTGCTTTTTCTTCAGTCCTTGAATCGCACAGCTCCACAGAAGATACCGCAAAACCGCTCATAGGGAATGCTTCCTTCATGCAGTACAGAACCGAGTCATTCTTTTCAAATTCAAAAGGACCTGCACATATCAGAAGTACACGTGCATTTTCAGGCCATATCTTTTTAAGTTGATCACGGAATCCATTTGCTTCAAGTATCGGTCCCGGCAGACGCTTTCCGTCAACCTTATAAGAACCGCCCAAATAGCTTGTAAGTATAGCTTTCATACTCTTCCTCCAAAGCTTTTTCATTTAATTCTTTTACCTACACTTCATTATCTTATAGATTGTAACATAACCATGTTAACTTGTCACTATTATTTGAGATTTCTGCATGTTTTGAGTATCCGGAAACCATCATTTAATTGACTCCCGTTAATGCAAATGATAAAATATTTTTGATCCGGTTCTATGAATGATCCGTGAATCATATATAGAACCAAGGTTTATAGGAGGAATTGAAAATGAAAAGAAAGAATTTCAAGTCACTCGCGATGGCTGTGTGTACACTTGCCCTGGTACTTTTTGCCGTACTCATGGTAAGCACTGTCCCTGCAAAAGCCGATACAGGTAAGACCGTACGTGTATCCACCGTAAAGGAGCTTAAGTCTGCCATGAAGAAATCGGGCGTGGGTACGATTATATTCAGGACCCAGGCATATCTGACCGTAAAGATCCCGAACAGCAAGAAGGCTGCAAATAAGGAGCTCATCATCGATGCTCCGAACAGTGTGATCACCAACAAGGCTAAATTCTTAAACATCAATATCCTCAAGGCTGCTTCCTACACCGAAGCTGTATCGGGCAACCTGATCACTCTTACGGGACAGTTTATTGATTTTACCGTTGCCAAGAAAAAATCTGTGGAAGAGCTTACCATATGTGACCCGGCACTTCCGGACGGCAACCTTGAATACACCTTAAGAAAAGGCGCCAAGATCAAGTCTTTACAGCTTCTCTACACACAGTATGAGATGCCCCAATGGAGCACGTACGACGCTAAGACAAGAACTGTGACGCATTCTTATAAAAACAGATACGAGATCTACGATACCTTTATCTACAAGCTTGATAAATACGGCCGCGTCATAAGTACAGAGAAGCCCCATCTTGAATTTGACAGTTATGCTGCATTCAAGTACGACAAGAACGGCAATCTGATCACCACTACCATTGAAGATGCCAGAGGCTATGTCGAAGAAACCTTCACCTATGATGGTAAGGGCCGGGCTCTTTCTTCGATATCCACCGTGGACGATGAAGTTATAAGCAAAAACTCTTACACCTATGACTCCAAGGGCCGCATGACCATGTTGATAAACGAATCTGACGGCGGCTACACGGTAACATCAACATTCACATATGACAATAAGGGTAAGCTTCTGTCTAAAATAAGCGAAAACCCCAATCATACTTACAAATACGTATATTATTATGATGCAAACGGGTTAAGGATCAAAACCGAATCCACTGTCGACGGCAGAAAAGATATTACCTATGAGTACGAATATAACAAACGTGGCGACCTGTTAAAAGAATCACAGATCACCACTGCAAACACTAGTATTGTATACGGATATTACTACGATGAACTCGGTGAGCTGATCGACAGGGATTGCACCGATACCGACGGTGATGTCCACAAGATGACCTTGGACGGAGTCCAAATAAACAGCGTTGACTGATGATTAATCTCATTCATCGGTTTCAATGATCTCCTCAGTAAATTTACGTTCCATGTCATGGCGGATCTTACGGTTTTCTACGGAATCAAATATGATGGAAAAATCATAATCTTCCGGATACAGTTCTTCTGCCTTGACATGGATTTTTATACGCTTGTGGTTGATCCATATCTTACGTCCCGCTATCTGGACCCGGAGCACGCCTTTGTCGTTTTCCGGTTCACAGACTATACCGATCTTTTTATCGGGATATACCATAACGCTGTCCCCGATCCTAAATTCTCTGGTAAGCTTTGGAGTATCCTGTTTTCTTACATCCTTTTGAAGCTTACGGTTTTCGGTTTTTCCGAGTTCCTTTTTACTTCTGAAATTATATTCCTTTAATGCAGCCTTTCCGTATGCGGCTTCCACCGCTACCTTCAGCATTTTCTCGGGCATACCGAGACGGTCGGCAATATAGAAAGCACAGCTTTCCCCGGCTTCACCTATCACCATCCTGTAAGTAGGCATAAGCGTCTCACGGTCAAATGTCATCCTCGCATTTATGATATTTTCATGCTTAGCCGCATACTCCTTGATCTCAGGATAATGAGTGGTAACAAGGAAATTTGCTCCGCTTTTCCTAAGCTCTTCGAGGATAGCGGTAGCTATACCCATACCTTCGGCAGGATCGGTACCCGAGCCCAGTTCGTCCATGATGACAAAGCTTTCTTTGTTAACCTTCTGCAGTATCTCAAGCACATTCTTGATATGTGCTGAGAATGTCGACAGGTTTTCCGAAAGATTCTGTCCGTCACCGATATCGCTTAAGTAGTTTGAATTCATGCATATATCCGCTTCCCTGCATGGGACATGGAGCCCGCACTGTGCCATGTAGCTGTTGATCATCACTGTTTTAATGGATACCGTCTTTCCGCCTGTATTGGGACCGGTGATGACTATGCCGCGGATTTTACCGCTCAGGTCCGGATCCCCGTCATTTTCTCCGCTCTTTTTAGCCCCGTTATCA
>JAIKXA010000172.1 GCA_024684355.1 Lachnospiraceae bacterium
TGATAACACCTATCTTAGTATCATTCATTTCTATTCTGTTGATGGGGAACTCGGCTCCGTCTATAGCCATCTGCTTTTCTCTTGCTTCTACAATAGGATGACGCTTAATGGCATTACCGGGCATCATAACGTTCTTAGCTACGTTCTTGGTATAAGGGATATCAATGGGCTCGCAGCGGTCCTCAAGCTCTACTAAGCCCTGTGAATGAGCTATACGTGTAGTGGTACGGAACATAACGGGAGTATCGTACTTTTCACTTATATCATATGCGTACTTGATGAACTCCTTAGCTTCCGCACTGTCAGAGGGCTCTATGACCGGGATATGTGCCGCACGAGCTACCGCACGTGAATCCTGCTCGTTCTGTGAGCTGTACATACCGGGATCGTCGGCTGCTACAAGTACCAGACCGCCCGATACACCGATGTAGCTTACTGTATAGAGAGGGTCAGACGCCACATTTACACCTACGTGCTTCATGGACGCAAGTGATCTTACACCTGCCATGGATGCCCCGATAGCCACTTCGAGGGCTACCTTCTCGTTGGGTGACCACTCGCAGTAGATCTCATCATACTTTACGATATTTTCACTAATCTCAGTACTGGGTGTTCCGGGATATGCCGCAGACACCTTAACGCCTGCCTCATATGCTCCGCGCGCGATCGCCTCATTGCCCAGCATCAGCTTCTTTTCAGACATTTATGAGTCCTCCTTCAAATCCAAAATTACCTAATGTACTATTATATCATCCTAATTTCATTAGTCAAGGAGATTTGTATATTTATGCAAATGAAAACAGGGACGGTCTATTATCATTAAGCTTTTATATGTCATCCTGAACGAAGTGAAGGATCTTTAAACTTTATGGCTATAAGATTCTTCGCTTCGCTCAGAATGACATCAACTTTACGACATTAGAATTGTCCCCGTTAATCTGTCACCATTATTATCTTACTTCGAGTCAATGTCACCTCGAAAACGCCTTCAGCGTTTCCTCGGTAACAAAACGATGCTCCGCATCTATTTTATTATAGTACATAATTATATATCGCAAAGAAATGCAGGATACTACCGGCTATACAGAAAAAGTGAAATATGGAATGCATATAGCGGACCTTGTCGCCTATGCCGTAAAGGATGGCTCCGAATGTATACAGACCTCCGCCGATGACCAGAAGTGCTACGCCCTTTCCGCCTATCGCATCAACTAAGGATCCGAACATAAAGCATACTGCCCAGCCCATTATAACATTTATCACAGCGGACAGGTTTTCGTACTTATCGACATCTATGGCATTAAACACTATTCCGATCACAGCCAGCCCCCAGATGATACCGAACATCACCCAGCCTTTTGCATCATGGAAATGTACAAGCATACAGGGAGTGTATGTGCCGGCTATCATAAGAAATACCGTACAGTGGTCTATAACACGGAATACTCTCTTTGCCTTTCCTTTCGGAAGTGCATGATATATAGTGGACATGGTGTAAAGCATGATAATACAGAAGCCGAATACCGAGGCTGTAACTATAGCCCAGGGATTACCGCTTTTACCTGCTTTCACTATGCAGAGCACCGCCGCAGCCACAGCCAGACCAGCCCCGACACCGTGGGATATCGAGTTGATCAGCTCTTCCGCCAGATTGTAATCCATCATTGCTACTTCTCGTTTTGCTGTCATTTTTATCACCGCCTTCACATGATGTAGTTTTAAATACTATATAACATAATATCGCCACCATGTCAAGTGGTTGTAAACCTTTTAATACATATTTAATGTTTATTCACCATAGTGATCAAAAGGGGCAGGTACCATTATATTTTATTACCTGTCGATAATAAAAATCTAATGGTATCTGCCCCCTATACCTGTCGTTATTTTATGACAAAGAGAACCGTCCCCATTGTCATGTTTCGCTGTCTGATTTTTCCAGGCTTTCTTTGTATTTTGCAGCGTTCATCACGCTGTTATATACATGTCCGTTTTCAAGAGGCACACCTCGTGCCGCAAACATCTCGCTTACGGAGCATATCTGGTAGCCCTGCTCCACGAGCCACGGAACCACCTTCTTTACTGCCTCGGCGGTGCTTGCATACAGGTCATGCATAAGGATTATGCTGCCGTCCCTTGTACTCTTTTTTACTTCTTCAAATACCGAATCCGCATTTCTGGACTTCCAGTCCAATGTGTCTACCGACCAGTTTATAAGCGGATGTTCTGCAGCCTCACGTACGGTATCGCTCACATTTCCGTAAGGCGGACGTACGAGGGAGTTTATGGTCACTCCGAGTGCTGCATTAATGTTTTTCTGGTTATCTTCGATTTCCTTAGTTACCTGTTCTTTTGTAAGCTTATCAAGAGCTTTATGGCTTACGGTATGGTTGCCTACCTCGCATCCTGCATCATAAACCATTTTCACGCGCTCAGGATACATATTTACGTTTTCTCCCACCATGAAGAAGGTGGCATGAGCTCCGTACTCGGTAAGAGTCTCTATGATACTTGCAGTATTGGCACTCGGACCGTCATCAAATGAAAGCGCCACTATGGGCTTTGTGGGATCGATACCGGATACATCTACCGAAACGGTTTTCCCGTCAGGATCCTTGGTGGGCTCAGGTGCTACGGTAACGGGAATTTCGGTGGGCGTAGCCGGCACATCGGTTGGTGTGGTATCGTCCGGACTTAAAGGTGCATCTGTAGGTGTAATATCTTCCGGACCTTGAACTGTTCCCGATATGTCAGAAGGATCTGCTTCCCCGGTTCCGTCAGGTATATCCGGAGAGGTATTTTTATCCGTCTCCGTATCCTGCTTTCCCGTAAGTGACGAAAGACCTTCAATTTTTCCGGCATCCACTGTTTCGGTGCCGTTCTTGCTTTCTTCCGTTACAGGTTCAACATTACTCAGTTTTATAAAGAAAACTATTATCACGGCTACTGCCACAAGAGCCGTAACATATAGTATTATGTTCAAAGTCTTATTGCTCATTTTGGTTCCTGTTTCTAAAGATTCTTCGCTTCGCTCAGAATGACAAAGCGTGGTAACACAACATACAGCCTCACCATTTAAGGTGAGGCTGCTTTTAAAAAATGATCACATTCCGTATCTGTCGCTGCGCTCAAGGACGATTCTCGGTGTACCGGGCTGTCCTGTATAGTTGCTGCCGGGCTTAATGGTATCCTTACTTTCTACGATGCAATTCTCGATATAAGTATTGTCACCGATATGAACACCGTTAAGTATGATGGAGTTCCTGATCGTACAGTTATTTCCTATATATACCTGCTTGAAAATAACAGAATTCTCAATGCGGCCGTTAACTATTGTACCGCTTGCGATAAGGCTGTTTCTGACCTCAGCACCCGCATTGTATTTTGCGGGAGGAAGATCATCCACTTTGGAGTATACATCGGGGTACTGTCTGAAGAAATAGTCCCTTATGTCATGGTTTAAGAAATCCATATTCGCATCGTAATAGTCATTTACCGATGCGATGTTACGCCAATATGCCTTATGCTCAAAAGCATAAATCTTCTTAACATCCTTAAACCTGATGATGATATCTCTTACAAGGTCATAACGCTCTTCTTCGTTGGCTCTTTCAAGCATTTCTATAAGCTGGCGTCTGCGGATAACATATATGCCTGCGGATACGAGCGGTTCATCCTCGGAACCGATGGGCTTTTCATCAAACGATGTGATCCTGCCGTCTTCTGCGGTAGTGATGATACCGTAGCGGCTTGTATCTTCATGTTTTCCGAGCCTCTTGCAGACAATGGTGATGTCCGCCTTATTCTCGATATGCTCCTCAAGCACCTTGTTAAAATCAAGCTTGTAAATAATATCACCTGAAGTGATAACTACGTAAGGCTCATGGCTGTTACGCAGGAAATCGATATTCTGATAGATGGAATCTGCAGTGCCTCTGTACCAGAATGAATTATCAGCCGTAATGGTAGGTGTGAATACATAAAGACCGCCCTGTTTACGTCCGAAATCCCACCATTTTGAAGAGCTCATATGCTCATTCAGTGAACGGGAATTATACTGTGTAAGTACGGCTACCTTCTGTACACGTGAATTTGCCAGACTGCTGAGAGCAAAGTCAACCGCTCTGTAGCTTCCTGCGATGGGCATAGCTGCGACCGCACGTTTATTTGTAAGTTCTTTCATCCTTGAAGCGTTTCCGCCTGCAAGTACTATACCTATAGCTCTCATGCGTCTTCACCTGCCTTCTTAAGACTTTCCCCGCCGCCAAGCCAGTTGTTCGGGTAATCCTCGGGAGTGGTAACTCCTGAGATCACGGTATTCTTGCCTATACGGACTCCGTCCGGGATAACGGTCTTTTCACCTAAGGTTACAAGTCCGTTGCAATAAATATTGGGATGTTCCTTATTTTCCACTTCATCGCCGACACCGAGTTCACAGTCGTTTCCGACTAAAGCACGCTCTGCGATGATAGCTTTGTTGATCTTGCTGTTTTTACCGATATGGGTACCCTGCATGATAATGGAATCGGATACAACCGCACCCTCTTCTATCACTACCTCGGGTCCGATCACGGAATTATATACGCTTCCGTAGATCTCGGTACCTTCGCCGACTATACTGCGGGACAGAACTGCATTCTCACCTAAATACTGAGCGGTACTAACCTCGCTCTTGGTGTAGATCTTCCAGAACTCTTCGTAAAGGTTAAAGTCAGGAACAAGGTCGATAAGCTCCATGTTCGACTCCCAGTATGCCGAAAGGGTTCCTACATCTTTCCAATAGCCGTTGTACTCAAAGGCATAAACATTCGCACCGTTCTTGTGGCAATACGGAATGACATGCATACCGAAGTCACATCCGGGCTGATCCTTAAGCTTTATGAGAGCTTCCTTAAGCACCTTCCACGTGAATATATAAATACCCATCGAAGCCAGATTACTTCTGGGCTTTGCAGGCTTTTCTTCAAAATCAAGCACGCGCTTGTTCTCATCTGTGATGACCAGACCGAAACGCGAAGCATCCTCCCAAGCTACGGGATATGTAGCAAGGGTTATATCTGCATTATTTGACTTATGGAAATCAAGCAGGATCTCATAATCCATCTTATATATATGGTCTCCGCCCAATATAAGAACATACTCAGGATTATAATGTTCGATAAATTTCAGATTCTGATATATGGCATTTGCCGTACCCGTATACCACTCTGCGTTGTCACTCTTCTCATAAGGAGGAAGAATACTTACGCCGCCGATATTACGGTCAAGATCCCACGGAATACCTATACCGATATGAGTATTCAGTCTTAAAGGCTGATACTGTGTAAGAACACCAACGGTGTCTACACCTGAATTGATACAATTGCTCAAAGGAAAGTCTATTATTCTGTATTTTCCGCCATAGCTTACAGCCGGCTTAGCCATGTCAGCGGTAAGTATACCTAATCTAGAACCCTGTCCGCCCGCAAGAAGCATGGCTATCATTTCTTTCCGTATCAAGCACGTCACCTCCATGTTCATTTATATTTGTTTTGCGTACACCCATTCACTAAAAACGGGTATACACCCCCAAACATAACTATACCATAAATGGAAGCCTTTTTCAAGTTAAACTAGTATAAAATTAGGGAAAAATAAAGAAATTGTAGATATAGTTAGCAGATTTGGCTGAAAATGAAAATCGGTGTTTACATAAGAGATAAAGATGGGTATAATCTTATATTGTAAATGACACCTCATCAGTCTGCTTCGCAGACAGCTTCCCCTCGAGGGGAAGCCTAAGTCAAAGATTAAGCCTTCCCCTTGAGGGGAAGGTGGCACGAAGTGCCGGATGAGGTGGAAAATGGTATCAGGAGGCAACTCACATGAAATACATAGATTTTTCGCGTCCCGGACGCGTACACTTTATAGGTATAGGCGGCATAAGCATGAGCGGCTTTGCTGAGCTTCTTAAAAACAAAGGTTTTACTGTCACAGGCTCCGATGCTCACAGCAGCAAGATCACAGAGAGACTGGAAACATTAGGGATAAATATCGTGTATTCAAACAAAGCGGAAAATATACCCGCAGAATGTGATGCAGTAGTATATACCGCAGCCGTACATTCGGATAACCCCGAGCTGGTCGAAGCAAAGAAAAGAGGCATACCCTGTCTGGACCGTGCAGAAATGGTGGGCGACATCATGCTCCACTATAAGAGAAACTTTTCTGTAGCCGGTACACACGGCAAGACCACTACCACTTCTATGATGAGCCTCGTGCTCTTACAGGCAGGCCTTGACCCCACTGTATCCGTAGGCGGAGTGCTTGATGCTATAGGCGGCAACGTGCGCGACGGAGGCTTAGATAATATGGTCATAGAGTCCTGTGAATATACCGACTCCTTCTTAAAGTTCCACCCGACACATGCCATCATTACTAATATAGAAGCGGAACATCTGGATTATTTTAAGAACCTGGAAACTGAGCGTGCATCCTTCAGGACTTTTGCAGAGCTCCTGCCCGAAACAGGTCTTCTTGTAATAGGAAAAGAGATCCCCGATCACGAAGCACTCTTCTCCACCGTAAAATGTCCTGTCATCACATACTCAAATCATGATACATCAGCCGATTATTATGCGGCAGATACAGTTTACGACGACTACGACTGCGGAAGCTTTACCCTCATGCATAAGGGTGAACCGCTCTTTAAAATAACCTTAAGCGTGCCCGGTGAGCATAACGTAGCCAACGCCACAGGCGTATGTGCCATGGGTCTTAACTGCGGCATAGACGAAAAAGACATACAGGAAGGTCTCAAGTCCTTCAAAGGTACCGAGCGCCGTTTCGAGAAAAAGGGTGTGTTCGGCGGCGTAACGGTAATAGATGACTACGCACATCATCCGACAGAGATGAAGGCCACATTAAACGCAGCCTTAAAATACCCCCACAAAACCCTGTGGTGTGTATTCCAGCCTCATACCTACTCCCGTACCATAACTTTCAGGAATGAGATCTGTGAAGCGCTGTCCCTTTCCGATAAAATAATCCTTACCGATATATATGCGGCACGTGAATCCGACCCGGGTACCATTTCGTCAAAGATGCTCGCGGATGACATAAAAGCAAAATATGGTAAAGATGTTTACTATTTTTCAAGCTTTGATGAGGCTGAAAATTTTTTATTAGTAAACTGTCAGGAAGGCGACCTGTTAATAACCATGGGTGCCGGAAACGTTGTTAAAATAGGCGAAAACCTGCTTGGGATGTAAAGTTATCCACATTGTCAACAAAAATGAATAAACGTCCGAAAAGTCCGATTTTATAAGAAAAACTGCAGTTATCCACGTTGTCAACAAACCCTTTCGACAGGTGTTTTACAGCGCATTTTAAGATTGCATATTCGGGGATTTGTGTTATAATAATCTTCGCTTAAGAGAAGGAAACAAAGAGGCGTTTATCATGGATGCAAAAATAACACTTTCCTACGGTTCGAAGTCAGCTTCGACCGTAGTTTCAAATAATTTTATCGATAAGTATATGACCGATGCTCGCGGAAGTGATGTAAAGGTCTATATTTATCTCCTCCGCTGTGTTCAGAACCCGTCCTTTCCCGTTTCTATAGAGTCCATCGCAGATGCTCTTGACGAAACCGAGAAGGATATCCGCACTGCCTTAAAGTACTGGGACAAGCAGCACGTACTCTCCGTCAGCTGCAGCCGTGACGGAAAGATCAAGGATATTACGCTGCACGATCTTGACGAGCAGGACGACCGCGATATCCGGGACAGTAACGACGGCAGCAACATCACGATCCTTTCCGATGCAAAGAAGAGATCCGGCAGAACAGCACCCGTCACCGAAGTGACCGCTCCCACCATGATGGACGGAAGACCTTACGGCAGACGTGCAACAGATGTTATGATTCCCGAGTATACGGCTCCTGCAGCAGCAGAACCCACTCCCATCGTAAAGCCCAGCTACTCAAGTACCATGATCCAGTCATTCAGGACCGAGTATCATGAGTTTGACGAGCTTATCGATTATATCGAGAACCTGCTCGGTACCACGATGTCACAGCGCTCACTCCAGACTCCCGCATTTATCTTTGAGGAGCTCGGATTCCCCGCAGATCTTATAAAGTTTTTATATGATTACTGTGTGGGCAAAGGAAAGCGCACCAATTCTTATATAGAAAAAGTTGCCCGGGAATGGCACAGCAAAGGCATCAATTCCGTAGAGGCAGCAAGATTTGAGATAGAGGAATTTACAGGGAAATACGGCGCAGTCAAAACCGCATTCGGCTTAACCCGTAATTTCGGTGAAGCAGAGCTTTCATATTTACGCCGCTGGTACGACGAGTACGGATTCTCCGATGAGATAGTGCAGGATGCATGCAACAAGACACTGCTTTCCACCTCACGTCCCTCTTTCGAGTATGCGGATAAGATATTAACAGAATGGCACAGACAGGGTGTACATACTCTTGACGATATCAAAAATATCACCTCAGCCTTCCGTGCCGCAAGCAAACCCGGTAGTCCGCAGAGAACTGCAAAAAACAACCAGTCACTTCAGTTTGCACAACGAGCATATACCGAAGAAGAAATAGCTGCTTTTGAAAAGAAAAAGCTCGGTATACTTTAGGAGTATTTATGAAACTGAACAATTATCAATATGACAGGCTCCTTCAACAGTTCGACGAAAAACGGATGCGGGCAAGATATGAGCTTGAAAAACACGAGGATGAGGTGTATACTAAGATTCCCCGTATAAAAGAAATAGACCATTCCATAGCTTCGGAGTCAGTCTCGGCCGGTAAAAAGGCCCTCATGGGTGACGACGGGGCTTTGACCGGTTTAAAGGCCGTTATTCAAAAGCTTACCGAAGAAAAAGCTCAGTTACTTAAAGACGCAGGCTACCCCGAAGACTATCTCCAGGAAAAGTATGAGTGTGAAAAGTGTAAGGACACCGGCTTTATCGGTACCGATCCCTGCGGTTGTTTTAAAGCGGCTATGACCGAGCTCGTGTTTGAAGAGTCAAATATAAAGGATATCATAGACAAGGAAAACTTTTCCACATTTAACCTTGACCTGTTTCCGGATGATTTAGATTCATATGACAAAGACCTGCAGGTTACTCCCTACAAAAATATGAGATCGGTACTTGAAAAGGTTAAACGCTTCACGGAAAACTTTGACAACGATCACCGTAATCTTCTGATTTATGGCAGTACCGGTCTTGGAAAGACTTTTTTATCAAACTGTATTGCTAGTGAGTTATTAAATTGCGGACATACAGTAATGTATTTTACTACGTTTTCCTTATTTGACATGCTTTCAAAATACAGTTTTAAATATGAGGATTACCCAAAGGAAACTTTCGGTTATCGTGAAGGTATACTTACCTGCGAACTGTTAATTATAGATGATCTTGGTACAGAGCTTACCAGCTCTTTTACTAATACTCAGCTCTATTCCATAATCAACGAAAGACTTTTGAATAATCTTTCCACTCTTATTTCATCTAATTTAACCCTCTCTCAAATAAGAGAACGATATGGTGAACGAATCTATTCGAGACTGGGGAAAGATTATGATTTTATAAAACTTATAGGAAATGACCTCAGAACAAATATATAACACCTCATCAGTCGGCTAACGCCGACAGCTTCCCTTCGCCAGGGACGGCATCGACGCACTACGTGCATCGATCTATCCCCTCAAGGGGAAGCCTGTAGTATTTTGCATAAACTCATCACACTGCCTTTTCCTTGAGAAGGCATAGCCCGAAGGGCTGATGAGTTGTAATAGATAATGTGATTCACAGGAGGATAAACTATGTCGCCGCAAAGCGAATTTTTGGAAACGATCCCGGTAGGGAAATTAGGCATCATCGCCCTCAGGAGCTCCGCAGAGCTGGGCCAAAAGATCAACGACTACTTAGTAAAGTGGAGAGACCAGCGTGACAACGAGCACACCTCTACCATAGCATTCTCGGGCTATCAGAGAGACACTTTCCTGATCAACTCCGTATGCCCCAGATTCGGTACCGGTGAAGGCAAGGCCGTTATCAACGAATCGGTACGAGGCTACGACCTTTACATCCTGGTAGATGTCACCAACTACAGCCTCGAGTACACAGTACGCGGGCAGAAAAACCACATGTCTCCGGACGATCATTTCCAGGACTTAAAGCGTATCATAGGTGCCGTAGGCGGAAAAGCCAGACGTATCACCGTAATAATGCCTTACCTGTATGAGAGCCGTCAGGATAAGCGTACCTCCAGAGAATCACTCGACTGTGCGCAGGCCCTTGAAGAGCTCTACAACATGGGAGTTGACAGCGTTATCACATTTGATGCTCACGAGCCCAAGGTACAGAATGCTATACCGCTCAAGACATTCGAGACCATAAAGCCCACCTACCAGTTCATCAAAGCACTCCTTAATAATGTACCTGACATAGAAATGACTCCCGACAAGATGATGGTTGTCAGCCCCGACGAAGGCGCCATGGGACGTTCCATCTATTTCGGAACCGCACTTGGACTCGACATCAGCATGTTCTACAAGAGACGTGACTATACAAAGGTTGTGGACGGCAGAAATCCTATCGTTGCACACGAATACTTAGGCGCGGACTTAAAAGGCAAAGATGTCGTAATCCTTGACGATATGATCTCATCCGGCGACAGTATGCTTGAAGTAGGAAGAGAGCTGAAAAAGCGCGGTGCGGGAAGAATCTTCTTCTGTGCCACATTCGGTCTCTTTACCGAAGGCCTTGCAAGATTCGACAAGGCTTATGAGGAAGGAATCTTTGATAAGGTAGTAACCACCAACCTCATCTACCAGGCACCCGAGCTGCTCCAGCGTGAGTATTACATCAATGCAGACATGAGCAAATACATCGCTCTTATCATAGATACTCTTAACCATGACTTCTCGATCAGCGAATTCCTTGATCCTACCGACAGGATCCATAAGATCATCGAGAAATACAACAAAAAGAAAAACATCTAGGTTTGCCCTAATAGAAACACCCCCGATACAGAGGCTACTCGTGTACCGGGGGCGTTTTGTAAAGGAACATTAAAGTGAGGTTAATTATCCGATATATTCTTCTATTATTCTAACCAGCAGGTCATTTAACTGCTCTACAGTATACTCACCGATGGTGGGCTCGATGTGATCTCCGCCGATACCGCTGTCATTGGTAAGGAATGTGTAGGTTCCGCCTGTGGTCATCGCAAATGCTCTGAGTAAGAATTCAGTGTTCTTATCTACTCCGCTTGATGCAACGGGGATTATCCTTATTCCCATTTCAGAAGCCTTCTGAATGGACTTTATAAGGCTTTCTCTGATAGATGCTGTGTTATGAGGGGGCGCATCAAGTACCAGGAACATAAGCTTTATACTGTCCGAATCCCAGCTGTGCTCGAATACAGAGCTCTCAAGTGCAAGCTCTACAGCTTCTTCATAGTCTCCGCCGCCGTCAGCATATTCTTTATTTAAAAGTGAAAGTGCACTGTTGATATCAGAAGTGAATTCATAAGGTCTTACTATATAATCATCTTCCATATCTCTGTAGAAGTTTACGCTGAGTCTTACAGGGATATTGTCGCAATCAGCCTGTACTCGTCTTATAACATCCTCAAGCTCCTTCTGAAGGTAGAATATCTCATCACCCATGGAACCGGTGGTGTCGATAGTAAACATAAGGTCAAGCTTCTTGGCAGCTGTATTTTTCTCTGAAAGATCTATTGTTATAACCGATGTGTCGATAAGGTCTGCGCTGTCTACCTGATATGTTTTTTCTTCTCCGTTTGATGAAACGGTTACTGTAGAAGGCATCATATCTGCATCAAGTAATCCGTAGTATGCATAGCACATACCTTCGTGATCTGTTACACCTTTCCAGATGTGATTTCCTTTTTCGTCAAGTACTGCTACGTTTGCACCTGTTACAGCATCCTGTCCTGCCGTGCACTTAATGGACAGTCTGTTAAAAGGTGTAAGATCCCATGCTGTAAAGAAATCCTTATACTGGTAATTCTGGCCGTCTGCCAAGAGTTTCTTTATGAAATCAAAATTTTTGTTATCATTCCACTCGCCTGCTGTAAGCAATCCTGCCTTGGGCTGGATAACAGGGATCGGAGTAAGAATGATATCGTCGATATCATCGATAATGTCGCCTTCTATAGGTTCTATGGGTCTTACCGGGATTTCAAACTCATCTGCATATGCTCCGTCGTATACATCATATACTCCGCCTATGCTTCCGGGTGCAGCCTCACCTGATGACGCCATCTTGCTTTCTGCCGAATATACACGGCTTGATCCAAGATCCATTGTTGTCTCAGATAATGTATCATATCCGCTAATTACATCGTCGCCTTTAGTGTATGTGGATGTATCACCGGATACATCGGCTCCGCCGTATATTTTGGAACTTTCTGCGGGCTTTGCTTTGTCACCGTCCGCTACTGCATCACCGGGCTTTAACGATGCTGCCTTTTCTGTCGTGGGTGTGCTTGAAGTATTGGTGTTTGTTGCTCTGTCATCGTCTTTTTTATCGCTGCCGCATGCGGTAAGGGACAGGATAAGTGCAAGTATGATGATAAACACTATGCTTTTTCTCATCTTTATTTTCATGTTAAACCTCCTTACTTAACAAGACTTTTTTGTCTTTGTTGTTTCCGTTTTCTGATCATTAGACGCGGGGCATATGGGGCGGGTTCCATGTTTCTCAAAAAAAATTTCACCCCTCATATCACTATGAAGGGTGACTATTGTAGTTTATATTTTCAATATTCTATCAATATCCTGCACTTAAATTATCGAAGTAGCCCTGTATGAGGATGATAGGAGTTCCCTTGTCACCGCTGCCCGATGTAAGGTCGCAGAGTGAACCGATAAGGTCTGTAAGTCTTCTGGGTGTTGTACCCTGAGATACCATATCACCTACCAGTGACTTATCTTTATTCTTTGCAAGGTCTGCATCTTTTTCACGGATACGTGCTTCGATAGCTGCCTTTAACTCTTCGCCCTTAAGGTTAGCGAAATCGTTGTCTGCCAGATACTTTAACTTAAGCTCGTTAGGCTGTCCTACAAGTCCTACTGTATGGAAAGGTGATACTACCGGGTCTGCAAGCTCCCAGATCTTTCCTACAGGATCCTTGAATGCGCCGTCACCGTAGATCATTACTTCGATGTTCTTTCCGGTCTTTTCCTTAAGCTCTGCTGCTATCTTGTCTACTACAGGCTGAGCATTGTCAGGGAAAAGCTTTACTGTTTCCTCGGTAGCCTTGTTTGAACCGAGCAGACCGTAATTTGAGTTGCATCCGCTTCCATCAACGGGAGCTGAAAGGATGTTGTCAAGACCTAAGATGATCTCTCCGCCTGCAGCCTTGAGCAGTCTCTTTGTACGTACTCTTGTATGGATATCGCAGCAAAGTACGTTCTTGGTATACTTAAGGATAGTTCTGCAGTCATTTGCAAGTATTACTTCGCATTCGCAGTCCTGACTCTCGATGAGTTCTTTGTAATACTGTATGTAATCAACACCTGTGAAAGGATGCTTTACTATGCCGAAATAATCACGGAACTGTTTCTCGGTCAGTACGTCTGTCCAAGGATTGATGCCCTTTTCATCAAGCGAATCAAGGTCGATAAGGTGATTTCCTACTTCGTCCGAAGGATAGCTGAGCATGAGGACTATTTTCTTAGCTCCTCTTGCGATACCTTTAAGACAGATGGCAAATCTGTTACGGCTGAGGATCGGGAATATAACGCCGATGGTCTTGTCACCGAATTTGTTCTGTATATCCTTTGCAATCTGGTCTACAGATGCGTAGTTGCCCATAGCTCTGGCTACTACTGCCTCTGTTACTGCTACTACGTCTCTGTCTCTAAGCTCAAAGCCTTCACCCTTTGATGCTGCAAGTACGCTGTCCACTACGATCTGAGCTATGTCATCGCCCTTCTTGATGATGGGTGCACGCACGCCTCTTGAGATTGTTCCGACAAATCTTTCCATGTTGTTTCCTCCTGTTTTTATATACTTCATTATCAACGTTGGCTATTTTTCCACCTCATCCGGCACTTCGTGCCACCTTCCCCTCAAGGGGAAGGCTTATCATAAACCACTTTAGGCTTCCCCTTGAGGGGATAGATCGATGCACGTAGTGCGTCGATGCCGTCCCTGGCGAAGGGAAGCTGTCAGCGCAGCTGACTGATGAGGTGTCTTACTTATGATACAACTTCTTACTTTGGTATATCGGCTCGCAGGTAAGGTTTACACCGAGCTTTCTGAAGGTGTTCATGTCTACCTGGGCAAGGATTACGCTCGAGTGTACTTCGCAGCCTTTCAGCTTTTCAAGCTGCTGCATAGCTATCTCTGCCAGCGGATCTGTAGCTGCACAGATAGAAAGTGCTATAAGTACTTCATCCGTATGTAATCTCGGGTTGTGGTTTCCCAAATGATTAACCTTTAAGTCCTGTATGGGCTCTATGATGCTGGGTGAGATAAGCTCTATCCTGTCTTCTATGCCGCCCAGCTCCTTTAATGCATTAAGAAGCAATGCCGAAGATGCTCCGAGCAGTGAGCTTGTCTTTCCGGTGATGATCTTGCCGTTCGGAAGCTCCATAGCTGCTGCAGGCTGGCCTGTAGCCTCTGCCTTTTCAAGTGCTGCTCCGATAACAGGTCTGTTCTCAACAGTGATACCTGCCTGCTTCATAAGAAGCTCTATCTTAAGTACCTGATCATTATCCGCACTTCCTGCACGCATCTGGCAGAGTGTATTATAATAACGGCGGATGATCTCCTGATTTGCTGCTTCTTTTACCACGTCATCATCGATGATGCAGTTGCCGGCCATATTTACGCCCATATCCGTAGGTGACTTGTAAGGCGACTCACCCAGGATGGACTCAAACATAGCATTAAGTACGGGGAATACTTCAACATCGCGGTTATAGTTGACCGTAAGGTCACCATATGCCTCAAGATGGAACGGGTCGATCATGTTTACATCGTTAAGGTCAGCAGTAGCAGCCTCGTATGCAAGGTTTACCGGATGCTTAAGCGGCAGGTTCCAGATAGGGAATGTCTCAAACTTTGCATAACCCGCCTTGATCCCACGCTTGTTTTCATGATAGAGCTGTGAAAGACAAGTAGCCATCTTTCCGCTGCCGGGACCGGGAGCTGTGATAACTACCAGCGATCTTTCCGTTTCTATATAATCATTTTTTCCGTAACCTTCATCACTTACTATAAGCGGTATGTTTGCAGGATATCCGGGGATACTGTAATGTCTGTAAACCTTCAGGCCGAGAGCCTCCAGCTTTTTCTGGTAAGCCTCTGCGGAAGGCTGTGAAGCGTACTGTGTGAGCACTACGCTTCCGACATATAATCCGTAACCGCGGAATGCATCAATCAAACGGAGTACATCAGCATCGTATGTGATACCGAGATCCCCTCTGACTTTATTTTTGGCGATATCGCCTGCATTGATAACGATAACGATCTCAGCTTGGTCTTTAAGCTGAGCCAGCATGTTTATCTTACTGTCGGGCGCAAATCCCGGAAGTACACGTGAAGCGTGAAAATCATCAAAAAGCTTTCCTCCGAATTCCAGATACAGCTTTCCTCCAAAGCTCTCTATACGCTCCCTGATATGCTCAGACTGCATCTTAAGGTATTTGTCATTGTCAAAACCAATCTTGTACACGGTACCTGCTGCCCTCCTTTTGTGACCTTTTGTTATTATATTATGTAAATAGGCATGTTGTTATAATGTTATAATACAATATTACAGCCTCTCTCAAAACAGAAAAATTATAACAAAATACCATTTTTATTTCAATATAAATATCATTTTTTTAGCAAAAAAATATTGCCAAAAACGAAAAAAAAGCTTATTCTGTATATAGAGAAATTTCGGAATTTGAAGGATTCGAATTGATAAGTTTTTTCATCATATTATTTATAGAAGGAAGAAGTCATGGATCTGGCGCACATACTCCACCTTATAGGCGGAATAGGACTGTTTTTGTACGGAATGAAATACTTGGGCTCCTCTCTTGAACGACTGGCCGGAGCCCGTTTGGAAAAGACACTCGAGAAACTCACAGGCAACAGATTTAAGGGGTTGTGTTTCGGCGTACTGGTAACAGGAGTTATACAGAGCTCCTCGGCTACCACGATCATGCTGATCGGTTTTGTTAACGCCGGCATCATGAAACTGACACAGACCATCCCCGTGCTGCTCGGTGCCAATATCGGTACCACCGTAACCGGTCAGATACTCCGTTTGGGCGATGTCGAAGGCGGCGGAAGCACCATACTCGGGATGCTCAAGCCCTCTTCCTTTGCTCCTCTTATGATAGGTATCGGAGCTTTTATCATGCTCATGAGCAAGAAAAAGAAGCCCAATGACATAGCTTCCATCCTGCTCGGTTTCGGTATCCTTTTCTTCGGTATGACCACCATGGAAACCGCACTCGATCCGTTAAAGACATCAGAGTCATTCCATGAAGCATTTACCACATTTACCAATCCCTTTATCGGTCTGGCGCTTGGTATACTTTTAGCCATGATCCTGCAGAGTTCATCAGCTGCAGTCGGTATCGTACAGGCGGTAGCCGCAGCAACCGGGAATATCACCTTAAGCATCGTGGCACCCATGGTGATCGGTATCAGCATAGGTAAGCTTTTCCCCGTATTCTTAGCCAGCATCGGTACAAAGAAGGAAGCCCAGCAGGTCGCTCTCTCCCAGCTTTTCATAAGCGCTGTGGGCGGTATGCTCGGAATGCTCGTTTTCTACCTTGCAATAGTACCCCTTAATATCGTAAACATGGACGCGGTCATGAACCGTGGTAATATAGCGGACTTCAACACCATCTACAACATCATCGTCAGCCTCTTCTTCCTGCCCTGGTGCAGCATGATAGGCAAGATAGTTAAGAAACTCCGCAGAGATTCAAAGCCCAGCAAGATTGACCAGGAGCTTGCAATGCTCGATGTCATCTTCTTAAAGACTCCTTCCGTAGCGCTTGAACAGTGCCGTAAAGTTATAAACGGCATGGGCACAACAGTTATCGAAAACTACGGCATAGCCATGGATATGCACGAGGAATACAACGAACGTGAAGTTGAGATACTTAACGAAAACGAGCGCTTCCTTGATAAATCCGAAACCGTTCTGAATGACTACATGGTAAAGGTAAATGCCTGCCAGCTCCGGCCCGAAGAACAGAAGCTTGCCACCGAGATACTCCACTCCGTTATGGATTTCGAAAGAATGGGCGACCACTGTATAAAGCTGTATGACGTTGCAGAATACAACAGAGGCGCCAAGATAGTCTTCTCTCCCATAGCAAAGAAAGAGCTCAATATCTTAAGCGAAGCCGTAGGCGAAGTAATAAAGACCACCGTCGCATCACTTACCATGGACCTGCCGGACCTTGCAAAGAAGGTAGAGCCCTTAAGAGACGTGATCCAGACCATGAGCGAAAAGATAAGAGAAAGACACGTACACAGATTACAGAACGGACAGTGTACGGTACAGAGCGGTATTTCCCTGGTAGAGTGCTTAACCAGTTTTGAGAGAATCTCCGCTTACTGCTCAAACGTAGCGCTGCACGTTATAGAGCGCCACAGCAACATAGAAGGCTTCGATATGCATGCTTACACCAAGGATATCAAGGCCAACAGCGAAGAGTATAAGAAATATAACGCCGACTTCACCGCCAAGTACGATAAGGTGCTGGATGAAACCAAGTCAGCGTAATAAAAAGAATACTGAAGAATTAATAAGGTCCGCCGGGCAACCGGCGGGCTTTACTTATGTTTCGATTTAAATTTATAATTTACTTAATCCTATCAAAAAACAAGATTAAGTAAATTATAAATCCGTGTCATATATCCTAGATGATTCACTAAATGCTGAATTTGCTGTATTTTTAGCACTTGACTTTTTAAAGTTGAACAATTATAATTTACTTAATCTCATAAAATTTGCATGATTAAGTAAATTATAAAACAAGAGGAGGGGTAAGGATGCTTATAGAAAGGCAAAAAGAAACCGAGATACTCCGTACTGCTTTAATTGCTCCGGAGTCCCGTTTTATCGCCGTTTATGGCCGAAGAAGGATTGGTAAAACTTTTCTTATAAGAGAAGTTTTCGGATACAGATTCACATTTCAACATTCCGGGCTGAATAACGGCAGTATGAAAGACCAGATTTTTTCATTTGCCTCATCTTTAAAAGATTCCGGATATACATTTGAGCAAACACCCCAAGGTTGGCTTGAGGCTTTCGAAGGACTTAAAGATCTGATAAGAAACTCCAAAGAGAAAAAGAAGATTATTTTTATCGATGAGCTTTCATGGATGAATACCCCTAAAAGCAACTTCATGTCTGCATTGGAGAACTTTTGGAACGGCTTCGCCTCCGCCAGGAAAGACGTGTTACTTATTGTATGTGCTTCAGCTACGTCGTGGATGCTCTCTGAGATAATCCACAATAAAGGCGGTCTGTATCACCGCCTGACCGATCAGATACATCTCGGACCATTTTCGTTAAAGGAATGTGAATCTTATGTAAAAACCAATGGGCTTATACTTAACCGTGATCAGATCATGCAGTATTACATGATATTCGGCGGAGTACCATATTACTGGAGCTTGATAAAGAAAGGTCTCAGCCTCACCCAAAACATTGATGCTATCCTTTTTGCCAATGATGCACCGCTCAAAGATGAGTACAAATATCTGTATGCTTCCATATTCAAAAAACCTGAGGTATACATGCAGATAGTTGAGACATTAGGACTTAAAAAGGTTGGAATGACACGTGAAGAACTGATATCTGCTTCGGGTATACCCAATTCGGGTGACCTGACAAAAAAACTTGATGAATTGGAAAGCTGCGGATTTATCAGAAAATATAAAGCATTCGGTAATAATGCTAAAAATGCGGTTTATCAGCTTATAGACTGTTTCACACTGTTTTACCTTAAATTCTTAAAAAACAGCAAAGCGAATACCAATTTCTGGTCAAACCGTATAAATGAACCTGTGACTAATGCTTGGATGGGGTTGGCCTTCGAAAGAATATGTCTGTATCACGTCAAACAGATTAAAACAAAGCTGGGCGTGACCGGTGTAATAACAGATGTATGTTCTTGGTATTGTAAAGCCGATCCTGACAAAGGAGTATTCGGTTCACAGATAGACCTGTTGATAGTACGAAAGGATCAAGTCATAAATCTATGTGAGATAAAGTATTCCGGCTCAGAATACATGATCACTAAAAAAGTTGACGAAAGCATACACAGAAAAATACACGACTTAAATATACAAGCCAAAAACAAATACGCCATATTCCCCACTCTTATTACAACTTATGGTGTAGTCAAAAACAGCTATTCCAATAACATTGTATCAGTGATCACTATGGAAGATTTATTCACATGATCTCTTAAGAAAAGGTCCGCCGGTTGCCCGGCGGACCTTGTGGGTTTGTATTATGTGCGACTAAAAAAATATCCCGTGGTTTTCCACGGGATGAAAGTCAGAGTTCACCTAATAACAAAATAGTAGTCTCCTTTAAAATGGATAATCAAACCGAAACTAACTTAAAACCTAAAGATTCTGCTTGTTTACAAAACTCCTCTTCGGTTATTTGCAGCTTTGCGGCTGCTTTTTCTATTGTTAAATCGCCATCTATAACAAGATCTGCATATGCCTTTATTACACTATCCTGGATCAAATCAGTTATTGCTTTACACATGTTAAGATTACCTCCCTCTTCACTATCTTTATTTGTTTGCATATACTCTTTTAATTCTTTCGACGTAACCATCTCCGTGACAACTTCTATGCTTTCACGGTCAAACATCTTCTGAGTGTCTATATATTCCTTAAAAGCTATCTTATCGTTTCTCTTTTGATAGAGGTTTACTACATCCTTAACATCTCTGTTATGGAATATCTCGTCCCCATTTTGTACAGTATCAAGATTTACAATATTAAGCTTATAATCGGCTGCTTTCTCCTTCATTTCTTCGCATCCGGAAAAATCAACCAGTTCATGCAAAGATTTAGCCCCATCCCATGGTTCACTGTTCCAATAAAGTACCAACGTGGATACAGGTCTTAAACGGTCTGTTTTCTTAAACAGATACATGTACTCTCCAGCTGTATATGAAGTATTTTCTGATAAAGCATCCTCATTTTTCAAGCCCTTCTTCGTCTGAATTTCATCCCTGTTTTTCTTAATGATCTCACTGACCTGCCTGTCATATTCCATGACTTCTCTCAAAAGCACTCTGACTATCATACTATAGTCGATGCTTAGCTGGTTCTCAGCTATTAATATGGCTAACCTCTCACCGTTTTCTGTTCGTGCCATTACTATATCGGCTGTCTTTTTGGATTTAAGTTCCTTATTTACAGCCAATCCTACGGGACTTATCTCTTCAAGCTCGTCCCATTTTACTACCTGTCTGCCATTAAATGCCAGACCGTTCCAGAGATCAGCAAAACGCTTGGTATCCCTGAAAAATTTCATCTGAGTAATATCCTGTTTACCCATATGCCTCCTTTTCTGCGCTGAATACAGAAACAAAAGACACGAGTATGCTATTACCAATATTCTCTGCCCCTGCTTCAACACTCTTTAGTTTTTTAAGCAGGGAATAAATATAGATCATCCGGGTTAAACTGATGCAGAAACGGTAATTCTCTCAACAAAATCACATCGAAAAATCACAATAATAATCAAAATCAAATAGAATAAAATCAAATACGCTAAAATAGAATATACCGAAGTTTCCGCAACATACGGAATATAAATGCAGCACGCTGCAAAAAGAGTTTATTTACTGCTTACAAAGTTATCTTATCATGCAGATAGTAAAAACGCAAGAGATTTTTCTTTGGAGAAAATGTAACAGAGAATCGTCCCCTGTTACAAAAAAACGCCAAGGTCCGCCGGTTACCCGGCGGACCTTGTATTGTGTCTTAGTACCTATTCATTTTAATCTCAAGTAAACCGGAACCCCATTAAACTTTGGAAATTCCAAACTTTGGAGACCCATAAACTGAGATATCAATATTTGTTGTTACCGATATCTATCACTTTGCAGCCTTAACAGTTACATTAACCTTGGTATAAAGACCGTTCTGAGCGAATACATAGATTGTGCACTCGCCGGCAGCGTTAGCAAAGATTGTATGTGACTTGTAAGTATTAGCCTTATCCTTAACTTCTACGCCATACTTGTGGTTCTTCTTCTTACCAACCTTAAGGATATCAGGTTTAGAAGACTCGAAGCTGATAGGTCTGTGAGCACGGATCTCCTTGCCGTCTGCATTGTACTCAGAAGCAACGATCTTGAGAGTCTGACCAACCTTCATAGTGATGTTGATCTCCTCTACATAGCCGTCTCTCTCGCTGTCATACTTAGTCTTGGACTTCTTGCCCTTAACTACTACCTTGTTAACGATGATATCATCTGCTACACCATACTTCTCATTAAGAGTAACACCATGAACGTTAATGGATGTAGTAATATATCTCTTCTCGTTATTTACAAGTATGTACGCACGTACATAGAACTTGTAATAGGTCTGCTTCAAAAGGTCGTTTGCTACATAATGGTCTGTATTGGCATCTACCGAATCAATAGGTTCGTAAGGACGGATAACATCCTTAGAGTTACATCTTGAACCAAAGATATCATAACCGTCTACACCTTCCATCAGATCCCACATAAGCGTCATGGAATCTTCAGTGTAATCGGTAAGTCTTACACAAAGAATACCGAACTCAGAATCAGGAGTACCGGCACTTTCATTGCCTCCGTTACCATTACCGTCATCTATAGGTAAGAATCTTGCATAAAGCTTAACTGTACCCTTTGTAGTCTCTGAAACCTTATCAACGTACTTCTTACTTCTCTTTGAATACCAGCCGTTAAACTTATATCCTTCCTTATCAATACCATACTTGATAACTGCACCAACACCGTAAGTGTAAGTATCAGGATTCATAGTCTTCTTAAGCTGTACTACTGTACCGTCTTCCAACTCCTCATAGTACTCAATGTTATAAACCTGAGGCGCTGCAGGAGTAGGTGTAGGGGTAGGTGTTGCTGTAGGTGTAGGCTTTACTATAGCGGATGCATTAAACTGAGCTTTGTATGTTGCATCACCGGTAGCTGCCACTACATTGGGAGTCCAGGTACTGAATGAATAAACAAAATCATCATCTGATGCTCTGGAAGGTGTAGCTCCATTATAAGCAGGAACCTTTCCGGCTTCTACACGGCTTGTGCCAAGTGTTGTTCCGTCATAATTCTGCCATGTGATAGTATAATAGGTAGGTGCAGGAGGATTCGGATTAGTATTTCCTCCGTTGCCCTTAGCTACCTTATTAAACTCTGCTGTGTATGTTACATCTTTTGTTACCTTATCAAGTGCAGGTTTCCAGCCCTTGAATGTGTAAGTATAAGTATCATCAGCTGCCTTGGTAGGTGTAGCACCATCGTACTTAGGATCTGTTCCATATTCAACATCCTTATCTGTCTCAAGAACAGTTCCATCTTCGTTCTTCCAGGTAACGGTATACTTATTTATTTCATAAGTTGCGGTATATGTGGCATTTCCTGTTACATCAGCTATAGCAGGAGTCCAACCGGTAAATGTGTATCCGGCTCTGGTAGGATCTGCAGGTTTTGCAATATCAGCTGCCTTTGTACCATAATCATACTGAGCATCTTCTTTTAAATCTCTTCCATCGTAATCAACAAACTTGATACCGAACTTCTTAGGATTAAACTTAGCCTTAATTACAGTATTTCCGTTTTCATCCTCTTCAGGATCAGCCCAGTCATCAAATTCATAGTTTTCCTTTGTAGGAGTAGGACCGTCATATTTAGGCTCTTCTAAATCCTCATCCAAAACAGTTACTTCATAAAGCGGCTCTCCGTTATCGTCCACCCATATAACTTTATGAGAAGGCTTTTCCTTAAACTTAGCTTTATAAATTACATCATTACCGTTTTCGCTGGGTACTTTCTCCCACTGATCAAAATCATAGTTCTCTTTTTTAGGAGTCTGTCCTCTGTACTCAGGTTCATCATCGCCATCAATAACTGTTGCTTCATAAAGAAGCTCATCATTATCGCCTAACCATCTAACCTGATGTGTAGGTTTTTTAGTCCAAAGAGCGTAAAGGGTAATCTTTCCATTAGTAATCACTCCGGAAACCTTACCTACTACAGTACTTACAGGTATGTCTTGAGCAGCAGCGAAATCAGCTGCAGTACTATCTTCATTAAGTACCAATACCCATCCAACAAACGTGTATTCACCCTTGGCGTCTGTCAAAGTCGGGAACTTAACGTTATCTTCATAGGACTTACCTTCGATTACTACAAGAGCATCAACAGCTTCAACCGCTGTTACCAAAACAAAATCATAGTTCTTAGGTGTCCAATCCGCCTGAAGCGTCATGTTGCCTTCTACAGTATATTTGTCAAAATCCCAAATAGTAGGATCATCTTCCAAACCTTCTTCTATACAATACCAGCCTTTGAAATCGTAACCGATATCAGACGGTTCAGAATCCGGCTCATCAACCGAATCACCATAATAGTAGTAATCTTTTGTAAGCTGATCAACGTCTAATGATCCTTCTCCATGTCCGTTTAGGTCAAATTTTACTGTATATTTTTGCTTCTCCCAAACGCCATATAACGTTGCTACATCATCATTACTAATTGTTTCTGCAGAAATAGCTGCATCTACTACAGCTTTAAGAGTAACAGGTTCTTTATCAAACTCTGCTTCAGTACTTTCAGGGTCAACAGACCAACCTAAAAACTTGTATTCAGCAGTATCTACATCCACATTCATATAAAGAGGAACTAATGCCTCTTCATCGTCATAATACTCATTAACGCAATCTTCAATTTTGAGATCTGATTCAGGAGTGTTATAATCATAAACAACTACATAAGGTTTAGGTGTCCATGTAGCATAAAGCTCACCTTCATAAAGGTTTATAGGATCTCCGGGTTTATAGGTAACATCTTCATTTTCATCTTCCCATCCGACAAAAATGTAGCCATTTCTAGTAACCACTTCTTCTCCGGGTGCATTTATAATAATTCCTTCCGGACCGGATACTTCATAATACCCTAATTCACTATCATCATCATTGATTACACCTCCATCTGGATAAAACTTCAAAGTAACAACAGCACTTTGGGTCCAAACAGCATAAAGTGTAACTGTCTCTCCGTTTTTATCTGTTAAATTATTATCGGAAGCTTTGTCAGCATATTTTGCTTCTCCATCTGCTGTTGTAGCCCAACCTGCAAAATAATACCCCGGATTCTTAAAGGCATTGGCTGTAAGGTTTTGTGCCACATCATAAGTGAACTCCTGAGAACCCATTGATCCGCTTATTTCATATTTATCTTGTGGATTAGGATCAAATACCACAGTATATGTAATAGGAGTCCAAACAGCATAAAGTGTAACTATACCGTCATCTTCATTTGTTAAGTTACCAACTTCCTGCTTATCATCATAAACCTTTGCTCCAGTAGCTGAAGTAGCCCATCCGGTAAATGTATAACCTGTTCTGATAAATTTGTTTTCAGAAAGAGCTTTATCTCCTTCATCAAAAGCAAATACCTGATCATCCATATTGCCAGACGCTTTATCAGAATTCTTATTAAACCTTACAAGATAGTTATTTTCTTCCCACTGAGCATAAAGTACAATATCCTTGTCACGTTCAAGTGCTATTTCATCACCTGCAGCGTATGCAGTTTCGTCTTCACCTGTTTTTGAAGTATTCCAACCGACAAATGTATAACCTTCTTTAGTTAAGTTACCGGTATTATCAGAAACATTTTTAATGTCACCAGCAAATCCCTTCTGAACTGCAGGAACAGTTCCATTAGCACCATTCGCGTCATATGTAACAGTTACATATTTATCCCAAAGGGCATATAACGTTATCTGTCCATCGCTTGGAAGCTCATTATCATTATCGCCTCCTACAGCAGGATCTGCTCCAAGATCAATAATCTTAATATACTTCGAATCTCCGTTATCATCAAGAACATCAGCTTTAAGAACAATATCTTTTACTTTGTCTTCAGCATTTATCGGGAAATCTTTAGTAGTTCCGGTCGAATCTAATACCCATCCTATAACGCCATAGTTATCATTGGCATCTTTTAAATCAGGATATGTAATTGCTTTAGTCTCAGTAAATCTCACACCATTGAGGTTGTATTCCTCAAGACTGGTATGATTGAGAGTTATGTCCTTATCACCCTTATTGGCATCAAAGATAATATCATAAGTCTTAGCTTCCCAAACCGCTTCCATGGGGATTACATCAAGATAGTAATTTTCATCATCAAACATCTGACTTAAGTACAGGTCAGGATCTATCTTATATGTACTAACCCATGTTAACCCTGCTTCTTCAAATAAGTCTTTTACATAGTACGATTTCTGAGGTAAATAAAGCTTAATTTCTTCATCTTCAGCTTCATCTGTTTCCTTCTTAATCTTCCAGCCAAGGAAGTTGTAATATCTAGGATCATGTTTTTCACTTTGAGGAGCCATAGGCATCTCAACAGTACCAAACGGATCGTTAACATTCGGATTCACCACTACCGGAGGAATATAAACGTATGTCTCAGCCTGTTCATTTCCTCCTGTAGGAGGATCCTGCGGCACTCCACCCACAGCTTGTTCATCGACTGTATTCCAATAATATCCAAGAATAGGATCTGTAGCAGGAATAGTAGCTTTATTAATATCCTTTGAAGGATCCATATTATCAAAGGTTATTTTATATGCTGCGTTATCTCTATTCCACCATGCAACTATATGCAATACGTTATCTTCATCAGCATGTTCTTTAGCATATTCCGACAGCTTTCCATAAGTAGTATTGCCTTCTCCGGTTGGATTATAATCAGAAAATCCTTCCTTATATACATAAGTTGTATTGTCTTCTTTGAACCAATTATATCCCTCATCACCATCTGGTTCACCTTTAAGAAGGACCTTATGAACCTCCCAACCATAATAGAAGCCCTGTAAGGAATATCCAAATTTATCTTCAGAATTATAAGGATTAAATACTTCTGTTGAATCCGGGTTATAAACAAATGTGATTTCTTCAGTATCATTATCTCCTGGCATTATTCCTTGTACGCCAGAAATCTTAGGATCACCAAGATCATGATATATCTGATATCCCTTATGGAACTTTATGGTATAACTTTCTTTCCAAATTCCTGTTAAGAATACTCCACCATTATCATTTTCCCAAGGATACTCGTAAATTACTTCAGGCTGTCCATCAAAATCACTCAGATGCTCTTTCTCATAACGCTTTACTTCTGCATCATATATGTCGACAATTTCTTTCATTGTCTTAGTTCCAGTAATGAGCGTATCATCAGTCACATTGTCAGGATCAAATACCCAGCCTATAAATTCCAGATTATCATTTTCATACTGCGCAAGATCAGGAATAGCTATATCTTCAGCCTTATTATAAGGGCCATTTATGTCTTCAGGTTGATCTACTCCATCTCTGTTAGGGTGAAAACTAAACGTATATTCATTTGGAATCCACTCACCTTTCATAGTGAATGTAAGGAGTCCCTCACTAGCCTCTAATAACTGCGATATTAACCCATAATTAGTATTTCTGGCAAATTTAGCTAACGTTTCTTCTATATACCAATTCTCTAAATGGTAATGCTGTAAATCGCCAGCATCATTAGAGGGCTCTCCTGGCATCTCTATCCAGGGATCACTCTGATCCGTAGGCACCTGTCCGGATATAGGAGTAGGTACCGGAATACTGTCTTTATCATTATAATTTTCAACTTCTGGCAGATTATTATCAAAAGTTATTTTATAAGTAGGCACCCAATCAGCATAAAGAACCAATTCTTCGCCAGGATCCATATCCTGGTCTGCTTCGATTGTATAATCCACCGGAACATATTGTTGCGTTTTGTCATTATAACGAAGCCATCCGTTAAAAACATATCCAGGGCGTGAATACCCGTCGCTATTCAGTTCAACAATATCCGTGTCTTCATCATAATATCCTTCCTCATATTCTTCTGCCATAAGCCAAGGCATTTCAACTTCCTGAGGATCAATAGCAGGATCTTTTATTTCGTTACATATTTCCAGAGTAGTACCTTTTTCATATTTAATAGTATAATAAGGAATCCATCTTGCTCTCAAACTGATACTAAAGGAATGAATCTCTTCTTCTATAACCTCTTCCGGATCTTCATCGTCCTCTTCAATATAATAACTATCAAATTTTTCGCAAGTGTCAGAATCGATTATTGTAGCGTGATTGTTTTTATAGGTTGCTTCCCAGTGTCCATCTGTCTCAGTATCACCCAGATGGTCCCAACCAATAAATTTATAGCCTTCTTTTTCTCCTGTATAACCAGTTAAATCTACAGATTGTGAATCAGGAACATAAGGAATATATTCATTAGGGAAAGTTTCCCAATCCGGATTCCACTCTACTTCATCCAATATAGGATACCACTTAATTGTATATCTAGGGATGGCACGAAGATGAATAACCTGATCATCTTCACCATATTCATCAATATCATCATCTTCTCCAGGATATACAAGCCATTTATCTGTCACATGAGCATCATAATATTGCGGGTCTGTATACAACTCGCCCTCGGAAACATCTGCTACATCTTCATAAGAATAAATGTAATATGTATTTCCACTACTAGTTTGTCTAATCCATTTTGGCTCTTCCTCGTCTCCGTCATTCATATTTTCCGTAATAGCGCCCCCCGACAAATAAACGCCGCTTACATCATGATACGATACATACAAATTGCCAGCATCCTCCTCAATCTCGTAGGAGCCTATAAATCCATCCTCAGCACTAAAAATCTTTCCAACTTTAGCAAAGTCGTCCAGATTACGTTTAATTTCCACAATCGTTGGATCTGCTTTCACCCCTGCTGCCGGCAATAACCCCACTACCATTACGACAGCTAAAAGTAAAGCCCAGAACCGCTGTTTGCGGCTTGCTACACTACTTTTCATTATCTTCCTCCTTTATTGGTTTTTGTTTTTGTCCCCTTTCGTTTATGAAGAACCGCAGACTCCTTTGCTTCCTTCATAAGCGTAAAAGAACGATATTTTACCACGATTTATTATACCTAAAAGTGGTGATTTTTTCAAGTTTTATTTAACGTTTTACCGCATTTCGAAAAAAGATTATTAATGTTAATAAATTTTGCTTTTAATGAAAAAATTACCCCGCAGTAAAACGCGATGCAAAAACTCATTTTTTCTTTTTAAACATCCTCTTCCCGTCTATAACATTTGCAGCTGCTGTCAGGAATGAAAATACAGATATGCACAGCGCCCTGTGTACGAAGAAATAATGCAACGTTGAGTGGTTGCGCATAATAAGTATACGCAGGTACGGCACAAGGCCAAGTACCAGGAAGAAAATGATATATTTCCAATCTATCTTCTTTTTGTGATATACATAGGTAAAATACAGGATTATCACAAACAGTACGCCTGCTATTATGGCGCCGGTCAAGCCGTAATCAAGAGGGAACAGGCAGGTCACATTTCGCTTAAGCGCCAGCCAAAGGTAAGGCAGAAGGGACATATCTCCCAGATCCCCTGCCATTCTTTCCTCTATATGCCCGGTAACCATGGGCATGACATTTTCTCCGAGTACGATAGAGGCTGTGATCCACTTCATGGCCCACATGCCGACATAGCCTATGCCCCAGAGGATAGTGGCTTTTACAGCATATATTATATCCGGTTTTTCTGCCCTCTTTCTTCTTATTATAATAGTGAGCAAAAGAGGTATCATAAGCGACACTGTTTCCGTGGTCAAAAAGTCCAGGAATATGGTTACCATA
>JAIKXA010000009.1 GCA_024684355.1 Lachnospiraceae bacterium
AGGGATAAAGCTGCTGCCAAGTGTGTACATCTTAGCCAAAGGACAGATCATACCGGTATCGCAGAAGTCATATGCAAATGTACCGCGTGTGAAGCTGGGACATGAAGCAGGCTCTACAGCGATGATCCTGTAATCAGCCTCTCCTCTTAACTTCTCGCCCATGAAAGGAGCGATAAGTCCGCCAAGGTTACTTCCGCCGCCTGCACATCCGATGATGATATCAGGCTTGATGCCATACTTATCAAGAGCTGTCTTAGCCTCAAGACCGATAACAGACTGATGAAGAAGTACCTGGTTAAGTACGGAACCTAATACATATCTGTATCCGGGATTCTTTGTTGCAACTTCAACTGCCTCTGAAATAGCACATCCGAGTGAACCTGTAGTTCCGGGATGCTCGGCAAGTATCTTCTTACCTACTTCTGTTGTCTCAGAAGGTGAAGGAACTACGCTTGCACCGTAAGTTCTCATAACCTCACGTCTGAAAGGCTTCTGCTCATAAGAAACCTTAACCATATATACCTTACAGTCAAGTCCTAAGTATGCACATGCCATTGAAAGTGCAGTTCCCCACTGACCTGCACCGGTCTCTGTGGTAACGCCCTTTAAGCCCTGCTTCTTTGCGTAATAAGCCTGAGCTATAGCGGAATTCAGCTTATGGCTGCCGCTTGTGTTGTTGCCTTCGAATTTGTAATAGATCTTAGCAGGTGTCTGGAGCTTCTCCTCTAAACAGTAAGCACGTACTAAAGGTGAAGGTCTGTACATCTTGTAAAAGTTTCTGATCTCATCGGGTATCTCGATAAAATGAGTTGTTTCATCAAGCTCCTGCTTAACAAGCTCCTCACAGAATATGGGTGTAAGCTCCTCAGCTGTTAAAGGCTTGTGTGTTCCGGGATGCATAAGGGGAGCGGGCTTATTCTTCATATCCGCTCTTAAATTGTACCAAGCTTTGGGCATCTCTTCTTCAGTTAAATAAATTTTGTAGGGTACTTCCCGATTTGACATTTCTATGTCCTCCTGTAAATATTTTGTTTCCGGGACTTTTTTCAATCTGAAGATCCTTCGCTTACGCTCAGGATGACAAACTTAAAAGAATGACAAACTTAAAAATGCCAAACTTATAAAATGCCAGCCCAAGAAAGATAACAACTTACAAAAATCATCCTCTAAGACAGAAAAAAGTCCCAACAGTAGTTACTGCTGGGACAGGTAATCTTTATTAACCTGCGGTGCCACCCGGCTTGGTGAATTACACCCTCTCTTGCATACTCCGGTGCGCCTGAACTCATCTGGTTAAAGATTTTATTTCTTCAACATATCTTACGCATACCATCATATGCCGGTTTTTTTAACGCAGGATCCACTGCGTCTCCCATACTCTGCAACAATGCATTTCTGTTTGCCCTCCAAAGACCATTCATGACCGATGTTCATACCGCATCCCACCAACTGCGGCTCTCTGTGATAAACCTTCGGAAACTACTCTTCTTTTTCAACGGTTTAAATGTATTTAACCATATTTGTTATGATTTGTCAAATCTTTTTTATAAACGTTTTTTTCTGAGCCTTGCTCCGCTTTTTCTTCTTCTGGGTTTTTGTTTTATGGTCTTTCTGTATTCGTTTATCACGCTTGCGATCTTGGTATAGTCCCTTTCAAACAGTTCCTCATACAGTAAAGGCCAAAGTATCTTACCGTCGACTTTTTCAAGCAGCTTATCCCTTACAAACTGTTTGCTCATCCTCCTGTATGCAGGTAATCCGCATTTATCGATGATATTGTTTAACTCAGGTCTCCAAAGTATTGCTATCTTGCACTTATCGTCAACCTTCGGATTCGGGACAGCTTCCCGCAACACGTAAAAATCCGTTCCGCCATCTTCCAAAGGCTCGACGGTGATGATACCCCACCATTCGGGAACATGGTCTTTCGCATGCATCGCATGTGTGGAACCTACGACCAAGATATTATAATCATAAAACTTGTCATAGCTTTCTACTTGCTTTTTAAGTCTTGTATATGTATCGGCATCGCTTTTGATCTCAATACCGATAAGAGCATCAGGCGTAACCATTACTACATCCGCGCGGACACTGCCTATCTGCTTTTCCTCGAAGATCCTGACCTTCCCGAATCTTTCCTCCAGGAATTCAAACAACGGCTCCCTGATATCCCTGTCATATAAGACTTTGTTTTCAGTATTCTGATCTGCCACTTTTTGTCTCCGTCGTTCAACTTCTTACAACTTCTATCTGACAAGTTTCCATAGCACGAAGGGCTGTCTCATGTGTATCGGGAGTCACGCATGCACAGAGTCCTGCGATCACTCTTACAGGGACCTCGGGTGCAAATGCCTTAATAAGAATGGCATTGCTAAGTACGCATATACCTGTACATACTCCTATAAGAGTTATGGATTCATACTCATTGCCCGAAACAAAATCAGTCAGTTCTTTACTGCCAAAGGTAGGTTTTTCAAATACCTTGTTCACATATGCTTTAAGCTCGGGTACTATCTCCCAGCCGTCACTTCCCTTTAAACAGTGCGGTACCGGAAGCTTATTTCCTTCCTGTGTCTCCATATAGTTTTCTCCATGTGTATCCATGGTAAATACTACATCACCGTCAAAGTTTTTAACATATTCAGCCACATTGTCTGTTATCTCACATGCCTCTTTAGTTCCGAGACATCCGGTAACGAAATCCTTCTGCATATCAACTACAACAAGTAATTTTTTCATGGCTCCTCCTTGCACTTAAAGCTGTTCCTATAGTTTATTAAACCCATTACTCGAGCTCAGCATTACCTTTTGGCTTATTCCAACTCGATAGTTCCGGGCGGCTTAGAGGTGATATCGTAAAGTACGCGGTTTACTCCTCTTACCTCGTTTATGATACGGCTCATGGCATTCTGCAGCACATCCCACGGGATCCTGCTTGACTCTGCAGTCATGAAATCCACCGTCTTTACGGCACGGAGTACAACTGCATAATCATATGTTCTTTCATCGCCCATAACGCCCACGCTTCTCATGTTTGAAAGCGCTGCAAAGTACTGATCCGGCTTCCAGCTCGGCCAGTCCCCTTCCTTCTTGTAATATGCCCAGACTTCATTATCAACTTCTTCACGGTAAATGGCATCCGCATCCTGAACTATACGTACCTTTTCAGCTGTAACATCGCCCACTATTCGGACGCCGAGTCCGGGTTCGGGGAAAGTCTGACGGAATACAAGCTTCTCAG
>JAIKXA010000040.1 GCA_024684355.1 Lachnospiraceae bacterium
TATCAAAGGCAAGAAAATGGGATGACCTTCCCGAGGCAGCTAAGAAATATGTCCTCTATATCGAGAAGGAGATCGGATGTTTCATCAAGTATATATCCGTAGGTCCCGAGAGAGAAAGTATCATAATCAGATAAACAAAGGGAACTAATATAAAAGTTGATAAATGAGGTTTGAAGGAGAAAAAAATGTCGTACAAAATCGTAAGAAAAGAAGATCTGAATCCTCAGGTATTCCTGATGGAGATCGAAGCACCTCTTGTTGCTAAGAAGGCTGAGCCCGGTCAGTTCGTTATCTTAAGAATCGATGAATTCGGTGAGAGAGTACCTTTTACCGTATCGGATTTTGACAGGGAAAAAGGAACCGTAACCATTATCATCCAGGCAGTCGGAAAGACAACAAAGGATCTGGCAGCTATGAAGGCAGGAGAGTCAATCCTTGATTTCGCAGGCCCTCTGGGTATGCCCACACCTCTTGACCATATCAAGAAGGTAGCCATCATCGGCGGCGGACTCGGTACCGCTATTGCTTATCCCCAGGCTAAGAAATTAAAGTCTCTGGGAGCTGATGTAACAGTTATCACCGGTTTCAGAAATAAAGAGCTTATCATCCTTGAGGATGAGATGAAGGCCGTATCCAACAAACTTATCATCACTACCGATGACGGCTCGAACGGACTTCAGGGTTTTGTAACCGACAGATTAAAGGAAGAAATAGAAGCAGGCGAGAAGTTTGACGAAGTTATCGCCATCGGACCTCTTGTTATGATGCGTGCTGTATGCCGTGTTACCGAACAGTATAATATTCCTACTACAGTATCCATGAACCCTGTTATGATAGACGGTACAGGTATGTGTGGCGGCTGCAGGGTTATAGTAGGCGGTGAGACTAAGTTTGCATGTGTAGACGGACCTGACTTTGACGGACATAAGATTGACTGGGATGCAGCACTTAAGCGTTCACAGATGTTTAAACCTTATGAAAAGAGATCATGTGAAGAGGGAAGATGCCGTATCACAGGAAAGGAGCACTGCAATGCCTAATATGTCATTAACTAAAAATCCCATGCCCGCACAGGCACCGGACGTAAGAAATAAAAACTTTTTAGAGGTGGCAACAGGCTACACCGAGGATATGGCAGTAGATGAGGCACAGCGTTGCCTTAACTGCAAGAACAGACCTTGTATGACAGGCTGTCCTGTAGCTGTAAAGATCCCCGAGTTCTTAGCTTTGGTTGCAGAGAGAAAGTTCGAGGAAGCATATGAGAAGATCACTGAGACAAATGCACTTCCCGCTGTCTGCGGAAGAGTATGTCCTCAGGAAAAGCAGTGCGAATCAAAGTGTGTACGCGGTATCAAGGGCGAGCCCGTAGGTATCGGACGTGTAGAGAGATTCGTAGCTGATTACCATATTAAGAACGGTAAGGAAAAGGCCATAGAGATAAAGAAGAACGGAAAGAGAGTAGCAGTAGTAGGCTCAGGTCCTTCCGGACTTACCGCAGCAGGCGATCTTGTTAAGCTTGGTTATGATGTTACCATCTTTGAAGCATTCCATACTGCCGGCGGTGTTCTTATGTACGGTATCCCCGAGTTCCGTCTTCCTAAAAACATCGTTCAGAAGGAAATTGATAAATTAAAGAGCCTTGGTGTTAAGATCGAGACCAATACCATCATCGGAAAGACATTAATGGTGGATGAGCTTGAGGAACAGTTCGATGCCATCTACATCGGCACAGGTGCAGGTCTTCCTTCATTCTTAAAGATAGAGGGTGAGGCTCTTAACGGAGTTTATTCGGCAAATGAGTTCCTTACACGTATCAATCTTATGAAGGGATACAAGTTCCCCGAGTATGATACTCCCGTATACTGCGGAAAGAACGTAGCTGTATTCGGCGGCGGAAATGTTGCTATGGATGCTGCAAGATGTGCTAAGCGTCTCGGCGCTGAGAATGTATATATCGTATACAGACGTGGCAAGGAAGAGCTCCCTGCACGTAAGGAAGAAGTTGAGCATGCAGAGGAAGAGGGTATCCAGTTCAAGCTCCTTGAGAATCCCACAAAGTTCATCGGGGATGAGAACGGATGGCTTAAGGGTGTTGAACTGCTCAGCATGGAGCTTGGTGAGCCTGATGCAAGCGGCAGAAGAAGACCTGTTGAAGTAAAGGGTTCAGAGCATATCCTTGATATCGATACAGCTGTTATCGCTATCGGACAGACTCCCAATCCTCTTATCAAGAAGACCACCAAGGGCCTTGAGACCAATGCTAAGGGATGTATCGTAGCTGATGATCTCGGTGCTACTTCCATAGAGAATATCTATGCCGGCGGCGACGTAGTTACAGGTGCAGCTACCGTTATCCTGGCTATGGGTGCAGGAAAGACTGCGGCAGCAGCTATACATGAGAAGTTATCTAAATAATGTCGCAATGATGTGACAGGGGGACGGTTCTCCTGTCACATTTTTATCCGTTCTTATACAGGTCGGACGCAAAATCCTTA
>JAIKXA010000052.1 GCA_024684355.1 Lachnospiraceae bacterium
GATGTTACGCTCACTCCAGAATTGATAAAATAAAACGGTTGTGCACAGGCAGGTATTTCGCATTTTGAATTGCAAAAGTAAATTCAGATATGCGGAGCTTAGTCTCGCACACTAAGTCCGGATATCCTTTTAGCATACTCAAAATCCGGAAAAAACCGCTCTGCAGGAGCCATTATAGCAGAAAATAGAAATAAAACAAAGGAGAAAACGGACTTTAGTACCGCACGTTTGAAGAATTCAGCGTATGCGGAACTAAATTCCGCATTCAAGTAATTGCCGAGAACCGCTTGATATCTTAAACGGCGGTGGATTATGAAGATAGAACTGACGGATAAAAATGTAAAACTCCTTGGAAGAACGGTTTCTTTCGGGGATACACTGCTCCTGTCACTTTCGGGCTCGGGCATAGAGTTTGAATATACAGGAAATGGCTTTGATATCACTTTTACAGGAGGAGAAGCTGCTGCCTTAAAAGACAATGATGTCAATTACGCCCGTATCGGCATATATGTAGACGGGGTGATAGCAAAAGATTTCCTGCTTGACCGAAATGAACTTACCGTCCATATCGGTGAAGATAACCTGCAGGATGATGCTCCCCACGTGGTGCGCATCATGAAACTTTCGGAATGCGCCATGTCACTTGTGGGTATCAAGCCCCTTGAGGTTTCTGAAGGCGATATCGTAAAACCCACCCCCGCCAAAGCATTAAAGATCGAATTCATCGGCGACTCCATCACCTGTGGTTACGGAGTTGAAGACCCCGATCCTTTACATGACTTTAAAACCGGAACGGAAAATGTCACAAGAGCCTTTGCATATAAGACCGCTAAAGCTCTCGATGCCGACTTTCAGATGTTTTCCATAAGCGGCTACGGCATTATCTCCGGTTATACACCTGACCCGAAAGAACGGCATGCCGACCAGCTCATCCCTGATTTTTACGAATCTATGGGATTAAGCTATGATAAGCTCGACGGCATCCCCGCTTCTCAGGATATAAAATGGGATTTTTCAAAATATGAACCTGACATAGTGGTACTTAACTTAGGTACCAACGATGACAGCTACTGCCAGGACGATAAAGATAGACAAGCCTGGTATGCTTCAGAATATGTAAAGTTCCTTAAAACCATAAGAAAGTACAACGCTAAAGCTTATATCGTCTGTGCCTTCGGTCTTATGGGCGACAGACTCTACCCCACCATATGCGGGGCTGTAAAAACCTATTCGGAAGAAACAGGGGACACGCGTATTACTACGGTCCACCTGCCCGAACAGGACCCTGCTGTAGGGTACGGTGCCAACTACCATCCTTTAGAGTCGGAACACGAGAAAGCGGCTAAGGTACTGACCGAGGCACTTAGTACTCTGCTTCCATAATTTTTAATTACTCTCAAGCTGTCATCCTGAACTTTAGTGAAGGATCTTAAAAGATTCTTCGCTATGCTCAAAATGACACATCAAACGAGGCAAATATGAAATCCAGAAACAATACAGGCAAAATATATTGCATAATGGGCAAGAGCTCCTCCGGCAAGGATACTATATATAAGAAGCTTCTTGAAAAAACAAGGGACAGATTTAAGACCATAGTTTCCTACACAACCCGCCCTATTAGGGACGGTGAAACCGACGGTGTCGAGTACCATTTTGTGACTGTCCCTAAGTTCAAAGAAATGCAGGAAAACGGCAAGGTCATAGAGCACAGATGCTACCACACCATACACGGGGACTGGTACTATTTTACCGCGGATGACGGACAGATAGACCTTTTAAAAGACGATTATCTTCTTATTATGACTCCTGAAGGGTATAAGAATCTTCAAAAATACTTTGGAAAAGACAAGGTTATGCCGATATATATAGAGGTAGAGACCGGTCTGCGCCTTTTGCGGGCAGTTGAGCGCGAAAGAAAGCAGCATTCACCGAAATATGCGGAGCTTTGCAGAAGGTTTTTAGCAGATGAAGAAGATTTTTCGGATGATAAATTAGAGGCACTCGGGATTGAAAAAACTTATCAGAACATAGATCTCGAAGAGACTGTTGAAGATATTATGAAAGATCTATCCGTATTATAACTAATCTTCCGGTATTTCAATTATTTTACTGTCATTCTGAGCGTAGCGAAGAATCTTAAAAGGAGGCAGGTGACAGGTATGGACTTAAAGATCAACCAGATACAACAGATACAGCAGCCGGACCAGGTAAAAGCACCTGCACAGACCGACGGAAATTTTAAGTTTACCCTTATAAGCAGCATCGGTGAAGCAGCTCTGGCCGAGAAACTGTCCGGACTTTTGGACGAGATCACCGGACAGGGTGAAAAGATCAAAAAACGCCGGGACATTACAGATATGCGCAAATACAGAAGCCTGATCAAAGACTTCATGAACGAGATAGTTAACCGTTCACATAAGTTTTCCAGAGAAAACTTCTTAGACAGACGAGGCCGCCACAGAGTATACGGTATGATCCGTCTCGTTGACGAAAAACTTGATGCCCTGGCTGAAGAGCTTATAAAGGACGAACAGGATGCTCTTATGATCATGAACAGTATCGATGAGATCAGGGGCCTGCTACTTGATATTTTAACTTAATTGTTTTTCTTATTTTAACGTATAAAACCAAAGTCGGTATTTGGGGGATGCCCGATGTGGCATTAAAAGGGGGATGATACTATGTTGGATTTTAACGGGATCTTAGGACATGAAAACATTAAACAGCACTTAAAAGCCGCTGTAGCTTCCGGCAAGCCGTCACATGCATATATTTTTAACGGCGAGGAAGGCAGCGGACGCAAAACTGCGGCCGATACCTTTGCTGCGGCTCTATGCTGCGAAAATCCGGATGCCGATGCCAGACCCTGCGGAAAATGCCTAGCCTGTATGCAGGCTTCATCCCATAACCATCCGGATATCATCCGCGTAACTCATGAAAAATCCCGTATAGGTGTCGATGACATAAGAAACTCCCTGATAGATGACATTTCCATCAAGCCTTTTTCCGCACCGTTTAAAGTTTATATCGTGGATGAGGCAGAACGTATGACCGAGCAAGCTCAGAACGCATTGCTTAAAACCTTAGAAGAACCACCCGCTTACGCAGTCATCATACTTATCACTACCAATACAGGCGCTTTCCTGCAGACCATTCTTTCAAGGTGTATCACTCTGCAGTTTAAGCCATTACCCGTAAAACTGATCACGGACTACCTGATGAAAACGGAGCAGCTTCCCGATTATTTTGCAAAGCTGTGTGCATCCTTCTCCGGCGGCAGTCTCGGTCAGGCATTGAAATTCACTAAAAACAGTGAATTTGAGAACATTAAAAACGAAGTATTGGCATTGATGCGCAGCATAGACTCCATTACCATAGATGAAATAACGGACGCTGTAACCGACCTTTCGGGAAAAAGAGCTGATATCAATACCTATATTGACTTGATGCACCTCTGGTTCAGGGATATCCTTATGTTTAAGGCAACCCAGGACGCAAACCGTCTGGTCTTTTTAGATGAACTTATGACCATTAAGCGTCAGGCTTCCAAGTACGGGTTCGAAAGTTTAGGCAGGATACTGGATGCGTTTTACACGTTGCAGGACCGCCTAAAAGCCAATGTCAACTTTGATACGGCGATGCAGCTCCTGTTTCTCAACATGCGTGAGCATTAACCGGACCTGCCATACATATGGCCCTATAAAGATTTTTTTTATTTGACGAATCGGATTTTTTTCTATATAATACATAAGGTTATCGCACGGACCGACCGGCACACGTTGCTAATATGACCGCCATGCGACTACATAAAACTACATAAATACAGAAAACAGATTTATTTCACGAGGACTATATATGATCACAGTTATAGGCGTCAGATTCAGACGCGTAGGAAAAATATATTATTTTGACCCGATAGGGCTCGATATCCACAAGGATGACTACGTAATAGTGGAAACCGCCCGCGGTATCGAGTTCGGTACCGTAGTGCTCGACCCCAGAGAGGTCGAGGACGATAAGGTCGTTCAGCCGTTAAAGCCCGTTATCCGTAAGGCTACCGAAGAAGACATAGCTACCAATGCGGCAAACCGCATCAAAGAAAAGGAAGCCTTTAACATATGTCTCGAAAAGATCGCAAACCGCGGTTTGGAGATGAAGCTTATCGAATGTGAATATACCTTTGACAACAACAAAGTACTCTTCTATTTTACAGCTGACGGAAGAATAGATTTTAGAGAGCTGGTAAAGGACCTGGCTGCAGTATTCAGGACCCGTATCGAGCTACGTCAGATAGGTGTAAGAGATGAGACCAAGGCTTTGGGAGGCTTAGGAATATGCGGACGTCCGCTCTGCTGCTCCACTTATCTTTCGGATTTCTGCCCCGTATCCATAAAAATGGCAAAGGAACAGAACCTTTCCCTTAACCCTGCCAAGATATCCGGTACCTGCGGCAGACTTATGTGCTGCTTAAACAACGAAGAGGAAGCTTACGAGTATCTTAATTCCAAGCTCCCCAATGTCGGCGACCATGTATGCACCAAGGACGGTCTTGAGGGTGAAGTACACAGCGTAAGCGTTTTAAAGCAGGTAGTAAAGATCATCTTTACCGATGAGAACGGCGACCGCGAAGCTAAGGACTATAAGGCTGAGGATCTGATATTTAAGGCTCGCAAGCATCATGAAAAAACCGCTACTCCAGAAGAAATGAAGGAGCTTAAAGCCTTAGAAGCGCTCGAAAGAAAAGAAGCCGGAAGCCATCTTGATGACTGAAGTACTCGGTATGTAAAACGGTATTAATGAAAGGGTACACCATAGGAAATATCCAAACGATTAAAAAAATATAAAAAGTACGTTAAAACGGTATTTTCCGTCTTGCGTACTTTTTTTTTCGATAGTATAATCGAACTAACGACTACCATGAGGTGATTTATTTGAGCTTAAAAAAACGACTTATAATCACGTTCCTGCTTTTGCTCATACTCCCGTTCGTCATGTTCGCCGCACTGACATTTATCTCAACGCAGGCTTTTGACGATACTTACTTCGGCCGTATGCCCGAAGGTATGGTACAGGTTTCGATAATGCAGGCAGTTACAACACTTGTACTTATCATTACCGTAACCGACCTTATCCTTGTCATCTGGCTTTACAGAAGCATCATCAGACCTTTGAACCTGCTGACCATAGCTACCAATAAGATAAAAGACGGCGACCTGGACTTTACCCTTCCCACAGAAGGGGATTCCACCGATGAGCTTGAGCAGTTATGTGAGGACTTTGAGGAAATGCGTATACAGCTGAAAAAGCAGATCGATACGCGACTCCAATACGAACAGGATACAATAGAACTGATAAGCAATATCTCCCACGACTTAAAAACCCCGCTTACCGCGATCAAGGGTTATACCGAGGGAATACTGGACGGTGTTGCCGATACTCCTGAAAAACAGAAGAAATACTTAAGGACCATCTATACAAAAGCTGCCGATATGGCGGTACTGGTAGATGAGCTCTCCTTCTTTTCCAAGATTGATACCAACATCGTACCTTACAATTTTCAGATCATCAATGCGGATGATTTCTTCAATGACTGCGTTGAAGAGATGTCGCTTGATACCGAGGTCAAGAACGTTACTCTTGACTATATCAGCAAACTTAAACCCGGCCAGCGTATCATAGCGGACTTAGAGCAGCTCCGCCGTGTCATGAACAACCTGATCGGCAACTCCGTAAAATACATGGATAAGGAAAACGGCTCGATCGTGATCCTTGCCGAAGATAACGGAGACAGCGTGAAGATCAGCGTTCAGGATAACGGAAGCGGTATAGACGAAAAAGATATCCCGTTTATTTTTGACCGGTTTTTCAGAGCCGACTCCTCCCGTAACTCCAAAAAAGGCGGTACGGGACTGGGACTCGCCATTACGAAAAAGATCATCGAAGACCACAACGGCACCATCTCCGCAAAAAGCTTTCCCGGGAAAGGTACCTCCATTTCCTTTACGCTGCTTAAGGAGGAATCTCCCAATGCTTCGCTTGAACTTGGCGAGATAATGGATGCCGATTACAGGAAAAAGCCCTGGAGCCTCTCCGAGACTCCTATAAAGATAAAGAAATGAAAGGACTATCATTATGGAAAAAATACTGATCATTGAAGACGAAAATGAAATAGCCGAGCTTGAAAAAGATTATCTTGAGCTTTCGGATTTTGAAGTAGTTATAGAAAACTCCGGAGAGTCGGGACTGGCACGGGCTCTATCAGAAGATTTCAGCCTTATGATACTTGACCTTATGCTCCCCGGTATAGATGGTTTTGAGATATGCAAAAGCATCCGCGAGCATAAAAATCTCCCCATCATAATCGTTTCCGCCAAAAAAGATGATATCGACAAGATCCGCGGACTGGGCTTAGGTGCCGACGACTACATGACAAAGCCCTTCAGCCCCAGCGAACTTGTAGCACGTGTTAAAGCGCATCTGGCCCGTTACGAAAGACTGGTCGGTGCTCCCAGAACTCCCAACGAGATCATAGAGATCAGAGGATTACGTATTGACAAAACCGCCAGAAGAGTATATGTTAACGATGAGGAGAAACAATTTACCACAAAAGAGTTTGATCTTTTGACCTTCCTCGCCGAACATCCCAACAGAGTATTCTCCAAAGAAGAACTTTTCGCTGAGATCTGGGATGCCGACTTAATAGGTGATATTGCTACCGTTACGGTACATATCAAGAAGATCAGAGAGAAAATAGAGATCAGTACCTCTAACCCTCAGTATATCGAGACCATCTGGGGTGCAGGATACAGGTTTAAGATTTAAGCTCAAAACTAACCTAAGCCTTCTCCTTGAGGAGAAGGTGGCACGAAGTGCCGGATGAGGTGTAAAGGAGAACTACTATATGCCTACCAGAGTTGAAGAAATCTGCAAAAAAATCCATATTCTTTTTGCCAAGGGTGAAGCCTACCAGAATTCACCCGACCTTGTAATCCTTTCCAAAACAGAGATGTTTAATCTCCTGGAAGAGTTAAACGAGGCCATGTATGAGGTGCTGGATAAATACGAAGCTACCACACGTGCAAAGGAAAAAGCCCGCTTAGAAACAGAACGTCAGGCTTCAGAGATCATAGCCGAAGCAAAGCGCGGCGCAGAGGATGTACAGGCAGCATCCCTTACATTTACCGATTCATCCCTTGATGAGCTAAGTGCATTGATCGATACGACCACACAGGCCATAAGGCAGCAGTACCTTGAATTTCTGGCCGCCATGGATGAAAAACAGGAAGCTTTAAAGGAAAACCGTGCGCAGCTTAAGGAAAGCCTGGCAGAACTCAATGACTCCGAAAGCTACTTAAAGGTATTAGAGGATGTACGTGCAGACCGTGAAGCAGAAAAAGAAGAAGAAAGATTAAATGAAATAAAGGCCGGTAAAGAGGACGGAAAGAGTGACGGTGCAGGAAATGTAAACACCGGAAGCTCTGCTGCCACTGGTACTGGTAAAGACGTGCCAGGTAAAACCAACTCCGGTACGGGTAATAAAGTTACAGGTTCTTCCGGAAACAGCAACGGAAAATCTGAAAACTCCGTCGTATCAGAAGACGAGTTCCCCGAACCTCCCAAAGCTCCCGCTCCCGTGATCAGAGTAAACCGCCCCGGTGAGAACTCCGGAGTAACCTTTACCACCAGACGTTCACATAAAAAAGGAAAAAAATCAGGTAATAACCAAAACAGACAGCCCCAAAAACAGGGTGCCATGTCTCAGGAAGAGTTTGACAGACTCTCACCTGAGGAGCAGGAAGCACTCGAACAGTCCACTCCCGCTTACGGCGAAGGCTTCAGTGCAGATGACTTTAACCTCGATGCCGAGTATGAGCAATTTAAACAGGAACAGCCGAATGTGGAGGAAGAAATAAAAGAAGAACCCAAGGGGTTCTTTGCAAAGCTGTTTGGTAAGCTGGTTAAATAGTCAGTTATAAACATTCAAACAGTTGGATAAATTATAGACAAAAAGTTACAGCAGGGATCATTCGGGATCCCTGCTGTTTTCTGTTTCTGGAGTGTTTTCCGTATAAGCTATCTTAGCATCTATCATATCCGGAATATCTGAAGCTTCCGTAGTTTCTGCAGTTTTCTTTGTCTCTATATTCTCTGTAGAAATATTGCTCTCCTTAGCCTTCTTCCTTTTATTAACAGAATTTACAATATTTCTAACATACCCTGCTATACCAAACAATAATATAAACCACTTTAAAGAGTAACACATCTTATGATGGTCTTCATTTATTATGCAGTATATATAATTATATGCAGCAATAAACAGTGCTCCGCTATATACTGTGACACGGTTTATCCAATCCCCGCGTAACAGATCAATGATCGTAAGATAAGCCATCGGTGCCACAAATGCTACCAGCGTCCAATTAGTATTCATTCTTAATCTGTACGAATTAATAGCACAAACCGAGTAAAACCCAAAAGATAAACACGAAGCCATCAGGATATTTACCCATTTAACCCTAATATGTTTTTTAACAAAGAACATTATTATGCATGCTAAAAAAGCACCTGAATAAGTTACTATATCATGATAATGCGAGTTCATCAACCCGCCTAAATGTTGGCAAAAGAAATCCCAAAGACTATCCACTGGATAATCTTGATTTATATGTAGTCTATTCATGTTTCCATTAACTCCAAATATACTTTTAATATCATATAGTCTAAACATCTATGTTGCTAAGTAGATTCGTGTTCTTTTATTTAGCTAAGATTCTTTATTTTT